>JANWZV010000009.1 GCA_025061805.1 Candidatus Dojkabacteria bacterium | reverse complement strand
CATGATACGAAAGAGGCTGAACCAATCTGGGAACATCGTCTTCTCCATCAGATAATAATACCCATCGGTTTTGATCAAATTGCATTGCATTAGTTTGTGGTAGGTTTAGGGTATTGTTTCCTAATACAGCTTTTATTTTGCTCATATTTTATTCAGTACAAACGTTCCAATTGCACTATTAACACCAATAGGATAATTCACCCAAACCTGAACAGCATATGGTTGGTTTACTGGAACTGCTGATATTGCAGAGTTTAAACTTGATAATGTACTGATATTACCATATATAAAGTTGTTTACATCATTATTTACAATCAGGTTATAATTAAAAGTGCTCCCATTGTTACTTCCAGCTGACACAAAATGATATTTTGCTGAACCATCAAAATATATTATTACATCTCGAGCTATATCATCAAAATTGTACTGAAAATTCTCAGGTACTGCAATAGATTTGTATTTTAAACAAATCCCACAATCACTACCTTGCGCATAATCTTGAACAGTTACTCTTAAAGAGTAAGGAGTGGGGAGTGTTGCTAATTGATGTGTTAATTGAGATAATGTTAATTGCGTATAACTATCCCAGTTACTAATACCCGTACCCGGAGCTAATTGATATTGTATACCAACACAAGAATTAAATACATTATGGAACTCTGGATAATTCAATCTGGAATTAGATTCAAATACTAAACTCTTAGCAGCCCCTCTAAAATGAAAAGATACAAATAATTCGTTAAGAAGCTCAGGTAAAATGTCTATGTATTCTTTCGTACAACTTGTACCTATATTTGTCGTTATACGAACTCTAACTACTAAATCTTCTGTTACTTCGTGGTCAGGAATGTTAGCTGTTATAGATAAACTTGTTGGTGTTTCTGTTACAGTGCTTGGTTTTACAACTCCATCTACTAAAACTTCAGCAGTTTTAGTAATAGGAAAATCTGTTGTGTTGTTTATAGTATATGTTTTATTTATTACCGGCATATTACCATTTAACTTTATTTGCCCACCAAGCTGCACTCATTTTACCTTTTGCAATGTTTTTTGCATGTCTTGCTTTAAATGCAAGCCTTCTTTTTCGATAAGCTTCTGATTCTCCTTCCTTTTTAGGAGAACCTACTACGCCTTGTTGACCGAATCTTATAATCTTCTGTTTACCTCCTTCACAAGCTTTAACTACATGTGATTTGGTTTTATGAGTAGGAGTTCTTTTTGGTACATTGCAAGGTAAATCTTTCAAACTTCCACCTCTTTTAAAAAGTAATTTGTACTCATCATTTGGTATTGTAGGATACTGTTTATTGAAAAACAAGGTCATAGTATTATCAATCTGTTACAAGAGTTGTATTAACAAATACTGTAAATTGATTTTCCATAAAAATAACAACTTTGTTTTAAACTCAATCATTATTTTCTAGCAATTCTTCTTCTGTAACCACAACTCATATCCCTACTTCTTTTTTGAATCATTCCTCCTCTTTTAAAAATCAAACCTCCATGTTTTTGTTTTTGATGTTTTCGATAGGTTTCTTCAATTAATTTTAACGTTTCTGGAGGTACTAACCTTTTGGGTATATGCAACCCTGCACCAGAAAATCCTCTATTGTACGTGTTAAAATCAACATAACTTGACTGACTTAAACCATCATAATCTACAGGCTTAAATGAGTAACTCCCAGCATCGTGAACTAACATTGTAACTTTCGAACCTGGATACTCCTTTTTTATCTGATCGTACTGTTCTCGTATAGTATCAACAGAACCTGCTACGTCTTTTGCTACACTCTTTCCATTTGGTTTCTCTATTATAAACACAACAGATGCACCACTATATCTTGAGTACAAATCAGATTTCTTGCTAGGAATAGGTGTAGGTTTTCCATCTTTTGTAACTAAAGTTGGTGTTCTCAAAGTAAAGCTGGTTCCAGTATTATTATCCCAGTCTATGTTTTCTGGATCAAATGACCTAATAGGATAACGAGTATCCCAACCATCTTTAGATATATAATTACCTTTTCTTAAATCATCTAACGTCAACCCTGTGTCTTTTAGCTTCTTGTACCTTACTAAATACTCTCCACTTCCATCATTTTTTGGTTTGAATTGCATGATATACTCTTCTTCAGACTGAGGTACATATGGTAAAAATATGTCGGGGTACTGAGACTGAACTAAATCTCCTGACAAAGTTCTATAAGAAACATTTGCTTTCTTTTGATTAGGTGAAATGTCAGCATCCATTAAAAAATGAGCAACACCTGCAGATTTTTGATAAGTAGTATCTCTAACAGTACCGTCTTTGTCTTTCATCTCGGCAATCTTTCTACCTATGATGTAACTTCCTCCCGTATCATTGTCAAAAGTATGCACAAAAGAATGTCCATAACTAATATCTGATGAACGAAAATCTCTTGTAAGTCCTAAGAGTTGATAAGTTTCAGGAATAGTATCATCTTCTTCGTTCCTTTTATCTTCTGGAGGCTTAGAAGAAGAAGCAGGAGATTGTGTTGAAGGCTTAGAAGGAGAAGTAGAAGGTTGCGTTTTTATTTTTCCTTCTTTTTGTTCTTCTTCTGATAAGAAGAATTTTCCAAGAAACCTGTCAAGAGCACCTAAAACAGCACTAAAAGTAGAAGAATCATCTACTTGTTGATTTGTATGGGGTGTAGAAGATGATGGAGAATATGGATAGGTAATAAGGTCGCGATAATTGTCCGACTTAGAATCAGCAGGTTTTGGACCATAACTAAAGTGAACGTCACCCTCTAACTTCACTTTAGGTTTAGGAGACTCTTCTCTTTTTCTTTCCTCATTAAGTAGGTAGTTCAATTGCCTTGTATAATCTTTAGGTTTTCTTGCTTCACCAGTTTCCAAGTTTACTGTTTGTGCTGCTTTAATCCTTTCAGACAATTCTTTAGGTGATAAGTTGTATTCTTCTAATAATTTTCTATACGCTTTATCTGTTTTTGAATTCCACTTGCCTGTGATAGGTACATTTAGAAAATCTTGAATCATCATAATCCTAAGCATTCTTTCTTTAGGTGTTTCTTTATCGTAGCTTATCTCTGTGTTAATAGGTACTACTATGTTTTTGCTTAATACATCAGGATAAGAAACAGATGGACCAGGAACTGAACCTCCTTCATCAAAAATAACTGCTATCCAATTAGGTGTTTTTCGAAATTTCTTGTAAGATTTACTGTTTATTTTATATCTCAATCCACTCATACGGCAAGTAGCGTTGCTTCTCATTGTTCAGTATTTAATTTTATATGAACAGTTTTAGTATAGTTAGTTATACACTTCTTTTGCCTTGCTTATAAATATCTTAACAGTTAGGAATCAATATATTAATCTATTACTTCCAGCTAATTCTTTTACCCATTACTTTTTTTCTTTTCAAACGATTTAATTTCTCTCTACTTGGACAATCAGATAAAGTTGGTCTACATAATCTTTTCTTTCCTGCTTTTTTACCACCACAAGGTCCTTTTGATATACAATCTACCCAACCTGTTCCTCTATTTCGGCTAAACCAACCTCTTAATCCTTGTGATTTTTCTTTATAAAATATACTTCCTCCTTTTTTAAACTTAAGACCCAACATTTTATTTAGAATTACCCCAATTCTTTGCTCCTATTTTTCTACACTTAGACAATGCACCTGAAGCGTAGGCTGAAGGAAATACTTTATACCTTGCTTTAACTTTTTCGTAGCAAGCATCTTTAGTTCCAGAACCTTTGTATTTAGGCATAACACCTCCTCTTTTGAATATTAACCCTCCTCTTTTAGCTGTCATTACTTCGTTAGATTCGTCAACATTAGTGTTTTTGGCTAAAGTATTGAGCATTAACACAAGCTCTTCTAAGTTGTCTTGGTACATTGTAAAAAGACGTTTTGTTCCTCTGGATAGCTTATCACTACCTAAACTTTGTAACTTTTTTAAATCTTCCAGAGTAATACTATCGCCATATTTTTCTGTTATACCATGTCGTCTAAGGTCATATCTTAACTCTGAAAGCCTTGCATGGACTTCTTTTTTATCGCCAAAGTAGTCAACATATCGTTTTGTTATACGAGATTCTTCACCAAGTTTACCATCTTCACCTGGTATTACAATTTTTTCTCCTTCTATAACTTCTGGGAAGTATTTCAAGTGACCATTTTTTTCCACCCACACATGAAACGAATCAGGTGTTTCTTTATTTCTTACTTTTTCGTTGTAATATTTACTATATTCATCTTTCAACTTTTGATATATGTTATTTTTTAACATACGATTAGCTGTTTCGGTAAAAATTTTTGAGTCAATAGAGCCTTTACTTCCAGGTCCAACTTGTGTACTATGAGTTGCTTCGTGAACAAATGTTGGATAAGTATCGAATTTATGTCTTTCTTTTACAGATAAGACATGTGCGTGTGGATAGTACACTCCTGCGTAAGTTCCTCTATGAATATCGGCAAGATTAAATGCCAAAACTGTGTCTAAATAATGTCTTCTTAGTTCAGCATGTTTTTTTGCTTGTTCTTCTGCTTCTTTTTCAAATTTATTAATAACGTCTACTGGTACACTATCTGTTTTGTTGGTTTCTTTATACGTTCTTATTTTATCTTGTAGATATTCATTTTTAAGCCTATCAAGATACAAATCTGAATTTACATAGTCAAAAAATTCCTTAACAGCTCTTGTGTTATTATCCTTTATTGTTGATTCATCATTAATATTTATATTTGCCATATCTTCAAAAAATTCTTTAGCAGTCTGTGGAGTTTCACCCTTTGATACAAAAAAATCTGATATTCCTTCTTTCCAATAATGTTTTTTACCTGTTTTAGCTCCAATATGAGGTGATGGTATTGGAGTACCTTCTCCTAAAAAGAATAATCTTTTTACAGCTATATCAAAATCGCTCTCTCTTGAAAACTCGTTACTTTTCTTTATAAGTTCAAAAGCGTCAAGTTTAATTTGTCTACTTTTTTTGTCGTTATAATGACTTAACAAATTTCTTATTTTATTTAAAGCTTCTTCATCATTAGTACGTTCATTCTTTATTTTTAACACTAAATCGTATAGTCCTTGAGGAGTATTTGGTAAAGGTTCATTTTTTTTAGGAGGGTTATCACCACCTTGTCTAATAGTATTATTAAAACTACGCATAAAACTTGTTTTAAAATTCAAACTATTAAAATACAACTACTTACTTCTAAACTTCTTTAAAGTTTTAGCAAGGTTACAACGACGTTTACTTTTAGTAGATAAATTAGGTTGAGCACAGTATTCAGAAATACTCATACCTGCACGTTTAGCCGATGCAGTCAAAGCACCTGGTTTTTTAATTGCTTTTTGAATCCAACCACCAGATTTAAACAACTCTTCTTTTCTTTTCAATTCTTCAATTTCTCGTACTAAATCTTCTAATCTTCTCATACTATTAAAGTCTTTAAACTCTTACTCATTTACAACTACATTTTAATTAGATCGTTGAATTTGTAATTACTCTATTCAACCTACAACAACGCTGAAAATCATTACAAGCTACAATTGACTTCTAAAATAACATATTGACACAATCAAAAAACATAATTTTGCTTTTTTAATTATTGTTTAAAGCCTCATTTAACTTTTATCAACTAACTAACTTAGTCTTTTAAACTGCTAACATTTACTATCAAAGAAATTATTTACTTATAGTTTTAGTAACCTAACATACTTTATTACCTCATTTTCCTCTTTTTTTGTTGTTTTTCCCAGAACCCGATAAACTCTTTGATATCCTCTCCAATGGATTCTATAAACGATCTTAAATTAGAACCTTGAGGTACAGAGTTTTTAATCAGTATTTTTATTTTTTCATTATACATTGTATTCTTAGGTAGATTTACTTTCTCTAACACTTTAACAAATAGACGTCTTGGCATTGCATAAAATACATCTGTGTCTAAACCATCTTTTTCTATGGTACAACCACAAGGTTTAGGTAATTTACCTCCTCGTTTTGCATACATAGTTCCCCAACCAGCACTTCTTGTATCATTAAATAACTCCTTACTTCTTTGTTGTGATTCTAATTTTCTTTGTTTATCTAACTCCGTTTCGCTCTTAAACAAACTTCGATAATCTTCTCCTTCTCTTGCTGCTCTTCTTTGACCTTCCGTTGCTCCTAAGAAGAATCCAACTGGGGTTAACCTTGCCATTCGAGCACCGAATTCTTTTAAACCTATATCTCCTTTGACAAGGTCTTTAACGTTAGCAACTGTATTGCCTACAATATCTGTTGGTGATATAGCTCCTTGCTTTGAAGCGATTTTTCTACCAAATCTGTCTACTCCTACCTCTTTTAGTGTTACCTTGTTACTAACTGCGTCTGCTAATTTTAAACCAGCAGCAACAAGTTGACCTTTTGGTCCAGCTGTTCCAATTAAAGAATATAATCCTTCTTGTACAGCTTGTGCTTCTGGTCTAATCAAATCATTATTCTTGTTTAAAGCTGCGGCTCCCAACGTACTTAACATCCCAGCAATTCCTTCTACACCTCCGAATGAACCAAGCAATTGTTTACCCCCTTGTAATAAACCATTTGTAGTAGTTTGTCCCATCAAAGCAGTTTGCATAGGGGCAACTCGACTGATACCAGATTGAGTGGATTGGGATAAAATGTCAGAAGGGTCAACAATGGAACTTTTTAATTGTAGCGGTTTAACAATGGTCATTCCATTTTGACCTTTTCTTATTAATTTTTTATTACGCATAAGACTTTGTTATATAAGTCATTAGTTGTTTAATGTATAGATACTGGTCCGTGTTATAAGTAATTCGGATTTTGCAGTATTTATCTCTTATTCTTCTGTTAATGAAATCTTTTAACTTCCTTGTGTCATCTTCATCTTTCATAATTGTTATGTACAATCTATCTTCTTTATAAATTGCATCGTACTTAAATATATTTACAGCAGGTTCTTGCTTAAACGGTTCTGAACCTTTACCTACTACATTCCTTGCAGAAATTGTTTGTACAAAAGTTCCAGCATCTGTTGTGTACTCTATTTTTTCAGGATATACATGGTTAGATATAATTAAAATGTTATCGTATATAACGTGATATACAGCATCTAATGATGCAACAAATTCAATTACAACTTTTTGTTGTTGTCCATACAAGTTAGAATACTTATCGTTCACATAATGTTGCCATATACCACTATCATAAATTGAGTAAAGTTGGTCTCTTATACTGAAATAAGTCTGTGGTACAATAGTTTGAAAAGTCAACCACTTATTATATGGATTTTCGTTGAATATCAGACTCACTCCATGTTTACACAAAGGTTTTTCATTTGATTCAGAATTTTCATTTGATGAATTATCTTCACATTCTTTGGAATAAATAAAAGAAAATATGATATTTTGTTTAAACTTATCGTAATGACTTCTTATTTGCCATTTCCCAAATTCTTCTTTCTTGTCAATGTATTGATCTGAAATACTTCTTAACCACTTTTGTACTTGGAAATCGGATATTAGTTCTAATTGTGAACCACTGGTTCTCCAAATCTTAGCTTTTTCTATATCAACACCATAAATATAATTGGGATTTTGAATTACAGAGAACTGCCATCTAGACCCGTACACCTCACTTATATATCTAACAGCATTTTCTGGCGGTAAAACACCCGCGCTTCTAAAAAATACCTCACCAGCTGCGTCTTCCAAGCCACCAATTCTTTGATTAACAGGTATTAAAACAATACCATGTTCAAATACAGCAACTAAATAAGAACCTGATAACGACCTTAACGCTACTAAATCACCTAAGTGAGCTGAGTAATCTCTATAGTTCAAACCTTGAAACATTCGATATCCGTTCTCGAATGATCGATTTACAAATAACTCAGAATATTGAATTCTTGTATTAAACACAGTTTGAACAAAAGGATTTCTTGTAGATATAGCTTTGAATTTAGTATCACCTGAATTAACTCTATAACCTGTGTTGTAAAATTCAGATTCTAATAATGGATAACTTCTCCAAGGGTGATTAGTACCTCTCCAAGATAATTGAGATAGTTCTGGTGTTTTTTTAGTATACAAAGGAGGAAACTCTCTCACACCTTCATTGACATCAAATATTTCTTGACCTCTAAAAGCAACGTTAACGTTTGATTCAGCTGCGAAGCTTATTGTATGACCTATTTTAATGAACCTTGAAAAGTTGCCATCGTTAACTAAAGGATCTAAACAATTGCGATATAACCTTCTATAAACAATTGATACGTAATTATCCCCAGCAAAAGCATCAATTTTGTTATTTGATAAAACTTTTGCTTCTGATAATTTACCTCCGTTATTTGTTACTGCATCTTCGCTCCAATACGTCCATTGGGTAATAGGTGTAAAATCTTCTACTTCTGGATAATGAGTGTTTATCAAAACTTCTCCTGTAACAGGACCAGATTCTCTTGGATATATGTTTACATGTTTAGCAACCACTCTACCGTAATTAGTTGATGTTTTTTTAGGGTTGCTTGGGTTTCCTAACATTTGATAATCTATAGTGGGTTGTCTTGAGTCGGAACTCACAAAAAATCCAGCGTTACCATCCCATATTCTTGTTAAATAGAATGGTTCGTTATAGTTAAAATCACATAACAAATTAGTAGTTTGATCCGGTAAGTATACTCCAACATAGTCATTATAAGCCAACGGATGAATAGCATATCCAGTAGAACGAGGTCTGTTACCTCCAGAAAATATAATTCTATTCCAACTTTGAAAATAAGCTCTTCCTGCAAAACGATTTACTGATGGAACTTGTGCTTCTTTTTCTATAAAGTCTAATTCACATTTTAAAAAATAAGGGTCAAAAGGTACAGAGCTAATCTGTTTGTATAAAGAAAAATAAGAAGGAAGAGGTTCGTAGTTATCGTTAGTATTACCTGATATTATATCATTGAAACTATTCATGTTTCGGCTGCCTAATTTATTAGGCTGTACTTCTGCATAAACAAACTCAGAAGAAGCAAATAAGTAGATGCTTTTTCTTCTACCACTAAGTTGTTGGGAAGCTTGTACTTTATTTCCTAAAATTTCAGGTGTTAAAAAAGCATATCTTTTATTTAAATACTCAGGTATTTTTAAGTTGTTTTCAAACACCCTACCAAAAGGGTCTTTTTTGTATCCTTGATATAAGAACTTGACAGCTTCTATTCCATCTATCAAGATGTCATCTAATCTTATTAGATCAGTACCACCAGCTTTATCCTCACACTTATAAACACCTGCTGCTTCTAATATATATTCAGGAGCTGGTATAAATTTAGAATTTCCAGGTTCGTAACCTTTACCATTATCTTTACTGTTGTAATTGGTTAACTCACCTCCTTTAGTATCAGTGGATAAATTTTCTTCTACATAGTCATTTTCTGGAACAATCATGGTGTTAATGAGTATACCTTGTGCAACTGCGTCTTTTTTTCTATATTTTGCTCTATGGATTCTAAATCCTACAGTGTTGTTCTTGATATATTCAGGAAGTTCTTCTGGAAATTCAAAGGTTGGGTGTAATATTGATACCCAATTGTCGTACAATAAAGTCAACGATAACTTATCTCTTGCAGGAAAACGATATAAACCCCTTGTGTTTTCGTAGTTATTGTCTTTATCAAAATCTTGGTCATTTAGTAATTCTGCATCTGAGTAAATTGCATTATCATTTAAATTATCTATTCCTCTAACAGGAAACAATGGTGAGCTCGAACCATTTTTAAATTTAAATTCAATAGCAAATAAATATGGTTCTCCTGCCCAATAACCTAAATAATCATGAACGTTTGCTGGATTATAATAACCTGCTTCATAACAATCTAATGCTCTTGTTTTGTGAATTGGTATATCTAAGTCATCAGATGTAGTAGAAAAAGAAGCTCCTCTTACTTGCATCTTTTTTTGTGAGTATCCCACTTTTATTTTGGATGAATAAGTTCTAAGACTATTATAATCAAATCCAGAAGATTTAATATTTCCAACAAATAATCTACCTTGAAGTTCTGTACCTGTACGATAAGTAAATATATCAGAAGTTGTTAGGCTTAATTCAGAAACTGGATAACCGGTTGAAACTTCAAAACCTGTATGGAGAATTTCTATGGAAGTTTGGTTGTTAATGAGAAATTCTTGCTGTATTTCAAGAATAGAAGGTTCAGGTGTAGTGTGCTCACCAGCAGAGTAGCTGAAATAAACTTTTAAAGCATAGTATTGAGGATCTAAGTTTGATATTCGAATGCGGTTTGCTTTGTTTGTATTCTCATTTAAAGCACCACCTCTTGTTGTTCTGACTGTATTACCAAAGTAAACAGGTATTTGAAAACTTTGACCTATAACATCAGATAAATTTCCATCTCGTGTGGAGTATCTGAAATAATAAGTATAAGTTCCACAAGGTAGTTTCCCTGTTTCTGTTTGCTCTACAAATTCAATAACAGGTAATCTATTACTGGTAATAATGTGATTTAACCTTGAATCAAAGTCTTCTGGTGAATATTGATTGTCGTCCTTGTCCCCAGTTCTGTTTATTATCAAATATTCATTGTTTGGTAAAACAGTAAATCTCGAATTAATTATTTTGGGACGGTTATCAAAATCAGTGAATATAACATTCACTGTATTGTCATAACTGGGTTGAACTGCAACAATCTCAAAAGGGTTTTCAGCTTTAAAATTAAAAAGCTCTGTGTTAAACTCTCCATAAGAACCAATTTTGTTTGCTCCTCCTGAATAGTTCATAAACGGTCTGTAATCTTGAGTCATCTTGCCTCTACGATTACAATTATCAGGAGATGGAGCTCCAATACAAGACTCTAATGTGTAGTTTTCGTAATCAGGAGAAGGAAAGCTACCAATTTCTCCTCTTCCCGTGAACTTACCATCTATTGTTTCAGCTGAAACTATATAAGCAATACCACCATACTCTTTAACTCCAAGAACTACGTAATTTTCTTTTACTTTAGCTCGAAGAATGTTTCCTTTTTCGTTTTGTAAAATCAGTTCGTTTCCTGCATGAGAAACAAATGTGATGTTTTCTGCATACGTGTAAACAGTTGAAGGAGTTTGATACTCGCTGTAATCAGTAGCAAGACCACCTGAAAACGCGTTAGTTATAATTTCTCTTGACATGCTCTATAAGTTTTTTTAAATGTTTATCTCTAACGTATTCTCTCTTATAAAACTTATAACCAAATTGTTCCAGTCTTTTTAAACAAAGATTAAAATCACCAATTACGCAATATGTGTTATTGTATTTTATTGTTGGGTTCATGGATGCTAAAACAAACTTGTTCATTGCATTAATTGAAAAAGATACAAGAGAACTTATTTGTTTTTTGGTTAGTGTAGGAAATAAACTCATCATGTATTGTCTAACTTCCGCTCTACCAAGAACACTTGGAGTTATATTTGAATATCTACCAGGTGCATTTATTGATTCAATCATATTTTTTGTAACCCAAATCAAACTTGATTTTTTGTACCTTTTATATACAGGCACCGTTAACCTAAAATTGTTAGCAATTAAATCAGGATTTAAGTGTGGTTTCATTCTATATGATTGTAACATGATTTTAGTTTTTCCAAAAATAACAACAGAATTATTGTCAATAACTTGTTTTAATACCCACTCCCACAATCTTGCATGAAAAAAAGCAAAAAAATCTGAGGCTTGTTTAAATTTTCCAAATCTCCTTACACCTATTTTTCCAAAAGTATTTGAAAAATTACCTTTTCTATATAACTCAATGAGAGGTAAGCCGTTATATACTTTACTTATATTAACAAATAGTTGATTAGGCAATGTTGATTGTTTTGGTGTCTCGATTAAAGTATTTTCTGTCATAGCTGGTAATAATATTCATGTATTGATTCAAGAAGTTCTGACTAAATTTATCTGGTACTCTGGCTTGATTTATAGCTTTATTTTTATCTCTTTCTACAATTGAGAATATTTGTGCAGCTAATTGATTTCCTTGATACATCTTTCTTCTGGTGTCTACCCATTTCCACCAATAAGCACATGCTTCTGCTTCTCTTTCTGTTACTAATGGCAATCCATTTTCATCGTGCCAGTACGTTCTATAAAGAACTGTTACTTTAGTTTTAGGACGGACAATAATATGATCTCCTCGAAACTCATATTTTTCGTAATTACCCCTTGGGTACAAATTACTAACTTGCATATGTAAAGAATTACCCATCCAATCAGGCGCTGTATTTGTTGTAACTGCTTCTATTTCAAACGCTTGAACAGGTAAACAAAGCTTACCGTTTTCATCTGATTCTCCTGTGTAAGTAGCCATTGCTATATGAACATTGCCAATTAACCTTAAGCAATTTAACGCATTATCTAAATAATCATCTTGATCCGGGTTATCGCCAAATAAATAATTTATTTTAGCCATACCAGCATATATAGACTGGTAGTCGTATCTGGCTTTATTTTCTAATAACTTAACTGTTTGCATTGTACCTTGAGAATCTATAATACCAGCTTGCCCAATTACCTGTTATTTCGTCGATAATTAACTTAACTAATTCAGGTGTAACAGGAAACCTATCCGTTTCTGGATTTAACGTGCAACATTCGTAAAGATTAACATCTAAAGGATTTTCTAAAATACCCGTTGCGGATATGTATTCGATGTTAAAAGTAGGAGGATTAAACAAAAAACCATGAATTTTTCCTTTGTGTTGTCTCAACCAAACGTAAGGTCTATTTCTAACAGCTGGATGACGATACTGATTATAATTTAACATCTCGTCTTTGTAAATTTTGAACTCAATATTACGATGCACAGTACCAATAAAATCTAATTCTATCATCTGTGGTAAAACAAAATGTAAAGCTTTTTCCCTTGTATTTACATTACAACACAAACTTAACATTTCACAATCCAAAGGAATACAGTTTATTTCTTGCATCAAAGGTCTTTTGTCTGATAATCCTTGATTGAGTTGTTGTTTAATTAAAAAGTTGCGTACTGCAATAATGGTGTGTTCTAACTGTTCCATACTAAAAGGAGTATTGGAAGACTGCTTTAAGCCAGCTTCCAAGTTATTTTTAACTGCAGATGCTAATTTCGTTAATGTCCAAGTTCCTAAGAAATCTTCCATAATACTTTTTAATGTTTTTGAATATAAAAATAAAAAAATAAACCCTACTCAAAAAGTAGTAGGGTTTATCAAAAAACTTGTCAATATTACGCGTTGGTCTTAAACTGTGCAGCTGTTACATTGTAAGTATAAGTTCCAGAAACAATAGCGTTATATACTTTGTTAGCACCTGTTAATTGATTAAAGAAGTCAGCTAAGTTGTCGATTTCCGACTCGCAAGATCCTTCATTTAAGTATATAACAAAACGAGACCTTTTACTTAATAACGAACTTTGCGGATCTTGTGTATTAGCTGTTAAATCAAAAGATATTTCAGTGTAAAGAGCTTCTTCGTAAGGAATGTCTGTGAAATCAAAGTAGTATGGTACATTGTTATTACCAGCTACTTTTTCTTTAAATTCAATATCACTTCCATAACCAATACCAGGACTCATTGATTGAATCAACGTAGGCTTAAACACAGTAACATAATTTGAAGGTGTTCCATCAACGTTGCTTACCTTAAACCATTTAATGAACGCACCACGAAGGTTTACTTCTAACTCTAGTTTAGTTAGAGATACAGCCTTAACACCATTAAACGTACCAGCAGTACCAGAACCAGACTTAACAATAAGTTCTCGACTTTTATCGTTTACATCTACCATAATTGAGTTGTAGAGCTTTGCTAAGAATGTAGCTGTGGTTTCACTAGCAGAAAGACGTACTTGGAATGAAAACAAACGACCAAATTCGTATTCAGGACGTGCTAAAACGAACTGTCGACGCGTTGATTCAACAAACAACTCAACTACTACTACAGCACCTGCAACGGGAGAAGTTAATGTTATCTCAGTTGCTGTAGATGCATTAATAACCCACTTTTCATTGCGAGGTGCAAATCCACGATTTAACTTAGCATTAGACAAACGAGAAATAGGAAAACGACCAAAACCCATAATGTCTAACTGTGTAGCTGTTGCTGCTGGAGCTGGTGTTCCAGAGTTGTCTAAAAAACGCAAAGGATACTTAGTCGTGTTGTTGCGAATAAGAACTTTTTCAGGAATTAAAATTTCTGACATTTTAATTTCTTTTTTATTTAACTATTAAACATTTCTCACGTCAGCAGAAACTAAATCAGGGGTGCGTTTCAATTGAGTAATTGGAATATGAGTTTGTACTCTTGGATCAGAATCGCGCTCCATTACGCGTTGTATCAGCATCTTACGAATATGCCGACATGCTAATTCATCAAACTCAAGTACCTGTGAAGTATCTTCACCTTCACTGTAAGCTTGGTCATATGTTAAATTAATTTCTTCAGGTGTTTTGATATAATCCATTCTAACTTTCACTAACTCAATTGGAGCACCACTTCCTGGTAGTCCTACATTGGAATCAGTATGTATTTCACATTCATCACCAACAATTGAATAATAGGGTCTAAAATAACGAGGACGTTGAAAATAATCTTGCTTTACAGACGCCTCTAAATCAGGAGACATTTGTAATGCTTTAAACTCAATCAACGTATCACTTGGTGGATAACATTTATCTCTAATTGGTTTTACCACGCGAAGGAAAACTATTAAGTTACTCAAATGACGATAATCGTCAGGAAGAGTAAACTTAAAGTTACCTTTTAAAGTAGGAGAAAAAGAAGTAAACTCTTTATACCTTTTAATAGACTTAATAACATCCAACACTTTTTGATTTTTTTCATTTTGAAATGCTAAAACAATCCCATCAATCCACTCGTGAATTACTTCATTTGCATAGTAATTAAATTCACGCAAGTGGAAGTGGGGAGACTCTTCTTTCTTTTTCTCAATTAAGAAACCTTCAAATAATTCTTTTACTGTCATTTTACGTTATTTTTTATCTAACTCCGCTTTAATTGCTAATAATATTTCAGCATCATCACCACTCTTAGCTTTCTGTGCATTTGCTAACCAAGTCAATAAACCTTCATAACTTGGTGCAAGTACTTGTCCATTAAATGTATATTCTCCAGTTTTGCTTTGTCGTATGATGTGATGATCCAAACAGCGAAGAACAAAGTCTTTTAATTCAATTCTCTTATCGTTGATTAAATCAAGAACTTTTTCTGGTGTTTTATCAGCTACGTCGTATAACATGTTTCTTAATTGTTGTGGACTTTTTCCAAACGTTGGAATACCTAAATTGCGTACGTACTTAGAAATAGAACTGTCAGGTAAGTTTGTAACAGCTTCCAACGCAGCTTTTTTAACTTCGTATTTCTTAGATATGTTGTTAGTTTCAACTATTTCGTCGTGTATATAGTACAGTTTCATCGGGTCTCCTTTACCTTCCTCGTAAGAAAGAGCTAACCTGTCGTGTTCAACTAACCATTTCATGATTAATCGGTTTTCAGGAATACTCATATCCATGCGAAGACCGTGATAAATGGTAATCCTTGATAACGTGTTTTTTTCGTCAGTAGGATCAACGTAGGGTTGACCAGACTCTTTCATTTCACGAGTTACCCGTTCTACTCCTTTGTACCAGTTACCATTTTTATTAGGAACAGGCTCTGCTGTCCAGCCTCCTCCTTTAGCTCTTGTATGACCAGTATATGAACGAAACTCTATTTCACCAGATTTTAATTCTAATATTGACTTTTTTAGTCTTTCCCTATCTTTAGTATCCATGATCACTCAAATTTATCTGTTCACTTAATAAAATCTTGAGGAACTTCCAAATTTTGGAAGTTCCTCACCATTAATTATTTATTTTCAATCATAATTGTTGCTGCGTAAGGATTCATCACGCAAACTCCTCGCCAACCTACAATTTCAAAACGAGAAGCATCTAAAGCAGTTGAATAAATACCATTAGAAGTACCAGAAACACCACCCATTCCAGGAATGTGACCTTTCACCATTGAACGACCTTTTAAAGTCTTCAAATGAACAGCAGGAGTTGTACCGTTGTCAGTTTCATAAAGTCCTGTGTCAATAAATATAGCATAACCGCGATCTTGGTCTTTGTAGTATTGAGTAAGTGCTTCATCAACTACAAATGTAATTGTGTTTCCTTCATAGATGTAAGTATTAAATGTAGCTCCAACTGCTATTTCGTTAGCCATTACTCTATGAGAGTAACGAGATTTTGTAATTGGATCCTCGCGGTTTAGTTTTTCTTTTGTAAAGAACCAAGCTCCATAAGGATTTTGAGCAAACAACTCAGATTGTAAAGCACGCGCTTTTTGACGAGAGAAACGACGATTGCAAACTACAGTGATATGGTTACCAGTTGATTGTCCTCTACGTTCTGCTACATATTCAATAGCATCCTGGAAATGACGAACATTTAAACTGTTCTCAGAATAATCAATGTAATGTGCATAACGTTCATATTGAGCAATTAAACCATCACCTGCAATAATGTCTTCACCTCGATCAGTTTGTAACAAAGAACGACCATTTTGTTCAGACATTACAGAACGACCAAAAAGTAAAACACCATTGGCAGTTCGCATGAAATGATCAAGAACTTGTTGTTCAATAGATGTTAATACATAGATTTTGTACCCACCTCCATGACGATCAATTGCTTTTTTGTAATCAGATTCTGTCATAAAGAACAAGTCCTGAGCAGCGCGTAAATCAGAAGAGTAAGATTGTCCTGCACGTATTTTGCTCAACCAGTTGGTGTGAGTCTCCATGTTGTACCACATCTTGTTCGTTCCGTACTCAGAAAATTCAGGATGTAAGTTGTATACATAACGAGCAGTGGAGTTAATTTGAGTGAATGCGTTGTTGAGAACTTCATTAGGATTAGAAGTCACCAAACGACATTCATACAAGAATTCACTTGCAGAAATACGTGTGGGTTCTGAAATAACAAACAATTGCTGACCGTTAATCAAAGAAAAAACGTCGTACTTACTAAAGAAACGGTCATCCATGTAAATTTGAACAATCTCACCATTTGCACCACTTTGATTGCAAGGACGAGTAATACGCAGCGTAGGAATTTGAGATGTATCAATACGCCACGTGTAAGAATACGTATCGATTTCAGTCAGCTTGGTAAAAGCTTGTGGGTCATCGTAATAGATGTTACCCAAAGTTTCAACAATTGACATGAAACCAATATCTTTCTGCTTCTTCATGCGGACATAGCCAGGAAGCAGATGAGGCTGGCGACCCATTAAGTCCATAAAGGACGCCAAAGAATAAGTTTGATTGCTAAAACGAGCAATCGCTTCTTTTTGTACTAAACGCATTTAATTTAATTTAATTTTTTACAAAAAACCTAATTTTCTACCTACGCTAATCTAAAATACTTAGAAACGTCTTCTACTCCGTCTTCTATTCTACCAAAACTACCTAATTGTCTACTATTATATGCATTTTTACTATCTACAACAATTTGCCTATTTTTTTTAAGCTCATCAATTACATTAAGAAGTTGGTTAACATATCCAGCAACTTTAGGCATTATTGCAACTGAAGCAGCTATTTCAAGTAAACCAACAGGATCATCCATCATTTCAACTATTTTTGATTTTCCTGATTCTACTTTACTGAATATTAAATCATACATATCTCTCTTAACATCATCATCCACTTCAAACTGATAAAGAGAATCTATATCATCAATCATTGAAATAAGATGTTCTGCTTCTTCATTCATTATTCTTTCTCGCTCTAATTGTTGTTTCATCTGTTCTTCTTCTTGATAACTGTTGATTTCATTCATTAACTCTTGTCGTGCAGCTAAAAGTTTTTTATCAGAATTTGGAGATTGTTTCCAAATATCAATTTCTTCAGCAATTTCTTCTTCTGACATGTTAGGATAAAGAGAACGCACCTTCCACTCAATTACTTCATCATCTGTTAACTCAAGATTTTCATAAGGATTAACACCTAACATAAGTAGTGCTTTCTCATTATCCCCAGAACGAATGGCGTTTATCAGATCAATCTCAAAATTGTCTAAATCATAATTTTTTTCTCGTTCAAGCTCCTGACTAAGATCTTCTTGATATTTGTATCGCAATAAATCCGCAAGTTGTTTGTCGTTTAAATCATATAAACTAATTTGTATAGGATTATCAGGATCTCCTGATAAAACGTAATCTGCTCCAATTTCTTCCCTTACTATAGCCAATAAAGGAGACGATTGACCGAAATTACTTTTAAACTCTTGTGTTCTCCTTTCTATTCTAATTACTGGATCATCGTCTTTTACACCTATAATGCCATCAGGATCTTCAAAGTTTACATCAAATGGACTTTTAATACTATTAAGTTCTAATTCTTGTTCAATCATTGTCTCTTATTGTTTTATACACTAATTGTTATTGTATTACCTGTAACACTCAAGTTAATATCATCACAAGAAAACAACCTTTCTCCATCTATAAAAATTGTAGTATCTTTATCAAAACAAGGAAAAGTAAAAGACCCTCCTACGTTATAACCATTAACAATTTGTGTAAATACTACTTCATTTAATTTGTCTTGACCATCTACCTCAAACTTTGTTATTTTGTGTAATACATTTATACCTTGAAATGCAACAACTACCTGTGAACAATATGTAGTTATAACATTACCACCTACCACTAAACCATTAAGTAGCTGAATGTTTCCTTGTAAGTTAACACCGATTTGAATTGTCAATACATACGGAGGTGTATCAAAAGGTAAGGTTAGACTTAAACTACCAGCACAGTTGCTTACTGTTACTTTTAATGTATAACTGTTAGTTGGTGTTAAACTTGAAAATATAATTGTACCAGAAGGTTGATTTACTGTTTGAACTTGTCCGTTTAACTCAAACACACCAGTTGCTTGTCCATTATTAAGATGATATTCAAAGCTAACAGCTGTTTGTAACAAAGACAAAATCCTAACGTAAGGCATGTTTACTGCTGGGTAAGGACAACATTGAGGATGATTTGATTGTATCAACCTACTATTAATTAACCTTGTAACTTCACCAGAAGGAATTCCTAAGTCCAAGTAATATTGAGTGTTTGCATGTAAAGGTACAATAACGAACCGTTTTACACCGTTTTGTACTAACTCTAAAACTCGATATACTAAATTAGCAGAATCACAAACACCTTCACCTATCCAACGATAAGATTCATTTGAACAAAAAGGAAGGTTGGATTCAAAAAGTTTTATTAACTCTAATGATTTATCATTCAAACAAATTAAAGGACAAGTAATTAAGAATTTCTCTTTTATTTTATCTGACTCTTGTTTTTGAATGCAACCTTTGTTACATCTTTCAATATATCGGTCTACCTCTACTAACCATTCTGCAAGACGATATAACTCATAGTATAGTTTATTAGCTAACTCTCTTAACTCTTTTTGTGGTTCTCCAATTAACTCTTTCTCCCAAATATCTGTGAAATGTTGGTATAAAGAAGGATATAACAAATCAAAACCTTCTTGAATTAACTTTTGATGTTTTGTATATTCAGGAAATAAATTGCAGTTCATTATGGTAATGTTGTTGTTATAATTGTACCAACTTTAAAAGTACCTATCAATCTTTGATTACTAATATTACCTGAACCAAAAATAGGACTGCCAGAAGGCAATCTCAACTCTAATTTACTACCATTTATTCTTCCTTGAATTGTAGTAGAGTTGGCTAAATTGCTTTGTAATTCAAATGTCTTCCAAGAAGAATTAAATCCAAACGCTGACCACGTACTTGGATTGGGCGTATAAGGAGATAATCCATAAGGATTTGTAGGAGATATTTCAGCCCAAGCGTTTACAATTGTTTCTGTTACCGTTGCACTATAAGTACTTGCAGGCAAGTTTGTGATATTTGGAACAGAACTATCCATTTTTACAAAGAAAAAAGTAAACGTTTCTCCTGTAGTAGTAGCACAATTAGATGGTAAAGTTTGTATAGGACCGCAAGTACTAGCTGTTCTAGGTCTTATAACATGATACAAACCTTGCAAATCAGGATTAAGAATATCTGTTATGTACCAATCCAGTGCTCTTTCTACCCAAAATCCAGACATAGCAGGGACTCTGTAATGACACACTGATGTATTACACTGCCTATCTGATAAACCATAGGAACTTACAACTCCTATCTCTAAACCTTTAAACGGTCCTAATTGTCTACCATCTGATAGATTAATTTTATCGAAGCTCGTTGTTAATGGATAAAACGTAATATTTGAACAAGGAAATGTACTTATGACATAACCTGAATAACAACTTGTGTTTGTTCTAGTGGTAACTTGTTGACTTACTACAACAACAGGTCTGTTATCGATTACACAGGTGTTTCCTTGTTTTATGTATCCTTGCGGACAACCTGAAATACAAGAGCCATTATGACAAATTAAATTAGAACAACAAGTACCAGACGATCCACCACAATTACCTCCAGCAGAAACACATGGAATATCCGAACAAACACCATTTCTACAAACTTTTCCTTGACCACAAGGTAGCCCCTCTCTAATAGGAGTTTGGTTTTCTTGATTAGAATCTACACATCTACCTCCTTGACAAACTCGTACCTTTGAACGTTGAACACAATCGTTAGGACCAGGAGGTATGACTACTTCTGAACAAGGTGGATTGCAAGGTTTATCTACACACTGACCATCCACACATACTTTTCCAGAAGTACAAGTTTTTGGTTGACATCTACCATTAACACATTGTTCGCATAAAGAGGAACAAGAACCTTCTGGACAATCTAATGAACAGGATGCTCCTTGACAATTCTTTACACAAGATCCGTTAACACAATTAAATCCTGAAGGACAAGTACCATTTGGACATAAAGAAGAACACGCAGTACAAGGTTGTACACAATGTTCTCCTTGACAATTACCTGTACATACAAAGTATTCTTGTGATGTATCTACACATTGACCGTTAACACAAGTTGTGTTTCTACGGTACTGTCCACAAGCAGTGGTTTTTGTTACTCTAAACGCAGTACATCCTACACAATCACTAACAACGCAATTTCCTAATTGATTAGCTGTAGATTGTGCAATTCTACGAAACTCTTCTTCTGCTTGTTGATCAGCATCTAATTGAGAAATGCGAGAAGTAAATCTACCAGCGGGTATAGTGACTGTAACAAGTGTTCCTTGAGCTGGAGGAAGACATTCTTTTCTAACTTGTCTTTGAATTAACTTGGAAGAAAAAAAATTACAAGAAGGATCTGGCTGAACTCTTTTTGATAATAGTTCAGTAGCATCTTCTAAGGTCAAATCTGGAATCAACAACGTTAATTCATGTGGTGTAATATTATCAGGAACATGAAATTCTCTTTCTGGTTTTCCACAACAACCTTTATACTTTATCGTAGTATATTTTATCATATGCAAGTTCCTTTGTCCCAATCAAAACACTTAGGACAATTCAACCTACAAATATCACAGTACTTAAGTAATGCTTCTTTTATCTTATCTAACTCTTGAAAATCATTAAGTTGATTTGTTACATCAATTAACGTATATCGGTAGTTTACTTTTACATTGAACTTTTCTAGTTTGTTCAAAAATAACTGGTAAATTGGTTGAATAGTAGCTAATCTACTGTTAAATAACTCTTTATCATTACAACAACCAGAAGTGTTTGTTTTACAAAGTTGCTCTTTTAATAATTTATTATAACAAGTTTCTATTGAACAATAAACAGGTAAAATTGCTATCTTTCCATCATATTCTAATTGATATAAATCATCTTGTGTAAAGCGATGTTCATATATACTATTGGGTTGTACTACAACAGTATGTACTACTTTGTTATTTTTTGCTGTTTTGATAGTTACTGTCTGAGGTTGTGAACAATAATTTTTGAATGTATACAATTGACAATCCTGACACTTCTCTAAAGGTTGACACTTCCTATTAATTTGCAAACAGTCGCAAACATCAAATGATATTTGTGATTGAACTTCCTCGCAACAATTCTTTAACACACCCGTTAACCGATAAGGTCCTAATTGGGTAGGTTTAAAACGATAAACAGCAGATGCAACGTTGTTAGAAACAATTAATATTTCTTTTATGTCAACAGGCATCCACTGAGTTGTTTCAATATCATATCTTTCCAAAAAATAAGTAAGCAACTGTTCAGGTGCAGAAAAAGTAGCATAATATTCAGGATCATATTCTTGAGGATTATATCCTCCAGTCAAAACATCTTGTTCACATAATTCATTGTTTAATTCAATCAAAGTCGGTGTGATTATTTGTTCTTCTCCTACTGTTAAACAGCAAGTTTGTGTTTTAGGCAATTCAAATCTTGGTACAAAGTCTAATACTGTAATAGAACCAAGAACCCAATCTGTTTGCAACACAATTTTAGAAGTTCCTCCACAATTAGGAATCTCTCGTGCAATAAATCGTTTTCGAATTTGATAAGTACCAGGTTCTAAAGAGCAATTACTGTAAGAAAAGAAACCACCCCTGGGTGTTGAAGTAATAGGTATCCACTCGTTTCCAATTTTAATTTCATAAAAAACTCTTCCTTTTCCTTCAAAATATGGGTTGTTAATCAAAGTAGAATCTTGGAACACTATGGTTTTAGTACACCCAGTTTGTTCATAATCACCAAGTTGAGGAGATACAACCTCAGTGGATAAGTTAATTGTCGTTGTTAAACTAGAACCTGTATTGACCAATAATCCATTAATAAAAGCATTAGTTTGTAATTGAAGTTGAAAAGTTAGTTGATCTATTGTAGTAGGGAAATTAGAAATTGTTAAGGTCCTACTAGATGATGAATATGTGTAACCAGAACCAGTTGGTGATACGCTTGAAGAAACGTAAACATATTGATATCCAATACCATCGTTTGTTAACTCTATTTGATAAACCTTATTCGGTAGTATCGTTAAATATTGATTATTCCAAAGATACCCTGTAAGTGGTTCTGCTTCTTGGTATTTAAATTTTGTACCTTGACCTAAAAACGGATGAGGCGTTACTTGAAACACATCACCAACTGCTTCAAATACTACTTCTCCTCCTACAATTTTTTGTAATTTACTTCTTAGTGTCTTAGTTCCTTCCCAGTAATGCATGGAACTAACTCCACCAACAGGAAATTGATCTAAAATTTCCCAACTTGAGTCAACTTGTTGTTCTAAAACAATTCTCGAACTTAAAAGTTGAGGATTTTGAATCCAATTTGTATTGTTTGTGGGTATATCTGGATGTGGAAATGTGTTAACTCCACTAACATCGTAAAATAAAACTCCAGTTTGATCTGGGAATAACTTATAAACTACCTTTGGACTAACCACCTCGTAGTAAAAAGTCCTTGTTTCCGAAGAAGGAGTGCCTGTTGAAGTGGCTGTGGCAACATAAGTAGCTAAATTGATATTAGTTATCCCATTAATTACTAATGGTGATGGAGGTGTTGCCACTGGTGGTAAGTCTGTTGAAAAAGTAATAGTACGATTGTAACCTCTGGCTACTGATATATAGTTGCCAGAAATAAACAATCTTAAATCCGGAGGCGTAGTTATGTTTATCATTACATGCTACCCGTTAATTTAATTGCTAATTCATTCACTCTATCTTGAAGGTTTTTAACAACGCGAATTAAAGTATCTAATTCGTTCTTGTTAGCAAAACCCCAAGGTGAAGTGTTGGTGGTATCTGAAATAACAAAATCATTCACACCACTTAAAGCTGAAACATCTAACGTTGTAAGAGCAGTGTTTACCATGCTACTTGTAGAAATAGCATTCAGCTTATTTTGTAATGCTGCTGTGAAAACCCTATTTACTGTTCCATTAACATGGTTATCAACGTTTCGAGCAGCAGTTAACTCCGCATTAATTTTACTGGATGACCACAATTCAGTGGTTGAAGTTCCAGAGTCGTTAATCTGTCTGTGAATAGTAGCGTTAGCTATATGAGCATCTATTTGTGCATGGGTATTAGAACCAGCATTAGCTAATTGCGAATGGTCTATTTGATTTGGATTTAAAGTTAAAAGAATATGGTCTACGTTATCTCCTATTGAAATCATAGCGTTCGCAGACCGAACTCGTTTAAACGTCAAATCTACACCAACTTTACCAGCGTAAATAGTAGCACCTGGTCCAGGTAAATTGCTACCCGTGTTAACTTCTCCAATATCTCCCGACCACTCTAAACCAGAAGGCGTAGAAGAATTTGCCTTTAATACCAAACCATTAGAACCGGGAGGTAATGATATGTAATTGGCTCCATTGTGAACAAGAATATGACCTTTTGCAGGAGTAAGTGAAGCGGCTGCAACTACTTGATTAATTGTTGTTCCATGAGGATTGGTAGTATTGGCTATATGAGCATCAATTTGTGCATGAGTGTTGCTCCCTCTGTTAGCAATATTATTATGATCAATCTGAGCTTGTGTAAAATGAATCGTAGTATCAGCAATATGATTATCAATTTGAGCATGAGAATTTACTCCGCGGTTTAAAATAACATTATGATCAATTTGTGCTTGTGTAAAGTGAATACTATTGTTATCTAAATGACCTCTAATTGCAGACGCCTGCGTTTCATTTGAAGTACCTTGAGCAATTACTTGTATTTGATTAGGATTAGGTAATGCGTCTATCATGTCTTTTAGTATTTTACCTTGTGCAGCAGATAAAGGAAAATTGGCTGCATTTGTAACCAGGTTGTTTACAACATGAGTTTGTTTTAAAATCAGTGGATCCGCATTTTCTTTTGATGATAATTGAGCAGTTAATCCAGTAACATTGCCAATTGTAATACCATCAATTTTATTGTAAGTAGACTCGTTTAGATTTTGAATAATTACTTGTAACGCTGTTAGTACATCATTCTCTGTAGAAGGAATGATAATAGGAGCCGAGTTGCTAATTTTAGCATCTAACTCGTTTACTTTCCAGTTATTTAACTGAGTTGTAATTTGAGAGCTACTTAATATTGCCATTTTTTAAAAAGGATTCCAATAAACTATTGATTCAGGTTTGTATGGTAAAAGAGCTTTATATCTTTCAACTCTTAGTCTCAACCACTCAAGACCAAATCTATTAACGTATTTGGCTTTAAATATATCACGTTCTCTAACAAATATCACAGTTCTTTGGTCAATTCTTAAAGGAATTCTTAGTTCGTTGTCTTCTTCTGGTTCCTTATTAACTTTTACGTTTCTTAGTAACGTTTTATATCTTAATTCTGTAAGTCTGAGAAATTCCTGGTCGTAATTTTCAGGGTTTTCTAATATTGCCTTATACTCTTCTAACTTGCGTTTTTGTTCTACTTCTTTTTTTATTTTTTCTTGTCGACGACGAGTTTGGTATCTTGGAGATAATTTATTCCAATCCTCTCCGTCGAATATATATTTCTTCCCCATTATATGCTAAAAATATTTTTATTAACTGGGTTATTATAAGGACTATTATCAGAAATCTGAGCCTTTTCAATTCTCAACGCTTCTTCTTTAATCTCTTTTTCTCCTTCTATCTTTTGTTTCATCAATTGAAGCTTTTCAATTTCAATCATTGCTTGTTGTTCTAACCTCTTTTCTTCAATCTTAAGTTTTTGTTCATCTATCAAAAGTCTCCTACCACCTAATTTTTCAATTTGTTTTTGTAGTTCTTGTATTTGTTTTTGAGCAGCTTCAAGCTCTTGTTTTGCTTGTTGTAATTGCATAAGAGCTGATGCCTCAGTACCACTAAACGCTTGCTCTATTACCTGCTTGCGCTTAGAAATGGAATTAGTCATTAACACATCAAAAGCTGTTTTTAAGTCAATAACTTGTGCTTCAATAGCTTTCATCATTAGTTGATCTGCTACAATAAACTTGTTAGTATCTTCTAAATCATCAGAAATAAACACATTGTAGTCTGCTAGTTGATACTTTTCTGCATCAATTGAAAAAATTTTATGAGAAGAACCTTGTGTAATAGAACCAATCCAACCATCTTTTATTGTTAATCGAGACAAGTTTACAATGTTGGTCAACGTTTGTTTAATAAAAGTTCCAATTAAAAAGTATAAGTCTTTGTTAATAATTTCACCTTGACGAATTGCCATTGTGGTTGTACCTTTTCCATCCAATTCTTCCATCTGTCCTAAGATTTGTCTATTCAAACCAACAATGTTCATTGCTTGATTTTCCAAAATTTCAAGATAAGTCATGTAAGCTTGTAACAAGTTGCCATCTAAATTAGATTGATACGTTCCATAATTGTTAAAAGCAAATTGTCCTTCTAATCCTTCTTGTGATATAGATATTATATGCCCCATTCCTAACTTGCGATAAGCTTTTGCTTTAATCATTCGCTCTTCAGGTGTATTTCCAAAACTTTCAGGAATATGTTCAATAGGTGTTATAACACCACCTGGCTCTGCTGTCGCAAACAAGTTATTTAATTGATAGTGAGTAATATCATACATGTTTTGAATATCCCGAGTTGCCCAAACTAATGAATATGGTTTGTTGTTTCGACCACGATATACCATACCATTGTAAGATAACGTACAGGTGTAAGGATTATCTCTTGATCGAGACACAAACTCACTTTTTCCGTAGCCAAAATATATACCTGTACCAATGTCTATTTTGTAGCATTCGTACCGATCAACTCTATATCTTACCTTGCCTTTTATGTTTTTAACTTTTCCTCTAACTAAATCTAATGGTTCTAAATCGTCTTTTACTGGATTTGGACTCAACCACTCAACATGATAAACAGGAATCAATGCGTGTCTCGTTCGACTAACACCTGAGTAATATAAATGTTCTTCATTCCCCCGCTCAACAGCTAACATCTCCTGTCTCCATGGACTATGATTTGAATAGTAATCAGTTAAAATATCATCTAACCTCTTACGATCTTCTTCGTCAATTAAATGACCAAATTCATTTAGTATTTCAACAGCAGTCATCCAACGACGATATACCACGCGTTTTGCATTTTGTAACCATAATATGTTATCTGTGTAATCAAAAAATGTCTCTTCTGGATTACAAATTTCGGTAACGGGATCTTTTCCTAACTCTTTGATATATGTTCTTATGTACATTTGCCCTGTGACACACAGATCTTGCATACATAAATGAAAAATTTGTTTTAGGTTATACCTATCAATGTAATACTGCATATATGAATTTGCCGCTACTTCAAAATCTGTTAACCAAGAAGATCCATATTTTGCATTTAATCTTTGTACTAAAGTTTCTATCCAACCTTGTTGTCTTTTCTGATCTTCTTCGAACTCTCTTTGTATCTCTTCAGCTCTTTGTGGGTCCTGCTTTATTTTTTGATAAATTTCTGCTTGTTTTTTAATAGAATCTTGTAGTTTCTTCTTTAACTCCATGTAAATTTCGTCTAATAAAAGTTGTTTTCGTTGTTCCATTTTAAGAACTAAAGCTTCTTGGTTTTGACAAGTGATTTTGTAATCAAACGCATTTTGTAGTTGAACATTAGCTAATGCTTTAATCATTTTAGCCATGATAGGTATGAAAGGCAAAGACATGGGATGTTGAACTCCATAGTTATCTACAATGTGTTGAAATTCAGCCGCATCTCTGCGACCGTTGTAAAAATCATTACATTTTTTCTCCCAAATTTTGTCTATAACTAAATCGGCAATATGTCGATTGCAATTTCCAATTAAATACAAAGGCTTTAACTTATCCTCTTCAGGAACAAAATCAGATATATCTTTTAAAGAATATGACCCAAAGTCGTAATATCTACTATCTTTCATTTAGGAATAAAGGTTTTAGTATTCCAATCAAACATTCTTTCTTCAACTACATCGCGAACAAAAAAATCTTGTTTTGGTTTTACACCAAATATCTTTCTTCCAGTTTCGTCTTGATACCAAACAGGTGGCGTAAAAACAGGCTTCTTTTTCGTCGAAAGAGAAGAAGCTAACACATTCGAAAACTCAGCTTCTAATATCTCACAACATCCCATCGCAGCTACTAAGTCAAACTTGCGTTTTTCCTCTCTTGTGTATTGCGAAAGTTGTTTTAGGTGATCAATAAAATATAACTTATCAGCATAATCCAAAAGATAATCCTTTATTTTTTGAATGTAAAAATTTATTATATCCGCAGTAACTCTTATACCATATTTATTTGAGTTAGGTGTGTAACTTTTTATCGTTCTTGAAGGTGCTTCTGGTTCTTTTGCTAAATACTTAATCCATTTTTTTTCAACAAAATAACGAATAATTGCAATCTTAGAGTACTCCACCAAAGCTAACCCATCATAGTACATAAGTGCGTAGGCTATTTGATCATAAGCTATGCGAACATCTAATGGTCTTTCGTTGTACTTACAAACATACGACGAGTTGAATGGATTCAGTGGGTTGTCTGGATCAACTCGTTTTTTAATCAATAGTGCTATCTTTGAACCATTAGTTTCAGAATCAGAAACACCTTGATCAATACTGTCAATTCCTGCTATGTAAAGTCTTTTTTTGGTTGGTGTAGATAGATTAACAACCCAAGAGCCGTCAGGTTGTTCCACCGCCCATTGTGGATGTTCTAATATTGAAACTTGACCATTTTGAGATGGTACAAACTTTATTTCTGAAACATTATTAGTCTTTTTGTCTATTATTGGATAAAAAGTACCTTTGGTAATATTAGGTTTTATTAAACCAGATTCTATATCTACAATCTGCTTAGTTAACTTATAACAATTAAATTCTTTGTTTGCTGTTTTAATCAAAGCTTCTTCAATAGTAAATGGATGGTCTGCTATATAACTCATTGCATCTTGATGAGATTGACCAGAAAGGACTAATTCCCTTTGTTTTTTTAGTCTTTCTAACGAAGTTTCTAAAATAGGATTACCATCTTCATCTAAATCAGCTACGTAATAAGCTGGTACAAACCAACCAGTTCCTGTTCCTTTTTCTGCATACTCAGGTGAATCTTTGGGAATAACAAAAGATAAAGGATCCTTAGGTAAAGATTTGATAAACTCTAAATCAATCTGACTATCATGAGACCAAACATTTTTGAACTTTATCATATTAAAAGCGTTGGGGTTATAAATAAGTTGTTTTAATCCTTCTACTTCTGTTTCGTTAACATTCGATGTTCCCCAAGCTAAGATAGTTCCAATAACTGATCTACCTGAATTTAACTCAACAATGGGTCTTGCAATGTTTATTGCTTGTACTAAATTTTTAAACGCTCCAGCTTCTTCAAAAAATAACAAGTTCCCCCTACCACCTCGTACTTTATCTGGTCTATCTACTAATATACCATAAAACTCACCACCTGTAGGAATGCGCTCATTCGTTTTTGTTAGTATACCTGCCTTCCTTTCATACGATGCTGGTTTGTTTGATAACATGTAGGATCTTCTGAAATATTGATCTGTGTTATTGTTTAAGTGGTCCATTGCATCAAATGCTTTCCCTACTAACTGATTTAAATAGTTGTCGTAGGAAGCATAGTAAAACATCTTTTTGAATATAATGTGTCCTTCTGCATCTTTAAATGTTAAGTTCATGTCTCTTGCACCCATCGAGGCTGCTTTTTCAGAATAACCACATCCTCTTACTTTAACCGCTGAAAAATGTAACCCATTTTTGATGCAGTAATCGATAATCCTAAAAAACTGCCAATCAATAAACCAAAACTTGGGAAATCTCCTAACACGAGTTTCAATTCCATTTACTTTTTGAACAATATCCATAGGATAGTAATTCAAATAAAAATAATGATAACCCGTGATTTCAACTTCCCCAAGTTTGTACCCTTCAATACAACGCCGTTCTTCTTCTTGCCAAAATTTCAACCACTCTTTTGAACCAACTCTGTGTTCAGTATACCTACCCGTTTTAATAAATCTTTGTGCAGCTTCACTGAAAAGTGAAGTGTTCCTTATCCAACCATCCTTATCAAAATAAGGCAACTTACTGCTCACCTATCATCAATTTTTCGTGGTAACCTAATTCTTGTTGACCTTTTACAGAAGTATCCGTCTTGAGTTCCTCTATAGCTCTTTGCTCTAATAGCTTGACTTGATCAATAATTTTTGAAGCTCTTTCCATTACAGCTAACAGTTGCTTTGGATCATGTAAAAGTGCACCTTTTCTTTGCCCACTTTCAATTTTTTCTGTGAAATTTACCGTCTCAAAATATTCCTCCAACGCCAACATGGCTTTAGTCATCTTCTTCAACATTCGAAGAACAGGACGATTGTAAACTATATATCTGTATTTCTTACAAGCCTCTATTACATAATCAGGAACTTCTTTTAATCCTATGTCTTCTAATGCTGTTCTATGAGCTTCTTCTTCTGTAAAATTAGCATATGGACTCTGAGGATCTTGAGTTAAATAAATATAAGTGAAGTATTTTGTAGCTTGTTTCTTATCTTTACTCTTGTCTCTGTCTAATATGGTTTTAAACTCTTTTATCAACACTACATCATCACTAATCTTTACTTCAAAGTTCTTAAACTCTAATAGTTTAACTTTCATCGCCTTGATAAGTTAATCCCTTTTCTTCTGCGTAAGAATCTAATAATTCCTTAGCATACTTCAACCAAATATCAGGACGTTGAATTGAAAGTAAGTGTTCTGACAAGATTCGTTTCCTCTTAACAATTAATCGATCTACTTCTAAATAAAAGGTTCCTAGTTTTGGATAAACCAGGAACCTTTCTCCATTAGAAAACGAACCTGAAGCGTAACTTTCGTTTAATCCATTACCTTCCCATTGGTCAGGAGTACGATAATAATTAGAACGAATTTTCAAAACACTATCCATTCAAACTTAACAAGTATATACCTTTGCCAATAACCGCTACTATTTCTTCAACAATATTACTCAACGCAGACTCTTGATCGTCTTTCATTTGAGCAGCAAAATCTTTGTAACTTTTTAACTCCTCTAAAACCTGTTGCTTACATTCGTAAGAAGTAATCTCAGGAACTTCTACAGGTTTAATGCGAGTTTGGTACAATCCTTGATAACTTTCAACGTACTTGTCAATCAAAACCGAAATATCTGAAATAATCTCATCTAATACCTTGTGTTCAGAATATGAGTTGGTTTGCCAATGATAATACTTTAGTTGTGTTTCTAAAAACTTGGTCAAACCAACAAATTCATCATAAAGATTAGTCTGCGGTAATTGTGCTTGTATTCGTATTATCTGATGCTCCATATTTTTTCTCAATATATTTAACAAATTCTTCCTTTGACCACTTACCCATCGGACAAGGACCTGTACCATCCCGTTTCTCTAACTCATCTTCGTCAAAGTAATAAGACGGCTTGTTAGGTTTGCCGTTGGATATAATGGGACAACCACATCCTCTATAGTAAACTTCATTGTCTTTTACAGCTGCACGAAGTATTCCAAAAGAGTCTTTTATATGAGGTAGTCTTTCTCCTTCTGACAATGAAATTTCTAATCCACTTTTTGCTACTAATCTATTAGGATCACAAACATTATCCTTAAACAATGGACAAGATTTGCACTGAGATACTCTAAATTCAATTACTTCGTCATCTGGTTTTCCATTTATCATAGTATTAAACTTAGCAAGAGCTAAACTTTTAGCTCCTGCTATGTAAAATTTTATATTAGTCATCTCCCTTAAAGTAATAAATCAAATTATGAGTTGTTAACATAATGTATTTACCACCAAAATCTTTCAAGTCAGTAACCTCAAACTTTTGATGTACTGAAACTGTTGACCAAAATACCAAATCTCCAACAGAAATTTCATTATCGTTGGTGGCTAACACGTATCCACAAGGCAAGAATTCACCTTCTTTTTGTACTGGTTTGTAAATACCAGATTCGGTTTTTAAGTCTGCTTCGATAGGTTTTACAATAATCTGTTTTGCATTATCTAATGATGCAAAACGAGCTTTTTTAAAATAATCATACTCAGCTTGCGATGGCTTCCTTGTTTTAATTACCTCTAATCTCATAATCTCTCTAAAATTTTATTAATTAACTCTACACTAATTTTATCATCATACAATTCATCTTTTGCTAACTCTAAATAATATTGCGCTGTACGCTTAACTTTTACTAAATCTCTGGAATCAAATATCTTTTCTAAATACTCTCCTTGTCTTGTATTTCCATGAGAGTCAGTGTAAGTTGCATACCAACCACAAAGAATACCATCTAACACATTATTCTCTACCTCTTTACCATTCTCTAAAAGAACTTTTCTCTTCTTAAGAGACCCATCTGCGTTTGTAGCCCATACAATACGCATTACTTTCATGGGAGGAGCTTCGTTTAACTCAGAACCTAACTTTAATTTAACGACATCTCCAACATGAAAGAGGGTTTTTCTTTTCTTTTTCTCTTCAGCCATTCTTCTAAAATCAATTTACCTACTACTAATAAATCTTTGTGGGCATATCTGAAACCTTTAAGATACCTTTTTGGATACTTGTTAGTGTTACTTTTTGCTTTATATGTGTAAAAACAGAAACCAAAAAAAACAGGTAGTTGATATTGATAAGAAAGTAAGTGTGCTGCAATAGCTGAATATAAACATCCATACACAAAATTATCAATATGAAGTTTAAAACCAAAGCATTCTCTTACATAAGTATCAAGCAAGAAATAAGACCTGGAATAGTTGATGTAAACTAGTACATCCATCTTATTAAAACGATAAACATTAAATTCAATACCTTTGATTGATATCCAACCATACCTGGGTTTGGAATTTTTACTTGGTTTTGATTTTTCTATAAAACACATGGGATATGAAAAATCAGTCAAATCAAAAAACTCTTTTAATATTAAATCAATAGTGACCATAAAGGTTCTACATCAAGAAACTCAACAGGATGATACTTAAAATCATCTTCAGAAATATGAATCAACAACCCTTCGTCTACTTTGATACCCCGCTTACCTAATATATATCGATAAACGGATAACTGTAAACAATACTTCCAATAATTTGAGTTTGGTAAATGTGAGTAGGGAGGGTTTAATTTAAACTTAGACTCCTTTACTTCACCAGTTGATTTGTCAACGTAAGTAGGATTTTTTTCTAAAGGCTTACCCGTTTTGTAATCCAATAACGCAAACTTTTTTGTTTCTACATTAAAAGCTAACTTATCACAAGTACCCGATATACCTAAATCTGGATCATACATTCTTAACTCTGTACAAATGACTTTGTACTTTTTAACTAAATCTCTGTACAACCTCATCAATGTAGATCGGTATTTCTCAACTCCAGAATTGTCTGCCTTCCTACCTAATGCTTTGTTTTCCATGTACTTGTGAACAATTGTACCTCGCTCTGTTGCAGCTTTGCTTATATTCTTCCATTCATCCTTTATTTGTTCCGCAGAAACACCTAATTCTTTTGCCTTTTTCTTACTCCAATACTCTTCATCAAAACTATCTAGTTTTTTTATTAAAGAAGTAACAGATACTAACTTCTTTTCTGGATGTGATTTTAACGAATACCGATGAGATTCTTCTTCAAACTCTAAATCTTTAAAGAGTTCTAAAATGTAATTTTTGATTTTTTTCTTTTCTGCATTATTCATTATTAGCTACAATCGTTCTATAAAACCCTTCTACTAAAATTCCTTGCTGAAATAACTTTAAAATTGTAAGTAACTGTTGCTCTGGTGTCTTGCCAAATAATGGAATCGGTTCAAACTCTCTTGGAGCATAAAAGAAAATACCTAAAGAATTAAAGTTAATAGGACGACTTGTTGCTTCTTGCTTCTTAACTTGCTCTTCCATCTTTAATTTTGTTACAATTAAACTAATGTTGTTAGAATTTTATTTTTTTAATTTTTTTTTCTCTTTTATTTCTTTTTGTCTTTTTTTCTTCTTTTAATTTTATTTTCTTACTTTCTAATCAACCCCTTTCATCGAAATACTTTATTATGAGATAAAAACAAACTACAAAAGTAACTACACAAACAGGAACTAAAATAAAACTAACTACCCAATTTGTTTTACCTGTTGTTGAACAATTGTGTAAAGCAAAAGTTAAAAACGTAAAGGATAAAAAAGCTAATACGTATTTTTTCATTTTTTACTAAAAAACCTTTTAACCAACTACTTTTCCACTCATAAAAAATAACTATACCCTATTAATAACAAACCTTTTGGTTAATTCCTCCTTGCTAAATAAATAAATAATCGCTCTCTTAAAATTTCCCAAACAACAGGAATATCTACCAACTCAAACTCCTCATAAGGAGGTGCACCAATATTATCAACTAAAATATTCGCTCCAACTTTTTTCATGTGTGAAATAACCTCTCGATACGTACAATATGGATTAATAGAAGTTAATAGAATCTTTTTCATCACCCTTCTAATTTACTAAACTAATACCTACTTTTAAAATCTTTAATCTCTACTCCATAACTTATAACTCACACACACAACACTTAAATTTTGAAACTAAAACAACTTCACTGCCTTGTTACATTTTCTTCTATTAACTCAAACTCATTATACCTGCCAAGTTGCTCTAAATGCTTTATCCTATTCTCAATCGTATCAGACCAAATAAAAATAGGATTGAGCTGATAAGAACCATTACTCCATTTTAAAACTATCTTTTTGGTAATTAATTCCTTCAACGCAACATAAACACTTCGTTTGTTGTAAACCTTTGACTTGTTATCCTTTAACCACCTGTTGAATTCATCAATCTTTAAATCATTAAACGTAAACATGTTAGATTCGTTTATTTGCGTAAATAACCAACATAACAACTTGACAGCTAACATGCTGTCTATTGTACAAATAGTCTTACCTAAAGAATCATAAAATTGTGTATAGTCTAAATCAATCTCAACCCAACCCTTCGTCCGAGTAATAGTCGTTCTCTCTGTCTCAAAATATATACGACGAGTCCTTCCCATATTGAAATATACCTGCACAAAACTAATAAATTGCAATAAATGTACAAAAAATATTAAAAAAAATTTTCTTTAAAAATTTTGATTTTTCAAAAAAAAGTTTATGGAAGTTTTTGAAGGTATACCTTCACTATAGTGAAGGTATACCTTCACTATATTGAAGGTCTAGAGACATTCAAAAATTGAAAAATATGCGTTCTAATGCATTCTGAGCGGGTTTTTCGGTTTTTTAAACGAAAATTTTCTCTCTCTAGCACATCGTTACAAACAACAACCGTTACGAACAACAATGATTACGATCTTTTTAAATTTGAGTGGATGAGTGTAAGGTAGTCGCTGTTTGAAGTATGAAATTATTTTGGTGAAATTAAAGTTGAGGTTTAATGAGGTGGGATTTTTTTGAAATTTTTTTGTGGTTTTTTTGAAATTTTTTTTGTGGGAGGAGGGGGGAGAACCTATACCATCCCCAGCCCCCCCTTGTCTTGCTATGAAAAACAAAATATTAATTAGTAAGGCGGAGTTTGACTCCGCCTGCAAAGCCTTAGGGGCGGCGGGGTTATACACCCCGCCCCCGGCGTTGAAAAGTCTTCCAGTCCCCGAAAAACTTAATAAGACGGGGACGATCCCGACAGCCAATGGGCTGCGGGATCTGTATGTATTTGACCCTCTCCACGTAGAAGTGGAGGGGGTTGGGGCTGTAACTATCGACTCGGCTACGTGCCGGGTCGGTAGTACACCAACGAGGTTGGAGTTAAGAATCAGCAAAGTAAAGACCGGCAGCAATGCCGGTAAAGCGGCGATATCAGCCAACTTGGCTTGATCATCGCCGCGACCCCCAGCAGGAG
>JANWZV010000099.1 GCA_025061805.1 Candidatus Dojkabacteria bacterium | reverse complement strand
AAAAAGGTGATGTAGTCAAATTAGCTAGTTCAACAGGAGGTAACTGGAAAAAAATTGCAAAAACTACAAGCAGGCATGATCAAGCAATAGGTATAATCTCCTCAAATCCAACAATCGTAATGGGTAAATCTGTAACTGAAGGAGGATATCCAGTTGGACTTGCTGGCGTACTACCTACAAAAGTATCTGACCAAAACGGTCTAATAAGAAGAGGAGACTTCGTTACAGTATCAGATATACCAGGCCATGCAATGAAAGCAAATCTAGGTGATTTAACTCTAGGTATAGCTTTAGAAGATCAAATCACTCCTATTGATAAAATTAATGTGTTAGTTAGTAGAAACAATATTGGTTCTAGAGTAGAAATTATAAATAATTTAGATACTGAAGAAATAAACAATAACATAAATCAAAGTGTCCAAACAATAAACAACCGTATAAATACGTTAGAAAATTATATTACCGAGCTAAGAAATCAGATTAATTCTTTGTTAACTCCTGTTACTCCTGAAGAAACAATAGAAGATAATCAAGATTCCCAAGGGAACAACATCATAAATAATCATACTTTAGAATTTATAGCAAGATTAAGTAGCATACTTCAAATACTAGATAACAATGTTATTTCATTTCAGAATAGGGTAAACATACATGATTTATTTGCGCCAACCATAAGTACAAATAAATTAGTAATATCAAGTAATAGAAGTGGTGAAATAACCTTTACATATCCAGAAAACGAAAAAATATTACAAATAGAAGATATAACAGATCAAAGTAAAATATTCATTTCTTTTATAGATTCTGCTTCAAAAGAGTATATAATAACAAGAACAAGCTTAGGATTTAAAATCACAATAAATAACATTAATGAAAATGAAACTGTAAGAATACATTACTTGATAATTAACTAAAATGTTACTACTGCATACTTTAACAATAACTAGTAAAGTCTAACATGTATGCTACGTTCGTTCCCAAATAATCAAAATCAAAAAAAAATATCTTTTTTCCAAATGATATGTATTCTGGCTTTAATAATTTCAATACTATTAAATATTACATTACTAATTATATTACTAACTAAAAATGTAAATCCTTGCGACACGAATACAACAACAAATACTAAAACTAGTACAAGCGTAGAAGATAAATTAAAAAGTATACTTTTGCTACCTTCCGATAAATTTGAAATTGGTAAAATTAATAATGTGGATAAACTGAAAGAACAAATGCCAAATGTTTATAAAAATGCAAAAAATGGAGATTTTCTATTTATATTTGAAGATCGAATGATAATATTTAGAGAGTCCGAAAATAAAGTTATAAATTATGTTTATCTTACAAAATAAAATAGTTTTATATGGATAATAACGATATGCAGGTCTCGCAACAAACATCAAGAAGCGTATTAGATAAATACTCAAATAAGTTTAGCGAATACTTTGATACAAAAAAAGCATTAAAACAATTAAAAAAAGAATTACTAGAAATAGAAAAGAATACTCAAGAATATAAAACATATTCTGAATTGAAAAAAAAATTAAAAGATATAAAGCAACAAATATATACATACAAAGAAATACAAACCTTAAAAGAAAATATTCTAAACTTAAAGAATAGATTAGAAATATTAAGAGAACTAATTAAAATAGAAATGCTTAATACAAAACAACAAGAAATAGAAGAACAAGGCATCAAATTTAAAATAGTATCCGTATTAAAAGAAATAACAGACAAAAAGAAACAAAAGAAATACATAAAAAAATAACAATCAAACATTTACATGGCACAATGAAAAAAAACAAACAAAGAAATTTAAACGCTTATGATTTAAACTTATTCATAAAATCCAAAACAAATTTCAATAAAGTTAGTAAATATCCAATCGACTATCCAACAGAATACATAACAAATCTTTGTAGTTTTTACGGTAACGACTTTTTTGTAAATGAAAAAGTACTAATTCCAAGAATAGAATCTGAAAAATGTATTCAAATCGCAATACAATGCATACAATCGAAAAAATATCACACTATCAAGTGTATAGACGTAGGCACCGGGTCAGGATGTTTAGGAATTACACTAGCATTAGAACTTGAAAAACTCAAAAAAACATTTAATATACTACTTTCAGATATATCAACCGAAGCATTAGAAGTCTGTAAAATTAATTTAAAAAAATATGTAGATAAGATTAGTGACTTTAATAAAATTAAGATAGTGAAATCTGATTTATTAAATAATATTCCAAAAAGCTACAAATTTAATTTAATAATTGCAAATCTACCATATGTGCCAATTAAGAAAAAACTACAAAACTCAACAAAATACGAACCCAAAATTGCAATATATGCAAAAGATAATGGATTAGAACTAATTAAAAAACTAATCAAACAATCAATAAACTACTTACATCACAACGGCACTTTAATACTAGAAGTACATGAAACACACAATTTAAACAAAATAATACATGTATTACCAAAAAAAGTAAAAAAATTATTTTCTTTCATTTCACAAAAAGACTTGTTTGGCAAAAATCGTTTCTGGGTTTTAACAAAAAAAGAAACTTAATTTTCATCTGATGTATTCCAGAACAAATACATATAAGTATGTACTTACTAACTAAATTCTGATATTCTGATACACACAGTTTCGTGTATATATTGTAAATATGGTAAAACAAAAATATAAAAAATTAACAAATAA
>JANWZV010000098.1 GCA_025061805.1 Candidatus Dojkabacteria bacterium | reverse complement strand
CATTATTACTCAAAAATATTTAAAGCATATACAATATACTAATTATTGCTTTAGTCTTTTTTCTGACCAAACTACTGTTTTCTTACGAGCTTGACCTAACATCAATCTTGTAGTTGCATCTACAAATGGAATAAAACTATATGTAAACAAAGTAATAATATTTAAAGGAGCTTCGACCACAACAATTATACAGAATTTTAACCAACTCATTTGCTTAGGCTTTGGAGGGATTAAGTGTAGTTTAATAAAAGTTGCTGGAATTAACGCTAAAGATGCAAAAAATAAAATGTTAGAAACAGTATTCGGAGCAGTATACGCTAAAACTGTTCTATTTAAGTCAGCGTTTACAAAGAAAACTATGGGTAAACCAATCATTACTAAAAATGCAAAGACTTTCCAAAATATGAACACTTCAAATAAATGATAAAACTTGTTAAGTTTTACAGATAATGGTATATCTTTACTTTGAATTAAACCTTTAACTGCTATCGGAAAGCTTATTACACCCCATCCCCATCTTTGATATTGTTTGTATTGATCAATATGATTGATAAAATAATTGGGATGGTAAACTGCATCAGCACTAAGTGGTACAAAGAAAACTTCACAATGCCAATCACCTTTTAAGTAAAAAAAGGGACGCCAGTAAAATGTTGTATCGTCAGCACCAACACTTATAGTAGTATCCCAATAATTAACTTCTTTCATAAGTTGCAAATTTAAAGTAAAACATGACCAAGTTTCTCTTTTGTGTTTTTCAAATACTGAAGATGCTAATACTGGTAATGTTAAATTTATCATTAAAATCCTAATAAGTATTGGGACATCCCAATAGTTGTTGTTAAACGTATACACTGCAGTTTGATAAAAGTTATTATTTCTCTTTTTGGAAGTTAACCACTTATACGTAACCGCAGCCAAGAAGTTTTTATGCAACACTAAATCACCATCTGGAGCAGTTATTAAAAAATCTTTTAAATTGTATCCTCTTGCTTCTAACATTTTTACCGATTGAGAAGTACCCCAAGTACGATTAGAAGCAGCACCAATTGCCTCCCCTGGAATATTATCTGGATGCACAGTAAACAGTAGTCTATCCTTAAATATTTCTCCAAAATCACGTTGTAAAAATTCTCCTCTTTTTGCATAATCATAATCTTTTTTCGCTTTACGCTCTTCAATAGAAACAGTCACAAAAATTCTATCTATTGGATAATTTTGATTTGCGATAGCATCGATTGTTCTTTTTATTATATTGTAATCTTCTCCATAATTAGCTATGACTATCAAGTGATAAGGTAATTTTCCATCAGATGGTAAACTTTCTGGATCTGGCAATTTACTAAAGTCTAATTTATTACATTGTTCCAACCAATCAACTTGTATATCGTGCTTATATCTAAAAAATCCTACAATTACAAAAACAATCATTACTATAGCTCGATATAGCCAATATACTGATAATATAACTAAAACATTTATTATAATAATTGGGAAAGTAATACCACCCCAAAATGGAAGTAAAATTAGTAACCACATTAAAAAACCAGGTATTATTTCTAAAATTCTTTCAAACAAACTTATTTTCATTATCTATTTTGTACTATATTAATGATAAAATTAAATATGGTCATTAAAGTTTTGTATAATTAGTCTACCTAATTATACAAGAATTAATATATATTTTTGCTACACTAGCTTTTAATAACTTATGTATAGTTGTGACCATAACAAAATTTAGTTTACACAAAATAAAACAATTTTTGTTTTCAACAGTTGGATCAAGTATAGTTGTAGCAGCATTCATACTAGCTGCTATGATAGCTATAATAGGAGCACAGGGTAGAGTAATCACGCCAGACTTAAAGATAGAAGAAACGAGTATAATTCGTATTAATTCGAACATTAGCCCACGTAAATTTGAAAAAGAGAAAATACAAGTGTTAATCAATGAAAGAGAAGTATTAATAAAAAACAATGTAATAGAATTTCTAAAACCTGGAGATACAATAGTAAGAATAGTCAGCGAAAATTACAAAAACTGGTTTAAGTTCATAAACTTAAAACCAAGCATAATACACGATATATACCCATTTTTAATTCCACAAAATTTAGATTTTAAGCAAATTCTAGCTACATCAAAGATTGTTAATGCCAAAATTTCAGATGATAAAACTACTTTATTTATCTTTTCCTCTGACGAAAGTACGGACAATAAAATGAATTTACTTAAGGCAGAATTGAAAAATATTAATACTACAAATGATGGTAGTTACAACATATTAACACAAAATGTATTTACCTTTAACCAAGACCTATCAAAACTATTAAATGAACACAAATACGACTTTATGCCATCTCATGACAAATCCAGCGGTATTATTCATTTCAACGAATTGAAAGAAACATATGTTTTATTTTTAAACGAAAACACAAAAAATCAAAATTTTTTCAGGATAAATGATAAATTAAACTTCACACCAAACAAAATAAATTGGATAGATTCAGAAAGAATACTAGTAGAACAAAATTCTAATTTATTTGACTACAATATAAAATCAGACGAAATAAATGTTATTTATTTAAGTGTAGAAAAAGACTATGTCTACGCAATAAATGAAAAAGAAATAGTATTATCTAGAATAAGCGAACCAAAATTATTTAGGTATGATCACAACACCAAAAAAAGATTAGAAATTAATACACCAAAAAATTTTATATATCCATC
>JANWZV010000097.1 GCA_025061805.1 Candidatus Dojkabacteria bacterium | reverse complement strand
AACAATGAAAATTGTCAATTTTAATTTCATGATATTTAATTTAAGAATCCAACTACTTATCATGCTTAGTAGTTTCACCCCATTTTTTTAAGTGGGTTCTGGTCTCCACTTTTTAAAGTTTATTTTTTATACAAAATCAAACCGAATACTATACAATAAATCGTCAAGACGAGTCAAAAATAAGTAGTTCTATCATTTGTCTCATTCTGTTGTGTCGTCCTTTACGCTTGCCTGTAACAGGTGGGCGACTTAGCGAAGTTGCGCAGCGGCCAACGAAGTTGGCTGCGAAGCAATTTTGTCAATTCGCTTATTTTTTCTGACTACAAATGTAAGTAAGAAATTGTATATTTTCAAAATTTATTTTTATTTTACTTTACTTGCCGAGCGAAGCGAGGCATTTCGCAGCAATGTTCCGCGGCTATGCGCCGTTTTAATGGCGTATAGCCGATGTTATGTGCTGCTCGAAAACCTGCCATAAATTATGTTGCCGAAGTTTTTTCTTATTTTTAGTCATTCAATTTCTTTCCGTATGTATGGGGGCTTTTATTCAACAAGAATAAATAAAACAGTTGCATAGGTTGTATAAGTTCTGTCTTGCCATTCAAAAGAAATTTTCAGTCTATTAAAGTCAAGGTCTTTATTGTTATCGAGATATTTGTTTATGTGTTCACTTAGTAATTTCTTATTTCTTTTTAATTTCCAACTTTCCTCTAAATTTCTTAAATCAACTAAAACCAAGAAGAATCTATTTGCGGCATCAAACCTTCTAACTCCTTGCTCCTCATACAACCATTTTATTAATTCTTGAGGTTTTTCAACGACAGAAAGAATAATCTCTTTTCGTTTTTTATGAAATTCCTTGATAAATTTTTTTGCTTCGTCAGAATTATCTTCTGATATACGGGTCAGCAACTCTGAAAAGATATCATTATTTTTTGCATTTCTGTCATAAGGTATATTGTGTTCTCTTGCAAATCTTTTTAACTCGGTTAATTCTGGTCTTAAACCAAGCTCCTTTCTTTTTATTTGAATGAATCCATCAGGGAAATATGTTACTTTCAAATCAAAGGGGAAATTATTCCAGAAAAAATCAACCTTCTTTACAAGTCCAACTGTTGGAAGAATGTTAGGATGATCTTTAAACATATCTTCAATTAAAATTGAAGTCCAGTGATTATACCAAGAGCATAAAATGTAGCCCTTTAATCTTGGACTAATATCATTCTCTATAAGTTTGCATAGCTCTTCAAAATCTTGTATTTTCTTGATGTAATTATTTACAATGGTTTGTTCAACCGCATTTTGATAAAATCCTCCCCAATCAAAGACCTTTAACTTGTATAATTGTGAGTATAGAAAATCTTCGTTACCTATTCTTATTTTTCGTTCTTCGTCGTACTTCTCTTTAATAAAGTTATCCAACACTTTATCGGCTATATTTTGACAAAACATAAACTCAAACAGTCTTCTATTCTCAACTTCTGAAACATCAATCTTTAATTTCTCAGCTAATTCTCTCAATAAAACATTTCTAGATAATGATCTCATCTTTAAGAAGTAAATGCCTAATTTATGATTAAAAATTTTCTCAAATTCGTTATCATTATAAAACCTTTTGAGTACCCTGAATTCTTGTTTTAAGTCCATATTATCCGATCTTTTTAACCCATTTATTGTTTTTCTTTTCATAATACTCTCGAATAATTTCTAGTACTTCAGATAACTTACAAAATTTATTTTGTTTTAACAAATCAATAACCAAATTATTTATAATTTCATAAATTTGTAAACCATTTTTACTACTGTCTATATAAGAATCTATTTTGCTTTTAATTATTTCTTTATGGTTATCAATTGTATATAATTCTATATCTTTCTTTGTCCTATTTGGATTCTTTTTAAATGTAAATATAAAATCTGTTTTTAATCCTGCATTGCGAGTATCCTGAACAACAGAATTTGCAGAATAACTCAAAGTTTCTATTTTATACAAATCAAAATTTAATTCGTTAATAATTTTTATTAGATTTATCCAAGTTTCATCATCAAGACTATTAAACATTAATGAAAAATAACGATTTGGTTTTAATATCCGTTCAATATTTTTAAATACTTGATTTAATAAAAAATAATAGTTTTCTATATCTTTATTTCTATCTTTAGACTCACTAATTACTATTTCATCATCATAATTAACATCTTTTTTTAACCACTCATTCCATATCATACTTTGTTCCAGATAAGGTATTCTGTTCCCATGAGGTGGGTCGGTAATAATATAGTCAATTGAGTTATTAGGTATAGTCTTTAAAAAGTTAACAGCAGAGTCATTAATTAATAATAGGTTTTTTTCAGTGTTAACTAATTCTTCGAAATTATTAGCTTCAAAAATTTCATAATTGGCGTGTTCTTGCTCTTTTTTTGATTTTAATATTTTTTTAAATTTATTTTCAAAACAATTCCAAACATTAATTTCAAAATGTTCCTTTGGAACCCAATATCCAATGATCCAACTACCTACTTCTTTTTTCTCTATCTTGTAAGATTGGCTATTGAATTTTCCTCTTTTTTTTACAACAAAAACCATTTTACTTGCCTGTCCAATTGATGCAGTAAAAGCAAATTTCATTATTTCTCTAATATCTTCATCTTCTATTCTTTCAATTGAGTTAAATAAAAACGATAAAGCCATTAAATTTCTTGGCGTAAATAGCTCATAAATATGTTTGTTTC
>JANWZV010000096.1 GCA_025061805.1 Candidatus Dojkabacteria bacterium | reverse complement strand
AAGTATTTTCAAGTTGATTTCCTGAAGGTTTTCTCTTCCAGAAACTTGTGAAATCTATTATGTCTTTTTCTTCATTAGACAAAGAATCGTATGGAACATTAAAAGTTGTGGTTTGCTGATCTGTTCTAGGAACATATTCTTCGAGTTTTACTCTTCTTTTTGCAAAACCTCTTAATTCGTCAGTAAAAAATCTTTGATTCATATAAACTGCTATTCTTGGCATCATAAACTTAGCATAAATCATTGGATAATCTAGCATTTGAATTTCATGATTATTTATATTAAACAAAGAAAGGGCAGAACTCGCACATATATTTTTATAATCAAAATTCGCATAAATCAAATTAGCAAAAGGCTGTAAAACATTTCTAGGCAAAAACATAGGCAATATGCATTGTTGTCCTGAAAAATTTTTAAAATATGTTAATTTTGAAACTGCTCCTGAAATAAAATAAGCATTAAAAATATCCGCTTTTTCTTTTGAAGTGTCTGTTAATAATCCTAAAAAAACGTCTAACAAATACTGACTTTTTCTAAAATCATGCGAAAAGAATTTTCTTTCTTTTATTTTAGAAACAGAACACTGATTGACACCAGGCGAACCTAAATACATAGTTTTGTTTAAAGAGTAAAAACCAGCATAAGGATTCTCATTTGTTTTATTATTAGTAAAAAGCATAACAAATGCGTTTGCTTTCTCAGGATTTTTGACTAAGAAAAGTGGTTCTTTTGATCTGTCTATGTTTGAAACATTTAAATTTATTATATTTTCGACTTCATTAGTTTTAACAAATTGTGCTTGTGTTAAGTGTTCTTTATTAGTAATAACATTTCCATGATTCCAAAGATATCCATGCGTGTAATAACTGTTTGATAAAACAGTGTTGTCAACACTATGTTCGTTGATCTCGTTGTAAAGTCTTTTGGATATAGTATTGTCCAATCCTAAAACAAAAACTGCACGCTCTATTATTCTATTATAAACATATTCTCCATGCGTTGAAAGACTAGCATTAACGTTTTCATATATAGGATAAACACCAACATATTGATCGTTTGAATGTTTTGCTCTGTCAGATAAAATAGAATAACTCATTCTTGGATCTCTAAATCTGGCAAAATTGTAATTTGTAGATCCTATAGTTTGATTATGCGTAAATTTTTGAGACATATTTTTAACATAAGCAAGCATGCCAGTTGTGTTTATTCTATTTAATGCTCTTGTTATAATGTTAGGCGCAACTATCTTTTGCTTTTTGATTTGATAGTATAAATTGTCTATTTTTCCTACAAAATCTTCAAAATCTTTTAAGTCTGAGTTATTTACATATTTTATATAAAAACCTTCGCTCCATCCTAATTTTTTCTTGTTGTCTATGTCTAAATTGTCTGGTTCTATTATTAGTTTTACTGATTGCTTTACAGCTTTACTAGAAAGTTCTTTCTTATAGTTATTAGGCTTGTTTTTGTCAACTATATGATCAACTAGAATTGCTTCAAAAAATCTTTTTGCATAATGAAGATTGTTCTCGTCTTTTTCTATATCATTTTTGTTTATTATAGAAAAACCGTTTGAATCAAGAACCATTATTTCTTTTAAATCCCAAAGTGCTGACCCAAGTTTAAAGCCTTTTTCAACTGGATGAATAAAATCGTCTATCAACAAACTCTGTGTCTCTTTCACAAAATCTTCACGCATTTCTATCATGCTTTCGTAAATATCTTTAGAATTTTTTGTTTTCTTAATTCTTAAAATTGTTTCTTCAAAGTTGCTACTAGAACTGCCCATTCTAAAAATAGTATAATCTTTCGTTTCTACGTCTTTGGCACTTATTTTACTCTCAATTATTGTTGGAAGATCTTTTCTGTCTTGATTTAAATACGGTCTTATCGGAACAACTTTGTTGAACTTTGAAAATACATATACATCTAAAATAATCTCGTTTTTATTATTTCTTTGTGCAATTGCAATGCCGCCTATTTTTCTAAACAAACTATTCAAAGAAACAGCTTCAAAGTTCTTGTTTTGTCTTCGCATTTTATCCACCATGTTATAAACATTTATATTGAAGACGTCTGCAAAAATCTCTGAATCATCTTTGTCAAAAACAAAGAACTTTTTCTTTACTTTAAACTCTTTTTCCTGATACATTATTGTATCAGTAGGTATATACTCTGGATTTGGTCTATTTACAGTTGGCGTATAATATGCAGCAAAAGCTCTTGGATATATTCTAGGAGAAAAATAAGCATAATATTGATGATTTTTATATTGCATTCCCTGTTCCCAAGCAATTCTAAAAGCATTGTTTAGATAAATTTCAACATCTTCAGATACAGAAGTCATGTGTTGTATATTAACAGATGAGGAGCTTGGTTGTGTATCACCGTATATAAAAGCAAAATATTTTCCTGTTTTTGGTCTTCCAGTAACACCAGAAGAAGTTGAATAATCCAAATCTCTAGGTTCAACTTTTGTTACATTTATTTTTAATCTTGAATAATAACTATACCTGTACATATTAGCCATGCTGGCAGGCATAAAAATGCTGTGAGCAAGCGCATATAAAGGAAAATCTAAATCAGAAATTGTTGCTTGAAAAGTGCTTTTTAATCCTACACCTGACAAAACAGGCATACATCCAGGATAAAATTTATCTTTTGGATGCGTAGTTGATAAATGTTCTAAGTTTCTTAATAAATCATGTATTGGATATCTGCTTGCTAAGTCGTCGTACAAAGAAGACTCGTATCCAATA
>JANWZV010000095.1 GCA_025061805.1 Candidatus Dojkabacteria bacterium | reverse complement strand
TTTTATCGGTCCTCTGTGGAGTGGAAACTCAAACAGCACTCTGACCTGCGAATATTCCCTCGAACTGTTTTTATCGGTCCTCTGTGGAGTGGAAACATAAATGTCTTTTCTAAATCATCTAACGATTTTTTTAGTTTTTATCGGTCCTCTGTAGAGTGGAAACAAAAATATATTATTCCTGTTTTCTTTATACCTGCTTAGTTTTTATCTTTCCTCTGTATCGCATAATTCAAAAAACACAAAATTGACCACAATCTTGAGTGCGTTTTTCTTTTTTTATATTTTAGTTTATAACTGAAACAGAACAAAAGAACTCATTGAAACTTTTTTTATTTTTATTTTTATAAAACCAATTGCTTCGCATGAAAGTATAATTATCTTGTGAAGTTAATCAGATACAAAGAATCAAAGAGGAAACAAAAGTTAATAAGCGAATTGAGGAAGAAGATAATAAAAAAGTTATTTGATTATGCCCAATATGTCAAGGGAATAGATAATATGCTTTATTCAGATCTTATCAGAATAGTTAAAAAGTATATTTCTAAATACGAAGAAGACGTCAAACAAGGCGACGACAGTATATTTGATTAGTTGATTTCTGAAGGTTTATTTGGTACTGATTGATTGGCGACGTTTATGTTTTCATTTGCTTTTTGAACTGATTGGGAAACTTGTTGTGCTTCTTGCTTTGTTGCTGCTGTAGTTGCTGCCGCATGTGCTTCCAATGCTTTTAATCTTTCTTCTATTTGTTTATTATCTTGAGCTTGTTTAGCTTGTTGACCTTGTTGTTGTGCTTGTTGTTGTCCTTGTTGCTGTTGTTGAGGTGGTTTCTCAGCTTCTTTTTGAGTGTAAACATTGCTTTCGTCAAGTGCGCCAGAAGAAAGTGCAGCATATTCTGCTACTGCACTTCTATTGGCATAATTCATACTAATTTGTGCTGCTGAATTTAATCTTTTCTTCAATGCATCTGCTATTTTATTTTTCTTTTCATCGTCATCAGCTATTTCTGCAATCATGGAATCAATGTCTTCTGAACTAGAAGCATTAAAGAAACTTATTTCTGGGAATATAAGTCGTTTAATAAAGTTGAACAAAAACGATCCGCCTAAGAACATAATAGGCAAGGCACCAATAAGAAGCAATATGGGCAACAAACTAGTCAAGCTAAAACCACCACCTTCCTCTTCTTTTTGTTTTTTATCTGCTTCCTCTTTTTCCTTTCTTCGCATTCTTTCTTCTTCTTTTTTAAGTCTTCTTTCTTCACGCAATTGTTCTTTTTCCTGCTGACGCTTTGCTCTTAATTCTTCTTTAGGAGACATGCCTTTTTCTTGAGGCATATCAGGCAAAACAGTTACTTGATTATTCTTTGTATTGTTTTCAACCGATCTTAACCTGCCAAACATTGCTCTAAAAAGATTCTGAATTTTTTTGTCTTTTTTCTTGTCTTTGCCAGCTTCTGTATTTGGTTTGACATTTTTAAAAACAGATTTAGATATTGTGTCTTTTTTGCTTGTACTTCTCTTTATATCTTCTATCTTGTTTGAAATATCTTGAAAATTTTTCATAGTCTCTTGATAAAGATTTTTGTTGTTGTTTAAATATTCATTTAATATTTTTTTAGTTTCTTCTCTCTTAGATTCTATATCAACATCTCTTGAAGGCACAACTAAATCTTCTTCTGGCATTTTCTGCTGCAATTCAACTTTTGTCTTGTTTGGATCTGGACAAGATGCTGTCAAAAATTCCTGATTTATACCCTTTATAGCATAGTCTTTCTTAATCTGCTCGCTTTCTTTATCTTCTTTTTTTGTGTACTGTTCTTGATAATCTTTGTTTTCTTCTTGTTCGTCTATTTCTTTGTAGTGTGTTTTTAAGTTTATATTAGTGTTCACAGAAGCATTAACTTCACTCTGTGAAAGCTTTACTAACATGTTTTCTATTGCGCTCAGTCTTTCATGAATACCTTTAAAACTATTTTCCTGTTGTTCTTGTACTTCTTTGGTTCTTTCCTGAAAATATGAAACATCTTTCTTAAAACTATCTTCTTCTTTTTTATCCATTAATTCAGAACTTCTTGTCTGTTGAGCACTTACTTTGGCATCTGTTTCTTTTTCTGAGTCTGCTTTTCTTTCCATTTTGAAACCATAATCAGAAAAAGAACTTCTTGTTTGAGTGCCCAACATGCCTTTTGTTACATTTTCAATTTTTTTGCTACTAGTTTCTTCTACTTCTTTTGGTCTCTTAGCATATTTTTTTCTAGCTTGATTTTCTCTTATCAAATCAGAATATTCAGTATCGCCTAAATTTATAACCCAATTCTCTCGCAAATCTTCTATTCTGTCAAGAAAACTAGCAATCCTACCAGAACCATAACGAACATCAACAGCCTGAGTCAATTTAGTTGTCAATTTGGTAAGCCATCCTATTCCTCTAAGTATCGGACTTGCTTTTAATAAATCGTCATACATATCCTTAAAAAATCTGCCTACTTCTGTGCTAGCAAGATCAAATTTTAGATCACTAGAACTGCCTCTTCTAAAATGCTTAAAACCGTCATCTTTGTCTGAATAATCTTTAATGCTTTTTGTTTCTTGATTTGCTTGTTTTTTCCCTTCTTTAAAATTTCCTTGAATATTTATTTTTTCTTTTTGAGTTTTCAAAACTTCAACAATTAAATTTTTGAATCTCTTATCTTTAATCATGTCATAGAAATACAAATACTCAATAACAGAATACAAAATGCCAAAACCAATAAGTTTTTTGTCACCTATGCTTACTACTGTTTTTTGATAGTTGTTTAAGAATTCAAAAATTTTATTAATATTGTTAAATGAATTGATATCAT
>JANWZV010000094.1 GCA_025061805.1 Candidatus Dojkabacteria bacterium | reverse complement strand
CTGTAGTGGTCAATAAAAAACCTTTGCAATTTCTAAAACATCCATAGCGTCTTCTAATGGATTTTTGTTTATTTCTTCAGACAATATTCTTTGCACCCTAACTCACATATACAATGCATTAAAAAGATTGTAAAAAAATAAAAATGAATCAAAATGTTTTGTTATGTAATCTGTTATATATATATTTGCCGCATCGAGTCAGCTAGTTTGTATAATATCATAATATTTATTCGTTAATGTAAATTGTGTATTAAAAATATGCTTAAATGTATTTTTTATATGTCTAGTTCACCAAGCCGACATGAACATTCGCGTATTCATAATAATATTCCAAATAATTCACAATGTAGTAGTTTTGTCTCAAAAAATGTATTTACCTTCTCTATAAACAAAGGAGATTCACATTTTATTTTCAAAAACTTCAGCCGCCGTTTTATTAATTTTGGTCAATATAGCCTCTCTTTGTTGTTTAGTTAAATTAGATATATACTCTTCAAATGTTTTATAGCTATCAAATCACATAGCATTAAGAGCGTTTTTGACTGCATAATTAGCAAAGTTTTCTTGAAATATATTTTCTATAAGGTTGTAAGCTCAATTAACAAAAAAATCTCTTCCGTATTCTTTAGCTCTTAGCAAAATAGTATTTATTTTATCAGACAATCATCAAGAAGCTGGGACATCAAATGCCACATTGTATAAAATGTTATTTCTTTTTCTAAATTCAAAAAGTTCATTATCGCTTCGTGATCAAAATCTTTTAGCTGTAATTTTTTCTAATCAGTGAGACAAGAAGTTTGTTGCCAAAATGTACGGGAAAGCGAAAGCCGTAACTCAAAGTCTATATACAACGCGCAAAAATCAATTAATACTATCTAGCCAATAAAACGCTCAATCTGCCTTTGCTAATGTTTGTATTGCCAATCTAACTTTAGGGAAATTTTCTACTGAAACATTAAACAATCATTCAAAAAATTCTTTATTTGTTATCATTTTATTAAAAAACATCCTATCTGATATTTTAATCAATTCCAATATAGACAATCATGTTTCAAAAGAATCAACAAATTTTTGTAAAAACTCAGCATCTACTTTATTTGCTCTATACCTAAAAACACTTCTAAATATTGGCATTCTATCAGCAATTTCATTCATAAATCAAACATACATTTTAGCTTCCTTAGTTATATAATTTCATACATTATTGTTAATATCACTAACAAGCATATCAATTGCCTTTTGGTCTCAACTATTTAAAATGTTTTTTATAGATTTATGAAACGACGCTCAGCTAATATCATAATTGCGTAAAATAACTTTTAATAAAAATTGATAATTTTTTATTTCGTCTGGCATTAAATCAAAAAACGCAGACTGGAAAAATCAATCTGTGATAACCTGTTTGCTTTTTTGAATTTCTTTTGAAGCTAAATTTTGATATGTTTTTATAAAATTAATTATATCTAATGTATTTTTATTAGATAATGTAAACGCATTTGTTTGAGACAAAAATGGTCAATCCTTGTAGTATTTGTATCAGTTATAAACAACAAAATTAAAATTTGTATTATCTAAAATAAGACTTATCTTTTCGTTGTCGGTATTTGCTTGATTTAATCATTCTATAATTTTTTTTATTCAGGCGTCTGATACATTATTTTCTAATAAATTAGTTTTTAAAACAGATGGTTCAAAAGAATTAATAACAATAGTGTCAGGCTGTACAATTTCTGAATTTAAAATAACATCCTCTTCTGTTGCATATTTTTGAACAACTCATCATTTTATTAAATTTATGTCAAATTGATTTTTTTCAACTATATTATTAACCTCACCTCAAAGAACGATATAATCTTTTAAAAGCTTGTCTTTAATTGTTATATCTGTTGGGATTGTGGTTGGATCTGGATATATAGTTTTTAAAGTTTCAAGTATTTCATCTGTTAAAACATCTCACATTTTTTCTTTTATTTTTGTATATGATAATCACTGTAAAAGATATTTTGTTAATTTAAGTAAATATCATAAATTTTTATTGTAATCATCAGAAAATTTAATATCTTCTATTTTTTTGAATATATACATATCTTCGCCATATTTTAGTCATCACTCAAATTCAACAGGCAAGAATTCATATTTTTCTAAAAAGTTGTTTGTGTGTGGTCAGTCTGGTAAAGATAATATATATTCAAGCCTTTTTTGCATTATATCCTTATTGGCTCCAGAATATCACTCTCGGTCTATATTTGGAGATTTAATTAACTCTTCTGTTGTTTCTTTGATCTTTTTTCTATACATTTCCAATCTTCACTCTTTTGTTCACAATGATGGCTTTTTTCTAGCCATATAAAATATTTCAGAATCTCAGTTTTCCGTATATTCATGCCTTGGTTTATGTACTTGATCCCATATTTTCTTTAATTTTTGATTGTATAAAAATATTGTATTGTAATCTTCTTGACTAACAGCAAGTGGGTTAACTATAGCTTTATATCAAATCCGCTTTACGTCCTCTTTTGGTAAAGGTCAATAATATCAATGAAATGAAACCTGTCTTCAATTTATATCAAAATACAAAACTAAATCTCAAAAATCATCACTTCCATAAACTGCTTTTATTCAATTTGGTTTTCTTAAATTTATTAAATCAACAGCGTTTTTTATATATTTTTCTTTTAAATTATAAAAATCTGCGTTATAGTCATACGCATAATCTAAATACAGTTTAATAGTTGCATTGTTGGCCTCTCGTCAACGATATATATTTTCTAGAATTTCCTGATCTAAATTTTTTAAAGAAACATCTGGTTTAAATTCATAATTTTGTATTATATCTAAAATTCTTTGTTTATTTGGTACTATGGTATCATATATTCTAATTTCTATATCAAATCATTTTGGATTTGTTTTCATATATTTTGCCAAACTTCATTTTTCTGGTCATAGTGCTATAGATTC
>JANWZV010000093.1 GCA_025061805.1 Candidatus Dojkabacteria bacterium | reverse complement strand
CGAGACAACTGAAAAATTTTTGACAACAGTCGCGCCTAATTACATCGAGCAAAAAAATTAAAAACAACTTGCGTCAAACAATAAATTTTTAAAATTTGACGCAGATGTGCAAAAATTAAAAATTGCACGAAATTTTCGAGGGGCGAACAAAAAAATTTGAAAGTTATAAAACATCATAAAATATCGAGAAAAAAACTTGCGTCATTTTTTGATTAAATTAGTTGACGCAAGTTGAAAACAGGTTTTTCTCGAGAGATCGAGAAAATCTTGATTGACGCCAGACCGACATTTACCATTAACTAATAATAAAATTTGATGTAAATAAACTTTTAGAAGCAAAAGGAGTAATTTATGCTGATTTTGAATCAACAAATACAGTAGAAAGTAAAACAGGAAAAATTATTCAAGTTCCAAATAGTTTTGCAATTTTTTGTCCAAGTGTTAGTGATAATATAATTGTTCGAACAGATCCTGATCCAAAAGAACTTATGAAAAAATTTTGTGGTTGTTTATATTCAATAAAAAATTTTTTGGATGATATAATAAACAAATTTCCTGATGTTCCAAAACTTACTGAAGAAGAAGAAAAAAGACATAAAGAAGCAAAAATATGTGAAGGATGTTTACAAGAATTTACAAATGAAAATCCAAAATGTATTCATCATGATCATGAAACAGGAAAATATTTAGGAGCATATTGTAAAATTTGTAATTTAAAATTACATTATAATAATTTTTATAAATATAGAATATTTTTTCATAATTTTAAAGGTTATGATTCACATTTTATTGTTAAACTTGCAATGAAAATTTTAAAAGTTAAAGAAAATGAACAATTTATTATTGGTTCATCCTCAGAACAATTTTCTTTCATAAAAACAAAAGATTTTATATTTATGGACACTATGCAACATTTAAAAACTAGTCTCGAAAAATTAGTTGAAAGTACACCAAAAGAAGAATTTATATATTTCAAAAAATTAAAATTGCCTGAAATTTTAATGAGAAAAGGTGTTTATCCTTATGAATGGATTGATGATTATTCAAAATTTGAAAATAAAGAACTTCCTCCTAAAGAATGTTTTTATAATTCTTTGAAAAATTCACATATTTCTGATTCTGAATATGAACATGCTAAAAAAGTTTGGAATGAATTAAAATGTGAAAAATTTCTTGATTATCATATTGCATATTTAAAATCTGATGTTGTTTTGTTAGCAGATTGTTTTGAAAGTTATAGAAGATTGTCAAAAAGAATTTATGGTTTAGATCCTGCATTATTTGTTTCTGCTCCATCTCTTAGTTGGAATGCATTTTTGAAATTTACACAATCAAAAATTCAAACATTTGAAGATAGTGAAAATGATAAACAAATTTTGAAAATTATTATTGATAATATGAGAGGAGGAATATGTTCAAGAGGAGAATTAATTTATGCAAATACTGTTGATAAAAAAGATGAAACTATACTTTATTTTGATATGGTAAATTTATATGGAAGAGCAATGTTATGTCCACTTCCAATTGAAAATTATAAAATTTTTGAACCAACTGATGATATTGAACAAATTAAAAAATTTGTTTTGCATTATAATTTTGAAAAAAATGAAAATGGTTATATATTAATTTGTGATATTGATGTGCCTGATAATAAAGATTTTTTCAAAGGTTATCCATTATTTCCTGAAAAAATTAATAAAAAATTAGAAGGAACACTTTTGCCAAAGAAAAATTATGCTGTTCATATTTGTCATCTTAAATTAGGATTAGAATTAGGATATAAATTAATCAATGTTCATAAAATAATTAAATTTACACAAAAACCAATAATGAAAGATTATATTTTATTCAATACTGAACAAAGAAAAAAATCTACAAGTGAATATTATGAAAATTTCTTTAAACTTTTAAATAATTCAATTTATGGAAAAACATGTGAAAATCCATTAAAATATAGAACAAGAAAAATTCTCACATCACATAATGAAATTGTAAAATTTTTGAATGGAAATTCATGTTATGATTTTCATTGGATTGATGATGGAGTTCTTCTTGGTGAATATTCAAAACAAGTTGAATATAATAAACCAATTATAATAGGATTTGTTGTTCTTGAATTATCAAAAATGTTTATGGGAGATTTTTACTACAATGTAATGAAAAAACATTTTGGAGATAAATGCAAATTGATCTACACTGATACAGATTCTCTTGTTTGTCATATTTCAGGATCAAAAGAACCAATGAAAGAACTTAATGAAAAATATAAAGATAGATTTGAACAACCAGAAACAAAAAAAGTTCCTGGAAAAATGAAATTAGAATGTGAATGTATATTTTTTGGTGCTTATGCTCCTAAACATTATTTTTATGTAACTAAAGATTTAAAAACAAATTTCAAAATGAAAGGAGTTCCAAAAGAATGTATAGACAAAGATGGATTTTTTAAACCAAAAACAATTGATGATATCAAAAAATTTGAGGAAGAATTTTTAGCAAAAATGGGATTAGACAAAATATTTGAATTTAATCATATAATTTCAAAAAATCATCAAATTTGTGTAAAAACAGAAATAAAAAGAATATCACACAAAGATACAAAAAGAGAAGTGATAAATGAAAAAGAAACAGTTCCAAAAGGTTACAATAATTAAAGTATATGTTTTTGATTAAGCATATACTTTCGAGTATTTCAATAAAAGTAACCATATCCATAATATCCTTCTCCTGTTGCTGTTGTTGTTTTTGGTTTTCTACCTCTTTTTTTCTTTTCTTCTACTACTTCTTTTACTACAGGAACAGGTTCTGGAGGTGGTAAAGCTAAAACTTTTCTTTTTTCTGCTCTTTTTCTTGCTTTTTTAATAGCTTTTTCATCTCCAAGATAATAACTTTTTATTAATTCTTCTTCTGTTTTTTTAGCAAGTTCTTCAGGCATTAAATGTAAATATTTAGATTTTTTTATTCTCTTTTTTGTTTTAGGAACTGGTAATCCATAT
>JANWZV010000092.1 GCA_025061805.1 Candidatus Dojkabacteria bacterium | reverse complement strand
TACATAAGTTTAGGAACTATTTCATTAGGTCTAATAGTAATGCTATTATTATTTAATTGAACTGTTAAATTGTTTATTGCTTGATGAAGAGGATATTGACAAAGACCAGAATATAAAGTGTTAACAATATTACATACTCCTTGTGTTGTAGGTTTTATTGTAGCTGTAATTGTAATTACAAATGTTATTTGAACTCTAAAATATCTAGCAATAATAACTTGAGGATTTGGAGGAATAATATTCCAATTAATATAACTTTGAGAAAATGCAGTACTAGGATATGTAATAATTCTAAATTCTTGAGGACTTTCTGATACAATTTGTCTAGGAACTATATTTTCTGTAAGATCAATAACAGGATCAATAGTTCTCACAAATGTTGTTGCCATCTAAATTTTTATTCATAATTATTAAATCCATAAAGCTTGTTTTTGTTAACAAAATAAATTTTAATACTTGCAGAATCTCCAGGATTAATGTAAATTTTATGAATACTTTGATCATTTTTTTGATATAAAAAAGAAAATGATAATCTGTCAAGTTGTCCGTCGCTTATCAAATCTGTCCAACGAAATTGAGATTGTGGATAATAAATAAGTTCGTCATATTGTTGCCCAAATTCACTGATATTAACAACAAAATCACTAAAAATTCCTAATGTACTGATGTATGTCAAGTTTGTATTTGATGGATTATTTGTAATTTGTGGAAGCATTTCTTGTCTTATTGGAATATTTGTAGTTACAATAACATTTTGAATATCATTAAATCTCGAACCTGTATGAAATTCTGATTGAAGCATGTATGAATTATATTTTGTAAGCCCTGATGTTGAACTAATTACAGGAGCATTATTAATGTCATAAATTGGAGACAAATAATATTCAACTTGAGATAAATACAATTCATATTGACCTGGAATAATTGTTGAAGGTTTTGCGGGAAATCCTCCAAGATAATAATAAAGATCAGAAGACAAAATTATATAAATTCCATTATCAATTATTTCAGTAGGTAGTACAAAACAAAATCTATCTTCATGATATTTAATATAAGGAGGAGTATTTGAGAAAAAACCTAATCCTGAATAAGCATTTTGAATTATATGATTTACAATAGTAACAAATTCTGATATACTATATATTAAGTCAGTTATTGTTTCTGATTGTGAATAGTTAGTATTATTGTATCTAAATGTTACTTGAAAAAATAAATTTCTTAAATCAAATGATGGATATATACTAAACAATGGAATTCTAAATCTTGCAATTGTCAATTTATATTCATTCATCTTCTTAAGTAAAGGCTTTTCGAGAGATATGTCAATTGTTGCTTCAATAGGTTTACTCGATGTAGGAGGATTATATAATGATAAATTAGCAACAATATTTTCATCCTTTTGCTTGTAGACATGAGTTATTACTTCTTTGGAAAGCATTTTATATTTATGTTTTTATATTTAAAAATGATTTCAAAAAAAGAAATAACATTAACAAACTTAGATTTTCATATTATTTTGCCAAAAATTACATCAAAATCTTTTCAAGTTATGAAATATGCTGACTTAAATAAAAATAAATTAAAATATTATAACATTATTCTTTATAATTATCCAGGAAATGTTGGACATTGGACATTATTTTGTTTTGATAAAGGAAGAATGTATTTTTTTGATCCTTATGGAAATGCGCCTGATAGTCAGTGGTCATTTCTCCAAAATCCTGAACAAAAATCTCCACCTGAATTTAAATTATCACAATTTATAAAAGAATGCGTCGAAAAAAATTATTCTTTTAATCGAAATAGTTACAATATTCAAGGAAGTATTAGAAATGGTCATATTGTAGATTCTGCTTGTGGAGAAATTATTATTTTGAGAATACTTTATAATGATTTAGATGATTTTGAATTTTATAAAATGTGCTTAAAACTTGGTGGTAAAAAAATTTTTAATTTAATAAAAAACTTAAAATGAATGCTGCAATTAAACATTATAAATATCTTCTCAAATATCCAAAAATTTTTGAAATATTTTTTCCTGGTTTAGCAAATTCAACTAGAGAATCAAAACAAAATGATTTGATAATAATAACAGGAAAAAAAGGTTCAGGAAAAACAGTATTAGCAAAATTTTTAGCATATCTTTATCATAAAAAATATCCAAAAAATAGAATTATTATTTTTTCAGGCATTCCAAATTTGTATAATGATTTAAAATTTTCAATTAGAGTTAATCTTAAAAAAATTGAAGAGGAAGAAGAAGAAAAAGCAAAAAATGATTTTAGTGGAATTCCAGATGTATCAGAATTTTCAAATTCTTTAGTGATTTTTGATGATACTGAAAGATATCCAAATCCAAAAATTGAAAAAATGTTAGAAATTTTAACAAATGTTTTGGCACAAAATGGAAGAAATTTTAATATTTCATTAATTATAATTTTACACCAATTAAATAAAGGTTTTTCAAGTACTACAATTCTTCGAGAATGTGATGCATTAATTATTTTTCCAATATCATATGACCGAAATACTTTTAATACTTTATTAAATCATTTTGGATTAGACAAAAATTTAATTAAAAATTTATATTCTAATAAAAACGAAAAATTTATTTTAATTAGAAACTCACATCCATTATACATTTTTTTCGGAAGTTCAATGAAAAAACACGAATTATAAAAAATGGTAGATCCTTCAACAATTATTGCAATTGCACCTTTTGTTTTAGATTTTTTATTTGGTGAAGGTGAAACAAAAAATAAAAAAAATTTTTTTCCAAATAATAAAAAACAAAATAAAATGGCTTTTTATGGTTATGGTTATAAATATCCATCATTAGCAAATCAACCAAAAGTAGCAGTTAAAATTGGAAAAAGAACATATCTTGTTAATCAACCAACAGATCAATGGTGGGCAACATATGAATTAAATAAAAAATTAGCTGAAAAAAATAGTTGGATTAAATTTATGAAAGAAAAAATGCCAGAATTAAAAGCAGAATATTATGAAAAA
>JANWZV010000091.1 GCA_025061805.1 Candidatus Dojkabacteria bacterium | reverse complement strand
AAATTGAAATTATAGAAATAGACGAAAATAGATATGCTTTAAAGATAAAAGATATTAGTTTTTTAGAATTTTTGTTTAAGATTATTTTTGAAAAGCATAAAGATTATTTTGAAAAAACATAAAAGTTTGTTTTGAAAACTTATGAATCATAATTTTTCGGTTTTATGTTCTTTTTATATGTCTCCGTAGCTCAGTAGGTAGAGCATCTGGCTGTTAACCAGAGGGTCGCAGGTTCGAGTCCTGCTGGAGACGCAAAAACAAAGTCAAATGCTATGTACCCGCACACAGTAATTCTATTCATTATTCCTGTAATATTTATGTTTGCTATGCTGTTTATAGCATCACAAGACGAAGATTGATTAGAATCTTTATAAAAATGTCCACATAGCTCAGATGGTAGAGCACCAGCCTTTTAAGCTGGGGGTCGCAGGTTCGATCCCTGCTGTGGACATTTTTTTAATTAATACGAAGAATTAACAGATTCAATTATAAAAGCTGCTATTTCAGCATCTAATTTTATTCTGTTTTCTGAAAGATCAAATTCAAAGTGCCCTCTGTCTGTTATTTTAACGTACACTTTGCTAGCACCATTTTTAATCATTCTCAATCCAAATTTGATGCCTTCATGATATTTAACTCTTTCGTCTTTCATACCAACTATTATGAGAGTTGGAGGGTACTGTTTTTTTGTTATATTTTGATATGGGCTGTAACTTTTTATATAATAATACATTTCAGGTATTCTTGGGTCTCCAAATTCGTTGAATTCGCCTTCTGTGAGTGCTTGTCTTGTATCAAACATAGTGCCTAAAACATCTACAAACGGTACTTCAAGAATTGCGAAATTAAAAACATTTTCTTGATTTATTGCACCTGCTGCTGCGATTCCACCTGCACTTGTGCCCCAAACGCCTATTTTACCTTTAACCTTTTCTAGATATTTGCTCTTTATATAGTTGCCTGCTTTAATTGTGTCTACAATAGTATTTTTCTTGCTTGTCATTTTGCCTTCTTCATACCAAATTGACCCATTTTCGCCACCACCTCTCACAAAAGCAGCAAAGCATGCTATGCCATGATCACAAAGAGCAAGTTGAATGCTGTCAAAAATGCTCTCTATGCTTTGTCCATACGAACCATAAACAATTAATAAAGCATGCTTTATTCCGACCTCTTTGTTATAAATGCCAACTATTCTTATGCCGTCTATTAAGTCTTCTTTATAATCGTATTTTTCATCATCTTCAAAAAATCTTTTAATCTTTTTTATGTAATTTTTTTGATTAATATCAATAAACAGCTTTTCTATCTTTGTGTATAATAACCTTCCCAAAACAAGTTCTTCTGGTTTAAACAAAGACAAATTATCTATATAATATTTTCCATCCAAAACTTTTTTCAATATTATATTTGGTTCGTAGTTGTATACGGTTAGAACAGACTTTCCTTGTTCCTTGTAGTACTCTAGTATGGCTATATATTTGCTATTTCTTGCTACATAACATAAAGCATGAAACTTGCTTTTATAAATTAAATATTTATCAGAATCTATATATATGTCATGCTTTGGACATAAATAAATATAATAACCATCATTTCTTCTGTCTATCACAGAAACTTTGTCATGCACAACGTTAATACTCAAATTGATTTTTTGCATTGGGAAAATAAGTCTCCAATCTTTCATTTTAAAGAGTATATAAAAATATTCATTTTCACCATCGCTTCCAGAAACTATAAGACTTTCATTGTCTAAACTTATACTTGCACTCAAGTGTATATTTCTCTTATTTTCTTGAAAAACAACTTTCTTTTTCATGGTTTTTATATTTAAAAGAACCACTTGGTAACTTCTCATTTGATCTTCTGGTCTCTTTGTATAAACAAGCCAATCACCAATTGTCTGATGAGATGTGACGTAAGAATCAATAAAAATCATATTGTTTTTGTCTTTGTTTAAAAGTAAAAAAAGCTTATAAATCTCACTACCATCATCTGAATAGCTTATTGACATATGTTTGTCAATGCTGTATGAATCAAAATAAAAACATTCATTGTCTCCTTTGATCTCTTTTATGCTCAATATTTCTTTTTCATTGTGATAAAATATCTCGTTGTCTATACCAATAGATTTAACATAATAATACCCATCTGATATATAATGCTTTTCATGCTTTATTACTTTTTTTATTTTGCTTTTTATTTGCTTTTCAAGAGAATTTATAATTGGTTTGTTTCTTTCCAAAAAATAGTCATATGAAAAATTTAAAAAATTAATTTTACTTTTTGTTCTTTTGTCTTCTATATTTTCTATATATTTAAACTCATCTTTTAAAACATCTAAAACACAATCGTCACTAGAAACATTCTCTTTCAGCTCTATTTTTCCGTTTTTAAAAACAGCATACAATTTCATGGATGAATTTTACTTATTATCAGATCGTTTTTGTATGTCTTCCAAAAGATAATTAGCTATTTTTTCACTTATAACATTGTATTTTATAAAAAAGTTTATATGATTTTTTCTTTCGCTTAAAGGCATTTTAATAATATCGTTATGAAATCTTATACTGTTTTTAAACAAATCGTTTATATGATCGCTCAGTTCGCTCCTTTTTATTTTTACCTTTTTTATTTTTAACGTATTCATTCTGCTTTTTAAACTAGTCTTAAAAGATCTGATAAAGTTCTCGTAAACTTTAAAGTAATCTTGTATGTTTTGTTTATGTAATAATTGTCCATTATGATAAACTTCTATGCTTATATTATATTTTTCAACAATTTTTTTCATTTCGTTAATATCTGTTTCAGCTCTAATTAATTCTTTAAAAAATACATAAATATTTTGCATGCCTTTCTGAATATAAAAATTGCTGGACATAGTTTTCATAACTTCTGAATCCAAACCATCAATGTTATACATTTTGATATTTTTTTCAGTTATTAATTTTGTGAAAACTCTTAAAATACTGTTTACATGACTTGGCAATTCATTTAAAAAACTTCTTATAAAAAAGAAAGTCTTTTTAATGTCCTTTTCTTTTACTGGCGTATTTGATTTAAATATTTTTTCAGACATTATGTTGTTTATTACGTTAAAAGAATATAGCCAAGATTCTCTGACCAATTCTTCTATGCTCTTGCCAAACTCTTTTACTATTGCTATTCGCTTCATTTCTAATAATCTTAAAATTTTTTCTTCGTTGTCGTTTTCTTTTTGATTTTCTTCGTTGTTTTTTTGTTCTTCTGAAACGTGTTTTATTATGTC
>JANWZV010000090.1 GCA_025061805.1 Candidatus Dojkabacteria bacterium | reverse complement strand
CGTGAAAATTACATGTTGAGCAACATAGTAATTTTATATGGTTCATCTGGAAGCGGTAAAACTCATTTCTTAGAAAATATGACTTCTTATATGAAGAGTATAGGTTTAAGTTATTATTTGAATAACAGTTTTAATCCGAATATGCTTTATAAAGCCAATGAGTCTCATAACATGATTATTTTTGATAATGCTGAAAATGTTCTTAACAAAGAAGAACATGATGAACCTGTTGTACCATATTTTCTTTATTATCAAAAGTTTGTAGACAATTCTACTATTCATAACGTTAAAAAGAGGAACAATTTTTATATATTTTCTTTGAATGACGAAAAAGCACTTAACTATCTTATGAAAATTTTTGATTTGAATTTTTATATTGATTTTGATGTTTTTACAGAAAATGATGTGCGAGATATATGCAATGTCGTTTTTTCTAGATTTGAAATAGATAATAGAGATTTATTATTTGATTATGTTTGTGATTTTGTTTTATCTAAGAGACTTAACAGAAAAGAGACGTTAAAAGTTGTAAAGAATTATTTAAACAACATGTATTATAGTGGAAACATTTCTAATTATATAGATGTGAAAGATTTCATTGATTTTATGTATGCATCCAGCATTTAAGCAGGCTTGTGATATTTTGCTTCGTGATTATTCTGGGCAGCCTATGCCTCAGGATGTCATAGATAGGATGATAGAGGCAGGTCAAAAAATAACTGAAAAGCTTACATTTGTAAGTATGGGTCTTTTTACACCACCTGCTTATCAGAACAATTATTTTGGTCAACCAGTTCCTGTGAATGTTTTAACCAAAAACATGAAATACCCTGATCCAGCGAATGATAGTCCATTAAAGAAGTTTTTTGATAGGATGCAGAATGCGTCTCCAAATATGACTAGAGAAGAAGGTTTAGCAAATTTTTTTGACATGTGGATATCGTTTTTTCTTACTTTTTTGCATGTTTCTTCATATTCTGTTACTAATTTAGTTGGAGGCAAAGAGGAGTTTGTTGATCACGTGGGATGTATAAAACCAACTTCTTCTATTAGAGAAATAAATCAAGTACTTGATAATTATGACAGAGATCACGAGAAGTGCATTGCTGCTTGTATGAAAAGAATAATTGAAGTTAGAACTGATTCTGTTAGAATTCACAAACTAGACGAAGAAGGCGCAAGACAAGACAAGTATATAGTTATAAACGATTTTGCAAGTAGTGACAAAAGAAGAATTGCGTATGAAACATTATTTGAATCTGTTGAAAGATATTTATTTGGCGGAGACAAGCGTCTCAAGGTTATTAACAAATACATTCCTGGTCCAGTAGAACAGGTTGCTGGTGTTCCCAGTCCAGTTTTACCGATTTTGCCTACTTATTTAGAGTTGTTTCCTGTCTGATCGTTTTCTTCTTGATATATGTTGCTCATGATTTGTCCAACTATGTTTGTTGAATTATTAAGCAAAGATGGATTATTCAATTTCATTTTTGATCTTAATTTATAGTTTAACAAAATTTCGTCGAAATTACTTGTTGGGACTATAAAGTTGCTTTTCTTTGCATCTTCTATGCATATCCAATTAGCACATGCAACCGCATCAGCTATGTCTTTGCTTCCAGTTGATGGATGATCTACTTTTGGTTTAGCACTTTCCAAAACAAGTTTAAGTTCTATAAGTTCTTTTATTAGTGCTTTGTTATTAACTATGCTTATGCTTTTATCTATAACAGATTTTTTAAAGCAAAATAAACAGAAGGCATACTGTCTATGTTTATGATTTGTGTTTGTATTCTATATATTCTAGTTATGTCTTGTAAAAGTTTGTATGATTGAAAACTGTCTGCGCTAACTTTATGTATATTAATTCCTAGCTTAAGCATTTTTTCTATAAATTCTTGTATTATGTACATAGGAATTTCTTCGCCGTTATTATGTAATCCGCAACAAAAGTCTATATGTATTTTGTTGTCCGATTTCCAAGTTGCCAGCGCAATTCCAGTATTGTCTCCTTTTATAGAAGTATCAACGTGCATATAATAATATGCATTTGAATCTAAAATTTTTTTCAATAAATCACAGTAGTTAGGCAGATTAAATATGATATCAGTATCTGGAAAATAATTTTCTTTGTTTACAACATCAGACAATATCTCAGTGTTGAATATAGCATTAGGTGCTCTGATGTTTAATCCTGCTAAATCAAGAAGTGCTGTGTGAATATTGCTTTTAAATTCTCTTTCTAGTTCTTTAGGTACTTTTATTATTTTGCCTGATTCGTATTTGCTTAAATCTTCGTCTTCATGCAATATTTTAGCACCAGTATCTATGCCGCCAGTGTATACTAAAAAATGTCCTTTTTTGAAATATAAAAACGGTTTAACATCCCATTGAGATGCCCTAACTGTGTAAAAATCGTCTTTGTCTGACAAAACATCAGATATGGCACCTTCAAATGAAGCAGAAGTATCTATGATTATGTTACCCATGTAAGGCATAGCTGCAAGAAATCTTGATTTGAATCTTTTATAAGCTTGATCTATTTTGAAACTTATGACATTCTCGTTAACAAAATTTGCTTCTGAAAAAACATAAAATAATACGTCGCCACCTATACTTGAGTTTGAGCGAGCACCATCAGATACAAACTGGAAAGGCATCGGTTTAGCATCTTTAACTTTTTTCCGCTCATTAATTAAGTAACGAAAAAACTTGTTAGTTTGAACTATCTCTTCTACGTAAGAAACAAATTCAGCTCTAGCTTTCTCTATCTTAACATGAAAGAATAAAAATTGAATTGGCTTAGTTATAGTCAAGTGAAAATAATCCAAATTTTTAAGCATAAGCAATCTGCAAAGCGTATATAAAGCAGATATTTTACTAACTGTGCTTTTGCCAGTTCCAATTGCACCAGTTAATAAAACATAATTATTAGAAACATGAATATTATCTGGAAATATAGATCTTAAATGAGTTTTCCAATATTCATATACATTGTCTTTTAATCCTATATAATCAAGAAATTCATCAACAGTTGGCGGCAGAGCCCAAAAGCCAACTTTTTCTGCTTCTTGCTTAAGAAGAATATTTTCGTGCATTGGTTTCAAATTTTATTATTTTTTAGTTGCAGGAGGTTGTAGAATTCCAGGAGGGCCTGATTTTCCATGATGTCCTATAATTCCAGAAGGTGGTGGCTTTGTAACATAAGATATAAGAGCAAAAGAATAATCATATAATCTTATATCTTTTGTTATACCAAAAACTCTCCCAAAGTAAGCATATGGTTTATTGTAATACATT
>JANWZV010000008.1 GCA_025061805.1 Candidatus Dojkabacteria bacterium | reverse complement strand
ATCTTTTATCTCTTTTTTCTGAAAAATATAAGCAAGTACAACAAAAAGATCATTCTAATGAATATGAATCGCTAGAAAAATTCATCAAATCAATAGAAGAACCACTTAGAAAAGAAAATAAGTTTCAATTTATCGAACCATATATGAAATGGATAGTACAGAAATACGTTACTGATAATTTAGGGTTATATGAAGATATAATGAGTAAAGTCATTCCAGGATTGTTGAAATATGATTCTTTGAAAAGAAAGAATAAATTAAGACCAGATCATAAGGACATAAATCAAGTCAAAAACATACATCAATTGTTGGATGTATTGGACGAATATCAGGAAGAAAAAACATTATCTAAAAGCGAAGAAGAAAAAGTAATAGAGAAAGAATTTTATTCATCCGGCGAAGCAGAATTGATTTATGATGATCCACAAGTAAAAGTAGTAGTTCCTAAAACAGAAAAAGCGAGTTGTTATTTTGGAAGAAATACAAGATGGTGTACGGCATCGACGCGATCCACAAATTATTTCAAAGATTACAATGAAGAAGGCCCTCTTTATATCGTATTAATAAAAAAAGAAAATAAACGATATCAATTTCATTTTCAAACATATCAATTTATGGACGAAAAAGATAGGGGCATAAATCCTAATTTATTGGCAGATAAGTATCCGATATTATGGAAAATATTTACTCCTATAGCAAAAAAATATAATTCTATTATATTGAATAAAAGTGCTACTGAAGAAGATTATTTGGAAGCAGTCAACAAAAACCCCCACAACATTCAGTATATAAAAAATCCATCTGAAAAAGTCCAATTACAAGCGGTAAGCAAATTAGCACATGTTCTTCTATATATTAAAGAACCAACGGAGAGAGTTCAATTAGAAGCAGTAAAAAATGACCCAGATCTTATTCGAAATATTAAAAATCCTACAGAAAAAGTTCAATTGGAGGCCGTAAAAAAAAGTGGCAGAGTTATTAAATATATAGAAAACCCAAGCGAAAAAGTACAATTAGAAGCAGTAAGAGAAAATTTAGGGGCATTTAAGTATATAAAAAATCCCACCAAAAATGTTCAACGTGAAGCTGTAGAACTTTATCCCGATTTGATTAAATTTATTAAAAATCCAAGCGAAGATATTCAATTAATAGCTGTTCGTCGGTGTGGTTATGCAATAAAATATATTCAAAATCCAAGCGAAAAAGTCAAGTTAGAAGCAGTAAAAAAAGACGGACATTCTATTAAATATATAAAAAATCCAAGCGAAGAGATTCAATTTGAAGCAGTGAAAAAAGACCCAGAAGCCATACAGTATATTAAAAATCCAAGTGAGAAACTACAATTGTTAGTTGTAAGTAAAGATCCATATTCTATACGTTTTATTGATAATCCAAGTGAAAAAGTACAATTGGTGGCAGTAAATGATATTGCAAGTGCCATACAATTCATCGATAATCCAACCGAAAAAGTTCAATTGGAAGCAGTGAAACAATACAAGGATGCGATAAAATACATCAAAAATCCATCAAAAGCGGTAATTGACTTCCTTAAAAACAATTAAATCAAACAAACTTTTTTCTACAAAATAAATACATCAAAATGCGAATAAAAGAAATACTTCTTGAATATAACTTACAGAGTCTCTTATCTCTTTTTTCCGAAAAATATAAACAAGTACAGCAAAAAGACCATTCCAATGAATATGAATCTCTGGAACAATTCATCAAGTCAATAGAAGAACCACTTAGAAAAGAAAATAAGTTTCAATTTATTGAACCATATATGAAATGGATAGTGCAAAGATATGTAACCAATAATCTTGGGTTATATGAAGATATGAAAATTAAAGTAATACCCGGGTTATTAAAATATGATTCTTTAAAGAGAAAAAACAAATTAAAATCAAATCACAAGGACATAAATCGAATTAAGAATATAAATCAACTATTAGATATATTAGACGAGTATGAAAATGAAAAAACAACATCGAAAAGCGAAGAAGAAAAAAAAATAGAGCAAGAATTCTATTCTTCTGGAGAGGCAGAATTAATTTTTAATAATCATGAAATAAAAGTAGTAATTCCAAAGACAGAAAGAGCAAGTTGTTATTTTGGAATAAATACGAGATGGTGTACTGCTACTACGCATTCTACTAATTATTTTAATAATTATAATAAAAAAGGACCTCTTTATATTGTTTTAATAAAAAAAGAAAACAAACGATATCAATTTCATTTTGCGACTAACCAATTTAGAGATGAAAAAGATTTACAAATCGATGCAAATTCGTTAGCTGATAGATATCCTATATTGTGGGAAATATTTACTCCAATTGCAGAAAAATATAAAAGTTTGATATTAAACAAAAATCCAAGCGAAGAAACTATGTTAAATGAAGTAAGAAAAAATGGTTTAGCTATTTCTTATATAAAAAATCCAAGCGAAAAAGTTAAGTTAGAAGCAGTTATGCAAAATAGCCTTGCAATAAAATATATAGAAAATCCTAGTGAAAAATTACAGTTAATTGCAATAAAAAGAAATCCCGATTCTTTACAATACATTAAAAATCCATCAGAAATAATACAATATGAAGCAATAAAACTAGATCCTAGAGTAATCAAATATATAAAAAATCCGAGCGAAGAACTTCAACTGATGGTAGTATCAAAATTCGATGAAGCAATAAAAAATATAAAAAATCCAACTGAAAAAGTTCAGTTACTTGCAATAAGTCGTTCTATAAGTAACATAGAACATATTGATAATCCGACTGAAAAAGTTCAAATGAAAGTAATAAATCAAAATCCTCTTTATTTTAGATATATAAAAACCCCTACTGAAAAAGTAAAATTAGAAGCAGTAAAAAGAAACGGTTTGAATATTCAATATATCCATAATCCCAGCGAAGAGATAAAATATGAAGCTGTGAAACAAAATGGATCATCTATTCAATTCATCGAAGAACCCAGTGAATATTTACAAAGAATAGCTATAAAACAAAATGTTTTAAATATTCAATATATCAAAAATCCAAATAAAAAAATTCAAATAGAAGCAGTAAGACAAAATAGTTCTATTATTCGCTATATAATAAATCCCGCAAAAGAAGTTCAATTAATGGCAGTGAAAAAAGATGGTTTATCTATTTCAAATATAATGAATCCTGATGAAGAAGTTCAGTTAGAAGCAGTAAAACAAAATGCTTTTGCTATTTTACATATTGAAAACCCGACTGAAAAAGTTCAATTTGAAGCTATAAAAAGAAATCCTATGATTATAAAATTTATCGAAAACCCATCCGAAAAAATTCAATTGTATACAGTGAAACGAAACGGATTGAATATTAAATATATCGAAAACCCGACCGAAAAGGTTCAATTGGCGGCGTTGAAACAAAATAAAGATGCCATAAAATACATCAAAAATCCATCAAAAGCGGTAATTGACTTCTTTGAAAACAATTAAACAAAGAAAATTTTTTTTATGAAATAAATACATAAAAATGCAAATAAAAGAAATACTTCTTGAATATAACTTACAGAGTCTCTTATCTCTTTTTTCCGAAAAATATAAGCAAGTACAACAAAAAGATCATTCAAATGAATATGATTCGCTAGAAGAATTTATTAAATCAATAGAAGAACCACTTAGAAAAGAAAACAAATTCCAATTCATAGAACCATATATGAAATGGATAGTACAGAAATACGTTACTGATAGTTTGGGGTTATATGAAGATGTAACAAGCAAAGTTATACCAGGGTTGTTGAGATATGACAGTTTAAAAAGAAAGAATAAATTAAAACCAGATCATAAGGACATAAATCAAGTCAAGGATATACATCAGTTTTTAGACATATTGGACGAATATAAAGAAGAAAAAACTGATTCAAGAAGAGAAGAAGAAAAAAATATAGAAATGCAATTTTATTCTTCGGGTGAAGCAGAATTGATTTATGATTCTCCACAAATAAAGGTGGTGGTTCCTAAGACAAAAAAAGCGAGTTGTTATTTCGGAAAAAATACAAGATGGTGTACCGCTGCATCGAAGTCCAATAATTACTTTGATAATTATAACAAAAAAGGACCTCTTTATATTGTTTTAGTAAAAAAAGAAAACAAAAGATATCAATTTCATTTCGCGACGAATCAATTTAGAGATGAACAAGATAAATCCATAAATCCAAATTTATTGGCAGATAAAATACCAGTTTTATGGGAAATATTCACTCCTATAGCAAAGAAGTACAAAACAATGATCTTAAATAAAAATCCAACCGAGGAAGAACAAATAGAATATATAAAAAAACATCCTTCTGGCCTTGAATATATTAAAAATCCAAGTGAAAGGGTTCAATTGGAAGCAATAAAACAAGATGCTGATAGTATTAAGTTTATAGAAAATCCAAGTGAAAATATTCAAATAGAGGCAGTAAAGCAAAATTATAAAAGTATTTGGTTTATTAAAAATCCAACCGAAAAAGTCCAATTATATGTAGTAAATTTAGATCCTTCTTATATTCAATTTATACAAAATCCAAGCGAAAGAGTTCAAATAGAGGCAATAAGTGAAGATGCATATTCTATAAGATATATCAAAAATCCAAGTGAAAAAGTACAATTGGCAGCAGTAGAAAAAGAAATTGGTGTTATTTGGTACATTAATAAATTAAGTGAAAAAGTTCAATTAATAGCTGTTCGTAACGAAGGGCAATTCATAAGATTTATACAAAATCCAAGCGAAAAAGTTCAGTTAGAAGCAGTAAAACAAGATCCTATTGCTATTTCACATATCGAAAATCCAACCGAAAAAGTTCAATTGGAAGCTGTAAAAAGAAATGTCATAGTTCTCAGATTTATAAGAAATCCTACTGAAAAAGTTCAATTGTATGCAGTAAAAGAGAATGGTTTGAATATTAAGTATATTGAAAATCCGACCGAAAAGGTTCAATTGGCAGCTTTGAAACAAAATAAAGATGCCATAAAATACATCAAAAATCCATCAAAAGCTGCTATAAACTTCATTAAAAATATGACAAAATAAATTTCTTTATATAAAATAAATATATCAAAATGCGTATAAGAGAAATACTTCTTGAATATAACTTACAAAGTCTCTTATCTCTTTTTTCCGAAAAATATAAATTAATACAACAAAAAGATCATTCCAATAAGTATAAAACTTTAGAGGAATTCATCAAGTCTATAGAAGAGCCACTTAGAAAGGAAAATAAGTTTCAATTTATCGAACCATATATAAAATGGATAGTGCAAAAATATGTAACTAATAACTTAGGTTTATACGAAGATATAATAAGTAAGGTCATTCCTGGATTATTGGTATATGAAAGTCTAAAAAGAAAAAATAAATTAAAACCGAATCATAAAGATATAAATCAAATTAAAGATATACATCAATTGTTGGATATTTTGGATGAATATCAAGGCGAACAAATAAAAAGTAATACAGAAATAGAAAAAGAAATAGAAGAAAATTTTTATAGAAATGGAGAAGCAGTTCTTGTTTACAATGATGCAAATTTTAAAGTTGTAATACCCAACACAGAAAGCGCAAGTTGTTATTTCGGAAGAAATACAAGATGGTGTACAGCGGCTACAAAATCAGAAAATTTTTTTTATAAATATAATAGAAAAGGACCTCTTTATATAATATTAGATAAAAAAAATAATAAAAGATTTCAATTTCATTTCGAAACAGAACAATTTAGGGATGAGTCAGATACGAATATAGGAATTGAAAGTTTTAAGAAAAAGTATCCTGTTTTAGCTAAATTATTTCAAGAAATAGAAAAAAACAATCACAAGACAAAGTATTTCAAACCGGTAGAAGAATATACAGTAAACGAAATCGTGAATTTTGCTTTTTCTAAATATTCAGATCTTGATTTTTTTGTAGATTTGATGAAAAATAATCCAAGTTTGTTTAATTTTGAATTTTTTTCGAAATTTAATGAAAGAATGCATAAAAACTATATGGATTTATTTAAAAAAGGTGCTAAGGTAGATTCTATTCCTTCTGAATTACAAGCTATGTTTGATATAGTATTGTATTATAAACAAAAAAATATAAAAGTTGATGAGCGTGTTGTAAGAAATTTTATCAAAAAATACTTAAATTTTATCAAATCAAACAAATATATATTTCTAAAGTTTTTTGAATATTATAATGATTATATTGATGATGAATATTTCGTTAGTGATAAAGAATATACAATAAATGATATCATAAACTTGATAACAAGCGTTAATAATAATGATTATCAGAAAGGTTATCTTTTAATAAAAAAGAAGAAAATAAAAATAAATAAAACTTTCATCAATAAATTATTGAAAAATTCTAATACTAAATCTATTCAATATATAATAAATTTTATTTTGTTTTGTGATCGTATTTTAAATTCGGAAGAGAATTTATTGAATAAAGAAGATTTTTTTGACTTTACATTGTCGTTTTTGGATAACGCTATGAAAAGTAAAAGTATTTCAAAAGATTTATTGGAAAACTTAAATAATTTATATAAAGATAAATATTTCATATCGATATTAAAAGAAAAAAATCCAAAATTATATTTTTATATATTTTTGTTTTTAGTTTATATCAATAAAGTAGATATCAATTATTTAAAAAATGAAATAAAAAATTTCGATAAAAAAACATTATTTGAAATATTGTTTTATAATGATTATATACAAAAAGAAAAAGATTCTTATTTTTATGATAAGCTTTATTTGAATGATTATTGTGAAAATGAAATATTTGAGAAGGTATTAGAATATATCGTTGAAATTAAAGATGAATATTTTCTGGAAGAAAATTATTTATATTTATTCAATATCATAGAATATAATTATAATTTAAATCGTTCGAATGAAAATATTTTAAGTTCTATAGGTAAATTTTTAGATTTTGCCTTGAAAAATAAAAAAATCTATAAATATGTTACCGAAATATATTATCAATCAAGGTTTTTGAATAAATTCTTTGATAAAATAATACAAAATTCATCAGACATAAACAATATTTTGAATATAGTTGACAATTTATCTGAACATAATTTAGCAGACAATTTGGATAAAATATTAAAAAATACAGTTAATTTCAATAATACTATGAAAAAAAGGTTATTCGAAAGAATAATGTATGCTTTTCATGTGCATTCACTCGAAAAACTCGACAAAGAAAAACAATTCAAAATATTGAGGACTATTTTACGTTATTTCAATTCGGATCTTGTTTTGGAATATCTTATGTTTTATAAAAACAAAAACAAAAAAATCGAAAGAATGTTCAAAGATGAAGAATTTATGAATATTTTTCCAAAAGATAAGATAAAAAAATTTAAAAATTAAATTTTTCTATTTAAAAAAACATTAAAGAGATAAATAAAATTGATGGCCACGAGACACGGAAGAATAATTTTTGAAGGATTGAATAGGACAAGATCAGGTCCCGAAGTTTCTCCAGGATCTTCGGGAAAAGATTTGATTTTTACTACAGGAGAAGGTGATACTGGGCAAATTTCAGGTAATATATACATATATACTGGAGAAAACTCTTCAGGTGTATCGTCCGGAAACCTGATTTTGGAAACAGGAGAAGCTGAAAACGCTATAAGTGGTTCAATTACTATTAGAACACGATCTTCCTCGATTGGCGGAGGAAGTGGATTTATCTCTTTGACAACGCAACAATCCAGTTTTTATAATACTGGGGGAATAGAGATTACGACAGGAGGAGTCAATAATTCTTTTCTTGTAAGTGGAGCTATAGAAATAGAAACTGGTCCTGGTTTACCAACAGGTTCTTCCGGGTTTATTAATTTAAATACTGGAGATGCAGGTGGTTTTTTCACTGGATTTATAAATTTATCTACAGGATCTTCAACTGGTTTTGCCGGAGACATATCTTTAACTGCGGGTTCTGGATATAGTGGCGGCAATCCAGGAAATATATTTTTGTCTTCAGGGTCTAGCATCGGTCCTTCCTCTGGTGGAAATATAATATTAAACGCTGGTTATTCATCTGGTTCTACTGGGGGTATTATACAACTGGTAGGAGGATCATCGGATGGCTCAGACGGAGGAAATATTTTAATAACAGGTGGAAGTGCTAACTTTTCTAGCACTGGAAATGGCGGAGATATAAGTCTAATTTCCGGAAGTTGTTTCAATAACAATTTTACCTCAACAGGTAACATAAATATACTGACTGCAAATGCAATAGGATTTAGTAATACTGTAGTTTCAGGATTTATAAACATAACAACAGGATCAACTTTTTCTGATATTACTTCAGGAAATTTACTCCTTAGGACAGGATTTAATTTTAATTCTTCTGGCGGAAATTCAGGAAATTTGATAATTCAAACAGGAAATGTTAGTGGTATCTCCTCTTTTTCTGGAACAATAGATATTTCAACCGGAAATGGAATAGCTGGTAATACAGGCGATGTAAATATTTCCACTGGAGTAGCGAATACGAAAGCTGGAGATATATTTTTAACAGGCGGCACTACAATTAGCGGAAATTTTCCATCTCATTCCGGAAATATTGCAATCACTGGCGGTCCATCGAATTCACCTCTAGTGGATGGCGGTTTTGTTAGTATTGCAGGGGGGTCAGCAACCCAATCTGCAGGAGGACAGATATCTATAACAGGCGGTTCAAGCAATAATTTTTTTGGTGGAAATGTCGTAATAAGTGGGGGAGCCTCTTCTGCTACGACACCTTCCATTAATTCAGGTGATGTAAGAATTTTCAGTGGATTTTGTAATTTCTCTTCTACTGCCGGTAATATAATCATAACCGCCAGAGACGGCGGCCCTTCCGGCGGAAACGGGGGAAATGTAATAATTAGTGCAGGTAGAAATAGAGCGGCTCTCTTCAATCCAGGAGATGTAACAATACAAACTCAAGATCCGGATCCCCTTACTCCTAACGCAAACGGAGGAAACATTCAAATTATAGCTGCCGACAGAACCGGAACGGGGATAGCAGGAGAAATACAAATACGAACAGCAAGAGGAAGACCTGTATCTTTAAGAACAAGAACAGCAGGACAACCGACTGGACTTAGATTTTTTGATGCAGCATCAGCTAACCCAACAAACTTCGTGGAATTTAGATCACCAAATGTTTTACCATCTTCGCAAACTTACATATTGCCGTCAAGTGCCCCACCACTTGAAGGATCATCACTCGTTGCAGAATCAGGAAATGTCCTGACATGGGTTAACGCTGGTTATTGCTCAAATGCTTTAGGAAGACAGTTATATTTCAGAAGTGTAGGCGCTATTACTACAGCGCCAGGAACCTACAATATTTTCACTTTCAGTAACTCGACTTTTACAATTAGAGTTACTTTATCGGAAATAAAAGTATTATTGAGTAGACAATTTAATACGAATGATTATAGAGTTGATTTGATAAGAGCTACAATAACTTGGTCTGGAACATCACCAACACTAAGAAATTTTACAACAGATTATAGCAACTCTTCTACCAGCTTTTCTGGTACAACGATAGATCTTATTCTTTCTGGTGGATCAATAGTGGTTAGAATAAATACAAACGTTACCTTTTCTTTTGCTTATTCTTGTTTTGTTACCGTGAATGATGTTCCTGGTATTTAATTCTTAAAATTATCTGTAACTTTTAAAATTTTAGAAATATTATAATCACAATTCCATTTAGGTTCAGATAAATCAATATAAAATATGTTCAATATTTTAGCCATTTCTATCAAGAAATTTTTTATTTCTCCTTGTGGATAGTAAAAAATGAAAAATTTTGACATTTCTTTGGTATTCAAGAAATCTTTTCCAAATAAACAATGTAAAAATGACATCAAACATAAAGTTTCGCTTTTGTCTAGGCCTTTTGTTTTTTTCAACATATCATAAAGAATATTATTATTTTTTTCATATAATTCATCTGCAAAGAAAATTTTATGATTTTCTCTATCTTGTTTTATTTCATCTGAAAAAAAAGGATAAAAGACTTCCTTTTCTCCTTGATCGATATCACATCCGATTTCAAAAGAATTCTTGAAATTTCTCGAACCAAATGTCCTTAATGTAAATCCTCTTATTGAGAGATTGAAAGAAATAGTTTTACAAATTTCTTCTAGATTTTTTGATATTTTTTCTGGAACTATTCCAGCATAAAAAATTTTTTCTTTCATTTTTGAATTTTTTGCTCTTTTCTTGATTATAATCTAGAATTGTTGATTGTCAATTATAGTGTTTTTGGTTTATTAAAGATCAAATTTCCACAAACTATATACTATTTCGGGGTTTTGATTCAATATTTTTTTTAATTTTTCGACATTTGAGACAACATCGGGAAAATGAAGTGTGTTGTAATCATGACCACATAATATTCCACCTTTTCTTATAAATTTCATCCAGAACTCTATATTCTCCCAATCATTAGGATTTTTATGACTAGCGTCCAAAAAAAATATATCTATTTCCTCATTCCATTTATTATAAAAATCATGAGGAGAATATGCTTTTACTGGAATTATATTTTTATAATTTCTTGTATAAAATTTAAAATTTTCTATGCAATTTTTTGCATTTTCTATGGGAATGTTAGTTTGTATTAAATATTTAAAATATTCATTAATATTTGATATTTCATTTTTATTTTTCTTCAAAAAGTTATATATATCTGTACAATATCCTGACCAAGAATCTATTGCATAAACTGTTACTCTATTTTCATCCACCAAAGAAAATAATGCGGCTGTTCTGCCCCAAAATGAACCAACTTCTACTATTTTAAGATATTTTCTTTTTTCCAATAAAGTTTTTGCCCAGTGATAAAGAAATCGAAGTTCTCGAATATCAGTATATCCTGGTATTTTTATGCATTCTTTGTAAATTTCTTCCATTAAAAATATTTATAAAATCACTTTTAAATTTTTTTCTATGGAATACCAAGAAGATATAATTCAATTTGGGTGATTTCTTCTGAAATTCTTATAAATTCTATACTTTGAATACAAATTCATATGAATATTGTTAATGTGATCAACGGCTTGTTGTCTATCTAAAATAAATTCTGTATTGATGTGTTGTAATTTTACTTCACAATTCAAATAAAAGTGTTCTCTGAAATATGTTACATATGCTTGATCATTTTTCGAAAGATCAGAAATACGATTAATTACCGCATTCATTCGATTATCTCTAAATCTAACGCATTCGTGGTAATTTTCGAAAATTTTAATTACGGCCCTATTTTGAATTTCCATACTGTGGTATAAAGGATGCTTAAACCCTACTACAAGAAAAACTACGGCGGCTGCCAACATTGTCATTTTTCGATCTCCCTTTTATATAAAATTATTCATAAATCTTACTTTCGCGCTTATTGCTTTCAGTCGTCGGATGCGACATGAGCAACATTTGAAAATGACCCGCCGTGACTAGCCCGAGTGGATACCCAGAGGAACCCACACAAACCCGCGTCGGCCAGCGCACCAATTCCAGGTGTGCGCGGCAGGCGTTGTTGGTGTTAAATTTTTGCAGAAAGACACGCGGCTTCATGGCTCAACATATATAGGTGATATTGTTACTGAAATCAATATATACCCTTACTTTTGTCTAATAACATGAATAATATTCTTGTGCAGAGAATTTAAAAACGAACAGAATTCGGTATCTGTCTTCAAAATCTTAAAATTCCTCGAATAAGGCCTGACTTCGACATAAATATGCTTCGTATATGAATTCGTTAGAATTCTATCTCCCTTAGTCAAAGCAAGAAAACGATCATGAATAAACTGTCTTGCTTTGATTGATGTAGTATTTGCTACTTCTGCCTTTCTCGTTACCGCAATGGCAACATCATCGATCTTATTCTCAAATCCTGAGAAAGACGGGTCTAGACCAACAACAACCATATACATGGCTTACCTCACTTTCTGGTATCTCGATATATAAGGTATATTTGATAAAAAATAAATAGAATTATCTATGAAAAAAATTCAATTCAGAAATGCTAAAAAAGCATTTCTACGTGCTTTTTTTTAATTTCTACTATTTAGAAAATTATTATAAATTTGGGGTATTTTTTGGTTTTCTTATACGATTAATTTTTGTATATAAAGAATCTAAAAACGCGGCGAATTCAATATCTGTATCTAAGACTTTTAATTTTTCGTCATTATATTCACTCGGCGTAACTCGATCATATGTAAGATTAATAAGTTCTGAATAGTATTCTGCTAAATTTTTGTTTCCTTTTGTTAAATCCAAGAAATGTTCACGAATAAATTTTCTTCCAAGCATTAAATAAGAACTTAAAAGGTTTTTTGATCTAGCTTTGGCGATAGGAACTTTATCTATTTTTTCGTTGAATCCCGGGAAGGAAGGATCAAGACTTGCATATATTATAAACATGTTTTTCTCCTTTTTATTTTTTCATAATGTATTTAGTAAAATACATTTTTTTATTATTTTCGTTGTCTTTAATAAATAAATTTATGTAAGAACAAAATATGTCATAAAAAAACATTAAAAAAATAAACAAAAATAAATATCTAAAAAGGAAAAACCATGAAAAGTATAGAACATTTGATAAGCGAAGACGTAAAAATAACAAGAGTAAGAAATATATACATAATGGTATGTACATCAGCAAGAGAAGTAACAGACAAAGAAAAATACAAAAAAGAATTGGAAGAGGTTCTTCCTCTTAAAGACAATTCTAAAATTTTAGAAATTAACAAAAAATATATAACAGTTTCAACAAAGAAATATGCAGGAGAAGTTTTTTTCTTTGTCGATGATGAAAAATATAAAAACTTCTTGACAGAATTAAAAGATATAGGATATTCTCTTCCTGAAGGATGGGACAAAGTGTCCTTGAAACAAAATCAGGAAGAGATGCAATGAAGGAAATTTTTCTCGTAGTTTTTCTTTATGGGCTTTTTTCTAGTCCTGTAGATAATGTAAAAAGCTATTCGACCTCAAAAACATATCTATATGGACTATATAATTCTCTTGAACTATGCGAAGCAGACAGAGTAGTTGTTGATTCATTTTATAAAAACGAACAAAATATTAAGAACTCCTTGACCACGAAAACAAAAGAAGACAAGCATAAGATTTTGACTTTTTATTCTTTCTGTTTAGAAAACTAAAGAATTTTTTCTTATCAAGCGTTTTCTAAACAATTTTTTACTTCTTTATATAATTTTTTTATTTGATGCTGTAATGCTTTCAGTTGATCTTCGTTCAGTTTAGATAAATTTTTTTCTACTTCGTTTAAGCTTGTTACGGAATGAACAAAAAAATCAACTTCTTCTTCTATAACATTTTCGATAGTATCTAAAAATTTTTCAGTATCGATTTCAGGTTCATTTTCTTTTTCTGCATTCAAGTCAGGTCTTATTTGAGATTCCAAATCCCTGATGGCAATATCGAATACAGGAACAGAAGCTATTTTATTTATAGTTTCTTCTTTTGGTGTTATTCCTGATAGAACTCTTATTCTTTCGATTTCATCCATTTTCTTATCCTTTACAAACATTATTTATTATTTTTATAGATTTTTTTAATGATTTTAATATTTTTTGTTTTTGTAACCAATAAATAATTTATATCATATTTTTGAAAACTTCAAACATGGATGAGTATGTAAAAAAACCACACGCCAAACATTCATATAGTGAGAAAGAAATAAAGGAATTAATAAAATGTAACAATGACCCATTGTACTTCATAGAAAATTATGTTTACATACAAACAACTTCAAAAGGAAGACAATTATTCAAATTGTACGATTTTCAAAAGAAATTCATAAAACAACTGAATGATTACAAATATAACATTGCGCTTATGGGTAGACAAATGGGAAAATGTTTACATGGAGACACCAAAATCAAAATTAAAAACAAGAAAACAGGAGAAATAAGAGAATTAACCATAAAAGAATTTTTTGAAATGAATGATAGTTGAATTTCATCGATCTAAAATAAAAATATTTTTGCCACAATCAAAAATGGAAGAAAAAACAGTTTCATTTTTTGTTGAAAAAATTTTATCTAGTTTTTGATCGAAAAACCATTTTTTTGGATTTTCTGTTTTTAAAAATTTATAACCCATGTCAAGTAGAAATTTACCCTCTGTCCAACGCCGATCAACTTTAATCTCATCTTTTCCGATTTCTCCCTCATAAAGTTTATATTCGTTTCCTTCTAAAATCCAAATCAATTTTTGTTGAGTTCTTTCCTTATCATATATCCATTCATTGGAAAAAACAGTCACTAACTTTATTTTTTGATCTAGACAATATAACAACTTTTTTAGATGATAATTCTTATCTTTTATGAATCTTTGACTATGCCAATATAAACCACAATATTCTATGGCAAGGTTTTTTTCAGGAACAAAAATGTCTATTTCAAACGGAGGTATCAAATTCCGTTTTCTGCTCTCGACGTTTAAACCTAGATTTCTTATGAAACTCTTTACTTCTTTTTCTTCGTTGCTCTCACTAAAAAAATGATTTTGTATGTTATTTTTTTTGAATATTTTCGAAATACTGGATAAAGAAACCCCCAATTCATTGGCAATGACGTATAATGGTTTCTTGAGTTCGCAATGTTGCTTTTTTAAAAATTCTAAATCACTCAATTTTTCCAAAGTTTCTTTTGACAAATGAATTCTGGCAAAATTTTCTACTCCATATTTTTTTAAATTCGTTTTTTTGATTTTTTCTTTTACATGTTCGTTTTTCGCAGGATTATCTACTCCTAATTTCATCAAATTTGTTTTTTTAATTTTTTCTTTTATTTCATCTAACTTCAGAGTACTAATCACGCCATATTTTTTTATTGTTTCTTCTTTTATTCTTTCATATCTTTTTTTTCTCCACTCTTCATTGCTGCACAACTTTTTTGTTTTTTCAGAAGAATTTTTCAAATAACAAGGGCAATTTCTTTTACAAAAACGCCTATATCCGAAATTAAATGAAACAAAAATTCTTTTGTTACCTAAGATACATAAATAATCTTCTATTTTTTTATCATTTACTTCTAAAAAAATCTTTTCATTGATGTTTAAATTTTTTCCATATTTTTCGTCCAAGAAATTCACAACATGAGGATAATTTTTGAAAATTTTATGAAAAGATTTAGGATTTTTGTTTTTAATGATTTCTAAAATGATTTCCTTCATTATCAAAAAAATATTTATTTGTGAAAAAATTTCACAAAAAATATTACAATATGATGAATAATCTCAAAGATATCGAAATCAACAATAAAAATATTATACCAAGTTCGAGGTCCTCGGATTGAGAGGTGTGGTCTCGATGCCGATAAGCTGATCGTTGAAGTTGAGCGGAGCATTCGGCATGAGAACCTCGAATCCATCCTCGCCCCAGTATTGAGCGTTATCGTATCTGATGGTCATTGTTATCATCGTGGGTTCCGAAGATGAATATTCCATAGTATCATATTCTACTCTAGATAAGAAACAACCTTCCAAGAACCATTCTTCTAACATTTTAGAATTACCACCGTCTAAAATTTGTATTCTTGTCGAAAATTTATAATTGGATCCGGCGGGGTATCCGGTCTGTTCAAAGTGGTTTAATTGCTTTTGGATTTGGAAACCAACCAATCTTGTGACGCGATTTGAAATATCGTCTCTAACTGTCAATTGTACTTCATTCCAAGAATGTTTACCGGCATAGTATGCACGAGAGTTATATGAATGAACTTCTACAGGTGGATATTCAATGCTTGGTCTGGAAATAGATTGTGTTTGTCTAGTTAGTTCATATTGCGCATTTCTGGGACCAAAATTCGTTACCAAAACCCTAAAACGATGCTTTGGTTTTGGTTGCAAAATACCAACTTTTGTTCCACCTTGTGCTTGTTCTACCGGTACTCCAAATTTAGAAAGAGTATTTATAGGCATTTCGTGTCCTTTTTTATTTAAATATATTTATTATTTTTTAACAAAAATTTTTTGACTGGCTTTTATTTTTTTTTAAGGATTACTTATTAAATATAAATTCGATACAATAATTTCTTTCGCGCTTATTGCTTTTGGTCACCGGACGCGACATAAGCAACATTCGAAAGTGACCCGCCGTGATGCTGAACTGCTTGCCGAAGGCGCGGCAGCGCCAGAATCCTGTGCGTCCCTGTTTACGGAACCGCGATGATCGCAGACGGGGTCAATGCGGCCAACGCATCGATTCCAGATGCGCGCAGCAGGCGTTTTTGGTGATGAATTTCCGCAGGAAAGGCACGCAGTTTCATAACTCGATGTATATATAAGCAATATTGTGACTAAAAGCAATATATACCGTTTACTTTTGAATACTTTTCTATTTAGGTCGTGTTTTGCGATCAAAAATAGTAAACAAAATTTGAGTAATTTTGTATTAGTTTCTTTATCAATGTAACTAAAACAGGGCGCTGTGATTCTCTAATTATTTCGTAACATTCGAAAAGTTCTTTCCAAATGACTTCTTTAGTTTCAAATCCAAACTCTTTCAGTTCTTTTGAAGAAATTTCGCCATAAAACCAGAATATATTTTTTTGTCTTACTAAAAAATCTATGTAAATTATGTTTTCTCTTATCAATCCCAACTCTTCTTCAGCTTCTTTTATGGCATTTTCTTCTAATGTTATATTAAAATCTTCCCATGTTCCCTTGCTGAATTGAGGACAAGTTCCACCAAAAAGAGGATTTGATGGAATCATCAAAACAGTTTCTATTAAGTTTTTTTTTCTGTACAAGGGTATAAAACCCGATTTTAATATCGGATTTTGGTTTTTCATCCATGGTATTTATATTTTCGACAAAGTTCATTAGAAATTGGTGTTCGAAAAAAATGAATTTTTAGTTAATTTTTTATAAAAAATTACACAATGTTTTTTGAAAAAAACTAAAAAAAATTAGTTTTTATTTTAGAAGGGTTATTTTTAATAATCAAAAAACCATTTTTCGATAACTCTGATGGTTTCTTCTCTCAAGAGAATTTCATTATGTGTGCTATCAAAATAAACTTTTATATTTGTGGGGCTTTTTTCTTGTGACGAAACAGTTACTACATTATCATGTTTTTCATTAAAAAGCGGAATTTTTCCTCCGGTGCAAATCACAGAAGCATGAAAAGTATTTTTTAGTTCTTTAAGAGAGTTCAAAAATTCGGAATTTGGAAAAATATCCGAAAAAATAATCGAATTTTTTAAAACTTCAGTAAAGTTCAAGAAATTCATATTTTGAATATATTCTTCCATGTTTTTCATTGTATGCGCAATTGAACCAACAAATGTCCCGCCATACGGCGAAGCTAGAGTCAACAATTCTTCGCAATTTTCATCGAGTTCGGCGATCTTATGGCCAATAATACCTCCCAGAGAATGCCCAATGATGGAATATTTTCCCTTAATATTTTCTTTTGCAAAAGATAAAGCATCTTCTGCAATTGATTGAACTCTTTTGTTTAATTCATATTCGAAGAAAAAATTGTTAGTGTTCTTAATTTTTTCTACGATGTAGTTGAAAGAATTCTTACTGGCCCATGCGCCATGAATATATAGGATATTTTTCATATTTTTCATTCTTTTACCTCGTGTTTCACGATTTTATTTTTAGAGCACATTTCTCCAAAAATTGCAAGAAAATTCAAAACATTTTGAAAAATTTGCCTGTCAATACAAGTCACGATAAGATCCTCATAATCTGTATACAATTTGAAAAACATCATAATATCTTCTTTATCCATTTTTTTGAAATTGACCAATATACTTTCGTTTTGTATGTATTTGTTGTGATGATATCTTTTGATAATCTTTTTATCATTTTTTTTGAAATTCGTCAATATTTCACTAATAGTCTTAAATTTACTTTTATTCTTGAAAGTTACTATTGCGGGAGTTTCATTTTTTTCAAGTATTTGCTTTATGTCAGACAAAAAATATGAAACACAAGAAATAACTTTTTTCATACTAAAATAGTGAACAAAATCATAATTATCATCTAAAAGAAACAAAAATTTCAAAGTTTCTTTATCAAGAATATTCAAATCATCCATGTGCCGAAATAGTTCAAAAATTTCGATTTTATTTGTTATAGATACTTTTTCATTAATTAAGTCCATTTTATAGATATCTAAATTTTTTAGATAATCTTCGAAAATTTCGTTATTGTTGTTTTTGTAATTGTAAAATAGATATATCAGAAAATAAAAAACCGAATGCAGGTTGTTATTCTTGTATGAAGAATTATTGAAATATTCTCTAATGACATACTTTTTTATCTTAAATTTTTCATTGTTATTATAATAGTTTTTTGTCCTGCTGTATACTGTAATATTATGGAATTCATTCAAAGGATTTATATCTTCTTTATTATACAAGAACCCCGATTTGATAAAATATTGAAGTTTTTCGAGAATTTGTCTGACTTCAAAGTAATATAAACTATTTAGACTATCATCAAAAATAAGTTTTTCTTGCGATCTAATCAACTCATTTATGTTTTTGATATCTTCTTCTTTATTGTTTTTTAACATATGACAATAAATAGAAGATATTACACTTTGCGCAGCATTTTCTGTCCTTTCGTCTTCTTTTTTTCTTAAAAATTCTATTTTTTCTTTAGTAAAAACATTTTTTTCTAAGATATACATGATATGATTGAAAAGAGTTTTGCTGAATTTTCCATTCTTTATCGAAAAAAAATCATTACAATAAGTCGGAAAAACAGATAAGTTGTTCTTTTTATCGATAATCAAAAACATTTCTTTTTTTCTCTCATGACTAAAATCTTTTTTACTTAATCTAACCCAAATCTATGGCTTGGTCAACTGCTCGATAAAAATTTTTTATTCGAAATTCAAAAAAATATTTTTGACTAAGGTTTAAATATATATTATGTTTTCATTATGTTCAATGACAAAAAAAGTTATTATGTCATAAAAGATAAATTTTCCAAATCGATTATCGTGCCACAATCATATACTGGATGTTTTGCCGATATAAAAAAAGAAAAAAATAGAATTTTTAATTTGTTGAAGAAATCCATATTTGAACAGGGTCTTTCTGAAGAAAAGAAAATAGAAAAATTGAAAAAAATATCATTTTTATATTCTTATGTAATAAACATAGATTCAAATTTTTATAAAATGATGATTGAAGAAGTCAAAATGAACATTTCTTATTTTCAGACAATAGCAAATATAAAGAAATTCAATAACGACAATTTTGAAGATTTTTATAAAATCGTCAAATTACGAAAAATAATGTCATGGTTAACTTCGGATGTATCGTATATATATCCTTATGGTTATCTTAACAAAAAAGAAGAAAATATTTTAGAACATATATTTGAAATATTTTCTATCAATGAGGAAATATTAACAACTGAAAACAACATCTATTACACAAGATATAAGAATATTTTCAATAATGAATGGCATAGAAACTATATATTCGATAAAAATAAAATCGGCACTATGTTATATTTCATTATATTAACTATATTATACAAAAACACGGATTTAAGAAATGAAGAACTTTTTGTTAAATATTTGAATTCGTGTGATATTATTAAAATGAGTTTAAACAAAAAAAAGAAATGCATAAAAGTCGATAATGTCGGGACTTCTTTGGATTTTGTAAATAAATTAGTAAATTTTTCTGACAATATTTTTTATGAAATTCTTCCTCAGAAAATCAACAAAAAAAATAAAACATTATATTTGTTTGAATTTTTTCTTACATTAGTAAAAAATAAAGAATATATCAAAAACGCAAATAAAGATTTTTTCGTTGTTCGAATTTATAATGAGGATTTTAAAACAAATTCAAAAGATATGTCATTGAAATATGTAAAAAATATGTTTCAAGAAACAGAAAAGACATTATTGATAGACTCTAAAATAGAAAAAAATTTCTTATTCCAGACAGAAAAGAAAGAAGAGGATATAAAAATACTAGCTAATATCATAAAAGGTTCATTCAATGGCAATGAATTAGAAATTTCCTTTTTCGAAAATCAAAAAATAAAGGATATTGTCTCCGTGTTAGAGATTTTTTTATAATAACATTTATTTTGAATAAGTTAGTTTATTCAAGATCAATATTATCATCATTGCATAAGAAAAAGCATGACTTTTTTTAAAGACGTAATTATCCTCATTTTCATTTTTGACCCATATTTCTTTCTTTATTTCATTCAGTGGTTTTCCTATCAAATTTTTCTTTCCTGGTCTTATTAATGCTAATATTATGGCTAAATCTTCTATCGATTTTGGGTGATAATATTCTATTAATTCTTGATAATCTCTAATATGAGGAAGTTTTTTCAATATTTCTGGATCTAACAATTTATCCCATTTCGGTTCAAGTGACAAATAATAATCTATCTCTTCATTTGAAGAAAACAAATCATATGAATGATTGTTTATGATATCGATTTTGAATATTCCCAAATCCTCTGCCTTGTCGTAAAGTATATAGGAAATTTTTTTATCATTGTATGAAAAATTCGGAATATCCTGAAAATAAACTCCAGTCGGATGAATCATCAATTCGTCGTTTTTTAGATATGAAGAATATATAACGTCTAATTTATCTAATATTTCTTTTCGATCTTTAACATCGATATCTATATCAGGCATGATCTATTTTTTAATAAATAAAAGAAAATGTCAAGAATTTCTCAAACACTTCTTTCTGATACTGGGGACTTTTGGAACGCGATAGGAGATCCTGTAAAAGGCGCGGGATGGTATAGTATAGCAGGAGGATATCACACTGTTTCGATAAATGTCGTTAATTTACGCGGAAGAGTATTCATAGAAGGAACACTTATGATAAATCCCTCGGAAAACGATTGGTTTCCTATATCATTGAATGGAACAACGCCATACATTCAATATCCTATCGACCCTTTAAATCCAACTGGATTGAACAATGGAGATACTTCCGTATTATCTTTCAATTTCCAAGGAAATTTTGTTTTATTAAGAGCCAGATTGAACAGAACATATATATTACCGAACCCCCCTCCTGATCCTTATAACTACGGTAAAGTTTCAAACATTTTGTTGAATTTATAAATTCACATTTTCCAATCCCGCAACTCTTAATTTTACTATATTGTTTATTTGAAATACTTTTACTTCCAAGGCTTTGTGGATAGCAAGAAAACAGTTTCTCAATAAAGAAATCTTATTGACTAAAATTGCAAAATTGACAACCTCATCTTCGCCATCAACATATTTTTCAGCTTCTCTCGAAGATAACTCTCTGGGATATTTTTCGAAATACTTTCTGAAAACTCTAGATCTTATTTGTTTCAGTTTGTTATTTAAAAATTCAAGTATTGATTCTATATCTTGTAGTTGTCTGAATCTTAATTCGACTATTCCTGGCAAAGAGGAAGAATTTTTTTCCAAAGAACCTTTTATTTCTAAATCTTTTCTTGCTTGTTCAAGTTCTTTTTCATAATAGTTTATCGCTTCTATCAATATTGTTTCAAAATTATCTTTATTTTCGATTATCAAATCAAACCATAATATATTTTCTGGCATCTTTTACATTATACTTGAAAAAATAAAATCAATCAAAAAATTATTATTTTCAATAGTCATATAAATCATCAGAAAACAAATTCTTGTCGTCATTTAAAGAATATTGATCATCTTCATCTTCTAAATCATTATCCTCTTCTTCTTGATAATTAAAATATTTTTCCAGAAATTCTATTGCAAGAGAATCTTCTTCGTTTTTCAACAAATATTCATAGATTTCTTCTAAGTCAAAATTCTTAAGATAGGTCTGATCTCTTAAAAAAGAAAAGAATTCTTCTAAAAAGTCGTCAGATGATAAATCACTCAATTTAAAGTGATTAGAAAAAATATCAAAGAGTTCAATGAGTAATTTAGCGTAATTTTCGGTATCATTGATGTTATTTTTTGTCATTTTTATTCTCCTGTTGTTTTTCTATTTATATCAAATTTTTATTTTTTTCAAATTTTAAAAAAGTCTTTTTTAGTTTTCAAGTGTTTTTAAAAATGATAATATTTGCTAAATAAAAACTAGAGAGCACAAGATGCTCTAAAAGGAGAAAAAAAATGACACAAAAAGTACACGGTTATCCCACTTCTACCGCCAGACCAACTGGTCAAATGAACTTTTTCTTGTTCAGAACAAGCATTGACATCAGAAACACTGGTGTTGTAGTTCCTTTGAATGCAACCAATTATATTGATGTCGTTACTTTACCAGTAACTATAAAAGGAGTAAACTATACCACACCAGCACAATATAATGCCGCTTTAACTGCACAAAAAAGATTTAATCTTGTTGTAGAAACTTTGTCTTTATTCTGCCAACCGATAATTCTTGGTGATGTTTTCGTGACCAACGAAACTGCCGGTTCAACTGGTATTCCTTATATTGATTCTCTTACTGGTACATTCGATATATATAACCTAAGAGTTATGACCGAAAAAAATCTCGCTTTGGATCTCGATGAATTCGAAGACAGATTGGCAGAAACAGGCCCGAATACTAACCCGGCCCTCCATTTCGTGAAAGTAACTACACCTGGACAAACAAATATAGTTTTTGCTCCATTGTTTGGCGCAAATGTCACTACTGTATAATATATAAAATTATATTATTCAAGAAGGGGGGCACAAAAGCCCCCCTTTTTTATTGACAATAAAAAAATTTTTTTTATAAATATTAGTGCATCGTTGATGTAATGCCATATAGGCGAAGCAGACTCGGGTGCAATTCCCGACACCTCCACCAATTAAAATTAATTTTTTGATTTTAATTGGTGGGGGTGAATTAGGATCGATGCGCGCAGTAAAGGCATTGCGGAGATGCGGGCTGGACTCCTTATCGTCCTCGTTATAGGTGCCAACGATAATTTTGCACCACTAGCTGTAGCAGCGTAAGTTGCTATAAGCGGGGTTTCCTGGATTATCCCGGCAACAGAAAATCCAGGTTTTTTTATTTTTCTTGACAACTTGACTTTAAGAGATAAAATAAAAAAAGCAATGAAGCAAAAAACTTGTGAAAGAGGTTAAAAAATGTCAAAACACAAAATCAAATATTCTGAAATTCATGATCAAATCGACAAGGAAAATCCCCCAAAAATGGGATTGACTGTCATCGTGAAGAACAATGAAGTCAACAAAGCAATGAAAATCTTAAAGAAGAAAATCATGAACGAGGGTCTGGCAAAAGAAGTAAAAAGAAAAATGTTTTATGAAACCGGTACAGAAAAAAGAAAAAGAGAAAAAGCTGAAGCTCGTCTTAGGTGGAAAAGAAAAAAAGAAATGATCGATAAATTTTTGAATGGCGAAGAATCAGACATTTGATTGTTTTTTAAATAATATCAAATTTAGTTTTGCGAAAATTCCGAGGGAGGATAAACTTTACCGACAATACTATCAAACATTTTGTTTTCAAAAATATTTAAATTTCCATCTTTTATTGAAAATTTCAATATTTTTATTTCCTCCCTCATTTTTTTGAATTCAAATGATTTGAAATATAGGGTTTCAACAGATGGATTAAGTCTTATTATCTTTACTGTAAATTTTATCGGATTTATAAGAATATCGCCTGGATTGAATTTCAAGTCTCCATGAACATCATATAATAAAACAGACAAAAAATAATCTCCATCATCTAAAGATCTAAAAGATATTATTTCATTTCTTTCTGGTATATTATCTTTATTGTTAAAACCTCTATTATCTCTTTCCAATATCAATGTTCCTTTTTTATTTTCCTTATAAGAATAGAATATTGTTTCTTTTTCGGGTGTCAGCAAAAATAAATCTAAATCATTCAAAGAATTTTCTTCCCAAGATAATTCTATAATAAGCTCTGCCTTTTTTGATATGCCTTTTTCTTTTTGATCTTCTATACTTATCAAAGTAAAAACGATAAGTAACATTATCAAGAAAGCTTTAGTCAGTGTCAAAGCGAGATTCAAGTAAGCTATATTTGATATGTTTTCTGATCTTTTCATTTTTTTTATTTTTCTGATTTTTCTTTGAATTTATTCATGAAATAACTTATGCTATTTTGTAGAATTCTGTCTGAAACAATCATCAATGTGCAAAATATGGCAGATGCGAGAGATGGGAAGAATGCTACTCCTAATCCAGAGAAAATCGTCGGTAATATATTTTTGATATTCGTTATTTGTAAATTGTTTTCCTCGTTTATGAATGGATAAAACGTGATAATAATTCCGACAATCGTTCCTATTAATCCTAAAAATATCATTATATTCAACATTATCCAATTGAATTCTAGTTTTTTATCCATTTTTTGTTGTATGTATGATTTATATTGAATTTTGTTTTCTGAGTTCAAAAATTCATGAAAATATGTATTTTTATATTTCAAAAGCACTTCTTCGCTTTTCTTTTCCATTATATAAGAATTTTTGGCTAATAAGTAAATGTCTTTTCCTATTTTTATTTCGAAAAATATCCAAACAAACAATATCAATATAGAAAGATAACTTTTATCATATATGAATGGCACAACTAGAAAATCGACAGTATTCAAGATAAAAAATAACGAGATTATAAAATTGATATAAAATAACCAAAAAATAAAATATTTATAATCTGAAAATTTTTGTTTCATAATTATATATTTATCAAACCCTAGAACACGAAAAAATATTATGAACATGAAAAAATCTATTGACAAATTTTTTTTATTTTTATAGCTTTATCACAAAAACGGGAAGGCGGCAGAGTTGGAGAGCTGCGGCGGGCTGTAAACCCGTTCTCGATTGAGTGAGCAAGTTCGAATCTTGCCCTTCCCACCAAAAAAAATGAAATACTTATTGATTGATACTAATAACTTATTTCATAGAATAAAAAACATAACTAAAGCCGGTTCTTTAGAAGATAGGATTGGTTTGACTTTTCATATAATATTCAATTCTATATTGAATTGTAATAAAAAATTCGAAATCGATTATCCTATATTCTTTTTTGATTCAAAATCATGGAGAAAGTATTTTTATGAAAAATACAAACAAAACAGAAAAATAAAAGAATTGTCGAAAACACAAAAAGAAAAAGAAGAAGATGAAAAATTTATGCAGTCATTCAATGACTTTTTTGAATTTTTGGATAAAAAAACCAATGCTATCGTATTAAAAGAATGTGGCTTCGAAACTGATGATCTCATATCTTTTTGGATCGATAATTTTAAGAATGATTTTCATATAATTTTATCTACAGACAAGGATTATATTCAGTTATTGGATGATAATGTTATTTTATATAATGGCGTAGATGATAAGATTTTTTCTACATTTGTTTATAAAACAAAGCAAAAGACAAAAATTGAAATAATAGAAAATACAGAATGGGAATTATTTAAAAAAATAATCAGAGGAGATTCTTCTGATAATATATTCTCTGTTTATCCTGGTATAAGAGAAACCAAATTGAAAATAATTTTTGAGGATATGAAAAACGAAGGATACGAATGGACGAATTTCATGTTATCTAAGATAACGAACATAGATGGAGAAGAAAAAACAATAAAAGATTTATACAATTATAACAAAATATTGATAGATTTGAAAAGTCAACCTCAAGAAATAAAAGAACTTGGTGTTTCTTATATAAAAGAAAAACTAAAAGAAAGTAAAAATATAAATAATGTAGGAATTTATTTTTTGAAATTTGCAAAGAAATATGGTCTTGAAAAGTTGTCTAGAGAACCAGAAGAAATTTGCAAAATTTTGAACAAAAAATTAGTATATAGTCAATGTTGATAAAATATACAAAAATCTCTGATGAAATTTGGATTTCAAAAGAAAATGGAAAAAATACGAAATTGTTTTTATTGAAAGACGATGGAACATGTATTGTTTTTGGCGATGATAAACAAATACTAAAAACAAAAGATTTGGAATTTATTTTAGATAATCAAGAAGAACTTCAGGAGATCAAAAATCAATATATTGAAGATTATCCGGTAAAGCATGAAAAATTTTTTGCTTTAGATAATTGTGATTTTATAGATGATTTAGTTAAACAAGAAATAAAAACTTTAAAGTTTCCCGTTTATTCTTTGGGATCGGAGGTTTTATATTGTGCCGGATATTGGGCGATAAAAGCAAATGATTCTTTCGACAAAAGATATATAGTCGTGTTTTGCCCAAAATTATCCACTGTATTAAAAAATAAATCTTCCGGTCCTTTTAAAACAAAAATATTAGCACAACAAGAAGCTTTCTTACTTTCCAAAAGGGAAATGAAAAAATGAATTATATAAAGAGAACAGGAAAAAAATATTTCGATGCTTTTCTTTTCAATCTAGAAAGATTCAATAAAAATTCTTTGTATTTTGAATACAGAGTAAGCAAAGAAGAAGCACAGTCTCTGATCGATGATATCAATAAATTTATAGAAGAAAAAGAAGAATTGAAAAGAAAAAATACCGAATTGTTGGAAAAAGTAGCTGAATTATCGGAAAAACTGAACAAGAAGTTTGAAGATTCATTCGAGATAAAGATAAAAATAGATGGAGAAAAGTTTTAAGTCAAAAAACGAAAAAAATTACAATTTCGTGATAGAAAAATGCCATCATGTTTATTCTAATTTAAAAAATGAAGATTTATTTTTCAAAAAGATATCAACTTTGGAAAATAAGGAATATTTCGATAAATTGTTATTGATAATATTTTTCAATTATGGTGAATTTGGGGAGATAATAACCGATATCTTTTATAAATGTTTTATTTTCAAAACACAAGAAAAAAATCATTGTTTAGAAAAAGATAGTAATATCCTAGAAGAAAAGTTTAGTATTTTCAATAAGAAAACAGATTTGTTGTCTTTTCTCTTGACAGAAAATGGATATAATTGTTTTTCTAAATTTTATAAGTTTTATGAATTGGATTATTTTATAACATCCAAAAGAAATGAAGAGATATCTATAGAAGTAATATCCAATATGATATCCATATTACAAAAACCTATAATACATTTTTACAAAAACAAAAAATTATATGTCATGGATGAAAATTTTTATTTACTTTCTAAAATTTATGATATTTCCGGAAATTCTTCTTTTATACATATCATAATAAGTTTATAAAAAAATATAAAAAAAATAAATACAGTTATGGAAAAAAATAAAAATAAAACACAAACTAAGACCAAAGAAAAAATAAAACTTGATATACCTTTTGAGCTTCCGCAAGAAAAAGGAAAACTAGCTACTGTTTCAGATAAAGAAAAAACAAAAGAAAAAGAAAGAACATCCAAAGACAGTTTTAAACCACATGTAAGACAGGGAAGACCAAATTTAGATTTTTCTAGAACAGATAGAGATGTATTGGCCAAAATGGCCAAAGGAATATCGGACATCGACAAAAAATTAAAAGATTTAGGAATAGAAAAAGAAGAAGACTTAGATATACAACAAATAAACAGATTGGCAGGCATTACTACATCTCGCGGCGTAGAAGTCAAAAAAACAGAAAATTTACCAGCAAAGATAGAAAACTTACCAAAAATAATTAATAAAGAATTGGAAGAATATCAAAATATGGTAGTTCCGAAATGGACTATGGTTAAGGATTTGCCCGGATACATGAAAGGTTCGATTAGGGCATTCGGTAGAGAAGTCATGAAAGTGTTAGCTCCAGGAACACCACTGGAAAAAATATATGTCATTTCTTCGGTAGGAAATCTTAATACGGATAAAGAACTCAACGCAGTAGCAAACTATTTGAAAAATCACGGTATACCAGATAACGAAAAATCCGGTAAAATAATAGATCTTTTACCGGATTACAATCCTTTGGTAAAAGTTTTCAGAGCATTGGGATATACATGGTTAGTAGTTCAAGATTTCGCAGGGAAATATATTTATGTCGGAGAAGATCCGAATCCACCTATGATCACAAAAGATAAAACCAAAAAAATAATGTAATCGTAAAAAATTTATTGTTAAATACTTTTTATGAATAAAATTTCCATAAGTGATATTCAGAAAAAATTAAATTCAAATACTTTTTGTATTTTACCTTGGATACATCTGAGTACTAGACCCGGGGGAGTTGTTCGTGTTTGTTGCACTGCTAATGCAAGCAGTGTTGGCCCAACTAACGACAAAAAGTATGGTGGTATGGTAGGAGTTTTAAAATCTCAAGAAGGTCACCCAATAAATTTAAATGATCACTCTTTATTAGAAGTATGGAACAGTCAGTACATGAAAAATGTAAGATTAAAGATGTTGAATGGAGAAAAACCACCAAGTTGCTTGAAATGTTATAAAGAAGAAGAAAGTGGATTTTCCAGCAAAAGAATGTGGGAAACCGAATATTGGTTCAATAAACTAAAAGATGAAGCATTCGATATTATTTCCAATACAAAAGAGGACGGTTCGGTTGAACCAAAATTAATATACTTGGATTTAAGATTTGGAAACAAATGTAACTTATCTTGTATTATGTGTTCTCCTCATGATAGTTCATTATGGATACCACTATGGAACCAATACTATGAAAAAATAAAGAATCCATCACTAAAAGAAATATCACAATGGAAAAAAGAAAATAATCCAGATGGAAAATACAATTGGTATAAAAACAACATGTCTTTTTGGGAAGAATTATATAATCAAATTCCTTACATGAAACAACTTTATTTTGCTGGAGGAGAATCTACCATAATAGATGAACATTATGATTTGTTGGAAAAAATAGTCAATAACGGCCATGCCAACGAAATAGAATTAAGATATAATTCAAATGGTATAGTATTACCAGAAAAATTATTCGAGCTTTGGTCTAAATTCAATAAAGTCAGATTTCACTTTTCAATCGATTCCATAAAAGAAATGAATGATTACATAAGATATCCTAGTAAATGGGAAATCATAGAAAAAAATTTAGAAAGATTAGATAATACTCCAGACAATATAGAAGTTACTATAGCATGTGCTTTGCAGGTTCTCAATATATACTATATTCCCGAATTCATAAAATGGAAATTAGAAAAGAATTATAAGAAAATAAACAAGTGGCCTTATGGAGCAGGAATGATAAATTTCCATTTGGTTTATCACCCCCCGCACTTAAACATAAAAATTTTACCTAAATCGTTTAAAGAAAAAATCGAAGAAAAATATGAACAATTTTTTTCTTGGCTTGAAAAGAATTGGGAATTATCTGGTGCCCCCTCTTTAACCGATTTTTTACATGCCCCATACGGTATAAAGAGAATGAAAGGTCTACTAAAATTTATGAATAGTGAAAACTGGGATAACAGAATAGATGAATTCAAGGAATATATTATTCTTATGGACAAATTGAGAAATACTGATTTTAGAAAAATTTTTCCAGAAATGGCATTTCTTTTGGATTAATTGAATTTTTCTTTGTTCAAGAATTTGTATATTCTTATGCTTTCTGAATGATAATTTGTCTCTTTTTCCGAATTTATTATGTGGAAAAAATTTTTTCCAAAAATACTCTTATAAATTGGAATATTTTTCTTGATATTTTCGTATGTTTTATCAAAAAATTCTTTTTCTACAAATCTTCCAGTTTTTTCTTTTCTTTTCAAAACTCTTTTCCATGCTTCTTCTTTAGGAGATTCTACATATATCATCGCTATTTCGTATCCAGCATTTTTTAATTTATCTATTTTGTTTTTTACTGAAGTAAAGTTACCTCCGGTAACATCTATGAGTAATCCCATTCCATTTTCTATATAATAAGAAAATCTGCTTCTTAATTTAGGATATAATTCTTTTTCTACTTCTGTAGCATAATCTGGTTGTTTTCCGGTTTTTCTTATTCTTAATTCAACCAGATCATCTATGTTTATACTTTTCAGACCAGTATTAGAAAATAATTTTTTCGATATATAAGTTTTTCCTGAACCCGGTGTTCCGGCCATAAAAATAGCTTTAAATCTATGAGGGTCATAAACACCCTCGTATAAAGTTTTACTAATTATTTCTGCTATTAACATTTTTCTAATATTTATTTTTTATTCTTCAAATTCTACTGTCACGCCATAAGGACATTTTATTTTTTCTAAGTTATTTTTTACAATGAAAATCGTATCGCAATAATTTTTATCTCCCCAATCAGAAATATATCCATCGGTGAAAACAATGAGTTTTTTCGGAACAATATCATTTTCTTTCATGTATTTGAAAACCTTTTCCAGAGAAGTTCCACCACCACCAATGAAGTTATAATTTTTAATATCTTTACCAGAAAATTCATCAAATTCCGTTACATTGTAGATATCTACATCAAAACAACATAGAGTTATTTTGTAACTACTGAATTGCTCCATGATTGAACTAATTTCCGCCCTAAACAAAGAAATATCTTTTTCGCTTATGGATCCGGAAGTATCAATAGCAATAAAGATATCTATTTTTTCATTCTCGATAATACCGGGAATAATGATATCTTTTGAATTGTTTCGCCTAGAAAGAACAGAATAAGATTGGTCATAGGGCGTATAAGAAGTGATAAATTGATTTAACAATTCTCTCCAGGAAATTTTTCTGTTTGAAGTAATGTCTTCAACTAGTCTCTCTAAGCCAAGAGGAAGAAGGCCTGCCATTTTTTGTATGGAAGGATCATTCTTCATCTGTTCATATGAAGATAGAATTTTTTCTTTGATTTCTTTTTTTATTTTCTCTATTTCTCTTTCATCTAAACCTAACTTTTTCTTCAATTCTTGAGATATTTCATCTGTATTGAATGATTTATCAGATGATTTATCAGATGATTTATCAGAAGATTTGGAATTTTCTAAACCATCTGAAAAAACATGAAAATCCAAAGGCAATTTTATTTTCACTGAATTTTTGACAAGGTCTTCATAGACTTCTTCCGCTGTTTTATTGATGCCATATTTTTTATCATAGAGACCCATTTTTGGCATAATGCCAATTTTATTATCGACTAAAAATGCATTAATAATATAGTCGCATGCCATATTCCAGATATCAATATCTCTTTTTCCTTTCCTTCCTATATGATCTTTAATGATATGGCAAATTTCATGAGCCGTTAAAAACAGCATTTCTTCATTGGACAATGTTTTTACAAAACTTCTGAAATAATATAAAGATCTTCCATCAGTGAAGGCGGTTCTTAATTCTTTTGGGATAAAATTAAAATTTTTATCATCGTCATTAATGATAAAAACTTTCAAGGTAGAAGCTATGTTTCCCAGGAATGGCATCTTTATCATCAATTTCATCCTGGAAATTACGATTTTTCTATATTCTTCGTCTTGATTTACTTCGTACATGTTTTTCCTTCACAATATGATTTGGCTCATTATATAAAGATCCCATATCCAGTCAAATATTTTATTTTCGATCAAAATTTTTTGTTTGACTTGGAAAGGTAATATCATATAATCAAACCATAATTATAGAGGGAAGACATGACAGAAATTTTTGCAAAACCTTCGCAAGTAAAAAATATTGTAAAAAATTTGATTAAAACGCGTAGGGCTATTTTCCTATGGGGTCCTCCGGGAATTGGTAAAAGTTCGGTGGTAAATCAAGTTAGTGAAGAACTTGGCTACGGGTTTCTCGATGTTCGCTTATCTCAAATGTCAATCGGCGACATCGCTGGTATTCCGTTTTTGAAAGACGATAATCAAGAAAAAATCGTCTCCTGGGCTGAACCAGAATTTTTACGAGTTTTAAAAATTATGTGCAAGGAAAAGGGGGGCGCTATTTTGCTTCTTGATGAACTTAACAGTGCTCTTCCGGTTGTTTTGTCTTCTGCATATCAATTGATCTTGGATAGGAAAATCGGACAACATTGTTTACCTGATGAAGTCATCGTTATCGCGGCAGGGAACAATGAGTCTGACAAGGGCGTCACGTTCAAGATGCCGACTCCACTATTGAATAGATTTATTCATCTTAATGTAACCGTAGATTTCGAAGACTTCAACAAATATGCCGTAGAGAAAAATTTCCATTACTTGGTTCTCGGTTACTTACAAGAAAACAAAAACGATTTATTCCAATTTGATCCAAAGTCAGGTGAAAAAGCCTTCCCAACTCCAAGATCTTGGGAATTCACTTCTGACATTCTATATGCTTTTTCTGATAAGAATGGTCATATTTCTCTTGATACAGAAGAAATACAATTGGCAGTTTCAGGAACTATTGGTTCCGGTGTTGCCACAAAATTCTTGGTTTACATGAAAAAATACGAAAAAATCCCGAGAATTATGGATATTTTGACCGGGAAAGTGAAAAAATATGAATTTGAAGATTTGAGTCTTATTTATTCTCTTATTCACAATATCGGATTTGAGCTAAAGAGAAGAAACAAAGAGAAAGAGTATCAAGAATATATTTCAAATGCCATGAATTTTATCGTTGATAATGTTCCGCCTGAATTTATCATTGTTGGAGTAAGAGTCATCAATATTTCCTATAATGTAAAAATCGATATGAAGTCAGATTACTGGAATAAACTTAAAACCAAACATGGTAATTTGATCATGGAAATCTAATATAAATTCATTGGAAAAATGTAATTAGGGGAGGGGGATTTCACCTCCCCTTATTTTTTTATCCATAAAAACAAAAAAATCTCTAATAAATATCTTTTATGAAAGAAAAATATTTATTATTTGAATTAATAAAAAACAATTGTAAGAAAATTTTATAAACTTATAAAAAAGTAAGATGTTTTTGCATCATGATAAAAAATCAAAGAAAACCTTATCATAATAAAAGAAATTAAAAATAGAAAACCAATATATACAGATATAAACTTTCATAATTTTTTTAGAAGAAATTTTAGAAGAATGTGGTTTTAAAAAAAGAAGAGCAACTCTCTCTTTTGTCATGGAGATATCGCACAAACATATTATTATGGTAAAGCTTTCATAGTTTTTCCTTATGATGGTTTTAGTTTTACTTGGAGTAAAAAAATAGGAGATTTACATTCTAATTAAGACGATATTTTTAAGCAAAAATCCATCTGAAGAAGAACAAATAGAATTCATAAAAAAATATTCCTCTGATATTCAATATATTAAAAATCCAAACGAAAAAATTCAATTAGAAGCTATAAAAAACCATAGAATTATTTGGTTTATTGATAGTCCAAGCGAAAAAGTTCAATTAGAGACAGTAAAACGAGATTCTATGTCAGTTTTACTTATTAAAAATCCTACTGAAAAAGTTCAATTTGAAGCTATAAAAAGAAATCCTATGATCATGAAATTTATCGAAAATCTTTCCGAAAAAATTTAATTGTATGTAGTGAAACAAAATGGGTTGAATATTAAATATATCGAAAATCCGACTGAAAAAGTTCAATTAGCAACTTTGAAACAAAATAAAGATGCCATAAAATACATTAGAAATCCATCAAAAAAGATAATAGATTTCTTGAAATCCTTATCGTCTTAAAATAGCAGCTTTTTCTACATACTTTGATTAAAAATCAATAAAAAACATATTTATTGTAGACATAAACCAAAAAAGATCAAAAAATCAAAAATATTTATAAAGGTAATAATATAAAATCTAAATATTTTTTATAATTATCAATAAAAATAAACATGAAAAAGAAAAGGGAGGAATTGATTATACTCCCCCCTTTTCGTTGTTTCATGAATGAGATTGTTTAGATTTCTCCAGTATTTCTTATGCGTATGGGTATGTATATGAATTCGATGGCACGAAGTGGAACTATAGCAACATCTACCCATAATTCGTTTCTATCTATTCTTTCTGGTGTATTGTTACTTTCGTCGCAAACAACCGCATAGTCATCTATCGCTCTCAACGAAATCAAATTATTCAAGAAGTTTTCGAATGTTTCTTTGACTTGGTTTCTAGTTTCTTTATCGTTCGGCTCAAACAAGAAAGGTTTCGCCAAAAGATCAAAATTATATCTTAGATAACATACCAATCGTCCTACATTTACTCTATCCAATGCCGAAGAAATCGGATGTAGTGATTTTTGACCGAAAACAACCAATCCTCTGCCAACCTGATTTGAAATCGGATTGATAGCGGGTCTATTCTCTGTCAATCCAGCATACATAACGTCTCTTTGACCTTGGCTCAAAACAACAGGAGTAAATTCACCTTCTGAATTCAAGTATCCTACTGCTTGAGCATTTTGCACTATTCCTCTAGTGAATCCAGCGGGAGCGAACCATGGATATGCAACCTGATCGTTGTATGCGATGGTTCTAAGAACTATATGACTAGGCGGAACCATTACTTTCTTTCCATCAAGGTTCGTAGATAATCCCCATGGATAGTAAATTGCCGAATAAGTATATTGAGGACCAGCAAACCCTCTTTCGTCGTTTTCGACACTGTTGTTTACATTTCTTAACCAATTGACAAGAGATTGAGAATCGGGTTTTAGTCTTGCTGGTGTATCTCCGATGATAAAAGCTATTTCTCTTTTATCGATGTTCAGATCTCTTAGTTCAGGAAGAAGTTCTGGATATCCAGGAGCAGCAATAATATTGAAGAAAACGTCTTCTGCTCTTATGTCTTCATTAGTTTTTATTGCTTTAGCCATTGCATTTATTATAACTTTTCTTTGTGCTCTTCTTCCCATGTACGGAGAACCATTCAATTGATTTCCGGAGAAAGTAACCCATCTTCCTTTATTTTCTGAAGAAATCGTTCCGGCAGGGAAAGAAGCTAAACCAACATCATACGATTGTCCGACGAAATCTTCTAACCAATTAGGTTTCCATACTTTTACATTGAATGTTGAATATCTTGTATTGAACAATAACATCCCAGCCGGATAAGTTAATGGATCCGGAAATACAGGATCTTCTCCTACTGGATTGCCAACATCTGGATCAACATAGTCAGAAAGCAACATATCTTGTATTCTTTTGGAACCATTTATCTGACCATTCGCATTCGGTCTGGCATCGGCGAAAACAATTCCAAATGGAGTAGATTGATCGGTTGTATCTATTGGAATCCAGTTTTGTTCTAATGTACTCCATCTGTAGATTTTTGGATAATCATCTAAAAATTCTCTTGATGTGTTTATCCAAAGATCATTATCAACCAACGGAGAACCATTAGATTGTGTTATCGGAGGAGTAGAACTCAATATAGGACCATTTGGATCAGTTAAAGGATAAACATTTCTATATCCTCTCCATCTGGTTCCATCATTAACCATGATGTCTGGAACATTTATTACAGAATTGTACCATAATGTTCCTTCTTCTGGAGGAGTAGTTGGAGCAGATACACTTGCCTCATAAATCAAGTCTTCCCACTTAGAATAAGTTTGTTCATTTATTCCCAAATCATCTAAAGGATCGCCAGAAACATTTTCAAATTTTATTGTCAAAGATTTATTATTTGTTATTCTCAATTGTCCTGACGAATTCTGAACAGTTATGTTGGTAACACCTGCTCCGGAAAGAGCATTGTTTATGTCAATAATTGTTTGTGTTAAGTCAGTTCCAGTCAGAGTTACCAAAACTGTTGTCAAGTTATTGTTTTGATCATAGAATGTCATACTGAATTGATCACCCGGAGTAACAGAAGGAGAAACAACGCTTCCTGTCACTACCAAAGGACCTGGGCCTGTCCATCTTTTAATGACATGACTAGCTATAGGATTTTGAGGAGTTCCATAAACGTTATACTTTACATATAGAACCCCGGCAGAAATATTTGTTCCAAGCTGGAAAGAAGCAAAATCATCATCAGGATAGAAAGGAGCAGGTATGAGAGACCATTGTTTAGTGAAACGAGAATAAAGCTTAACTTTCCAGTCAGCTCCGCCTGTCGGTTTTGTTGTTTTTATCCATATGTCGTATTTTGCTGATTGCGGGGGTACATTGAAATGCGGAGCATAAAATAATCTATTTCCTAACCTAGAAGATAACCCAAGAGATATTAAAGTTTGAGTATTTTGACCTAAAACAGCCTGAGCAGAAGCACCCGAGCCACCGCCGCCAGTTATCGTAATCGTCGGAGGAGTAGTATAACCATCGCCTCCTTTTGTTGGTATTATTTCTGAAATACCATAAATTAAATCGAACTTTGCAGCAGTTCCATTACCTGCCAAAGCTTGAGAAGAAACATTGACACCTTCGAATCCTGGACCGAGCGGAGCGGGTAATACAGAATATTTACCTGGATTTATTATTTCAACATTTGTTATTCCACCATTTACCAGTTGTATAGGACCAAAAATTCTTGCGTTAGTTCCTGAACCACCAGAGACAAGTGGACCAGTAAAAGTTAAATTGAATGTTGCGCCCGATCCACCAGATAAACCGGAAACTTGCACTGGATTATTCGGAGGAACAGTATATACTCCGCCAGTTGCAACCGAGACGGCAGTAACAGAACCGCCCACGACAGTGACGTTTAATGTTGCAGGTGTCGTAAACGTGCCTCCTAAAACTGTAACAGTAAAAATACCATTTGAATAACCAGACCCTGCTGTCGCTATCGTAACAGCAGAAACATTTCCTGTCGGAGGAAGAATATAATTACCACCATACCATATTTGTGTTCCAGTTATCGCGCCTCCTGTTCCCACTGATGTCACCAAAAGTTGTGCAGCAATACCAGAACCTCCGCCAACGGTAATGATGTCTCCGACTTGATAACCAGAACCTCCATTTACTATAGTATAATTAGTATTTAATCTATTGTAAGAAGTGGTGCTTAGAACTCTTAATCTTGTCGGCTGAGTTCTTACACCACCTTGTATTTCAAGAAAATCTCCAACATTCCAGTTGAAGCCAGGGTCGAAAACAACAGGAGTTCCGATGGCACCTAACTTAACTGCTGAATCTGTTATATTAAATGTTGCATTTATTGTTGCTCCAACTCCAACACCACCAGACAAAGTTATTGGGTTTGTCGGAGTTGTAATATATTGTCCAGAATTAGATACATTCAATAATTTGATTGAATTGGTAAGATTGTTTAAGCTTATTACGTTGAATGTCGCGCCAGTTCCCAAACCGCCCGTTGCGGGAACTATTGCCGGAGAAAACGATCTATATTCACCCGGATCAATTAACTCCCAACCATTACTTAGAATCGTGCCGAATGTGTCAACTTGTGTTACTCTTATTCTTGCTTGATAATTGAAAGCACCGCCTGTTACAACTAATTCATCTCCTACGACATATCCGCTACCACCAGATGACAATGATATTTGATTTATTTTTTTCAATTGCGTAAAGTTTAAATCTAATTGAAGACCAGAACCACCACCCGGAAACGATGGACCAGAAAGTTGAACAAGATGTGTCTGATTAATAGAAACAGGGCTTATGGGAGGATTGAAGGTATAACCTCTGTTTAAAATAGTCGCTGATATTACCGTACCTGCACCATTTGTTGTAAGTTGTAAAACTATGTTAGTATCTTGTAAACCAACTAATGGACCGGCAACATTAAAAGTAAAAGTAGAAGAAGCTGGATAGCTGATACCTCCGTTATTTATGACAACCGAATCCAAGGAATGATAATTCTCTACCGCCGAAACAGATACTGTTCCTGGAACAAGAAAGTTACCACCCTGTAAAGTTAGTATATCTCCTACATTGTATCCTCCTCCTCTTCTTACAGGAGTAACAGTATTCAGAGATTGTATTATATCAGCAGAAGCTCCTACACCACCACCACCGGAAAAAGTTACGGTAGGCAATGAAGTATAGTTCGTTCCTGGATTTAATATAAGAGCACTTACGACTCTATTTCCAATGTCAGTGACAATTATATCACCGCCTTCGAAATTTGTTAAGACTAGTTGAGTAGGTATAGGATTAGAAGCAACAATTTTTGGTCTTAGTGCAACAGGAAGAGAATTTATCGCATTGTTTATGTCATTTACGGCTTGATTGACAGAAACAGGAGGCATATTAGCTGGCAAACCAGATGTAAATGTCACGGTTACCGAATTCACGCCATCGGAAATTGTTATATCATCACCAGCGACATAACTTTGTGCTGGATTTGCGCCAAACATTACAGTTGGAGTTGCGGCCTTCCAAAGCTTAGAACCAACCACAAACCAGAAAGGAGTTGCAGTTGGAATATTTTGTCCATAAAAATCTTTTGGTGTTATTTTCTGATAAACAACGTTGTCATTACTTAAAGTAACAATCGCAGTATCGAATTCCAAGCCCAATGTTTGCTTTGGAGCAGTAAAGACTTCTGCATCTACTAATCCTAAGTCGAAAAGAATGGTGGAACCTAGGTTTGTTCCTATTGTTATATTTTCAGAAA
>JANWZV010000089.1 GCA_025061805.1 Candidatus Dojkabacteria bacterium | reverse complement strand
GAATCATATTGTGCATTAATAGAATCAAAAGCAGCAGTTAAAGCATTCTTAACTTTATAATCCAGCCAATGAACAATCTGCCCATTCCTTCTCCTAACAAGCGGAAAAACATCAGACTTTTGACTGCTGCTTTGATATCTAGAAGACAATATAAAATGATAAGACATAAACAACTTGTCGTCAATACCTGCTAAAACACTAGATACTAATGCAGTTAAATCAGCATAAGTTGGATTGTCTAAATTTAAATTCTGAAACTTTTCAAAAACAGTTTTCAATACTTGCTTATAAGATATATCTCTGTCTTTATCTATACTTTTAACAACATAAACCGAGCGAACTATATCATGAACTATTTGTTCGTTAATATAAACATTTTTCTTTTCTGAAAAATCTTCAGCTATTACAATCGCATCTTTAAACATACTTGCAGCATCATATATTTTCTTTATTTCTTCTGCGTTTTTTCTTTGGCTTTCTTGAACTATCACTTTTTCTGCTACAGAAGCATTCATATGTTTTGAATTTTACCGAAAATACTGCGTCATAAATTTGTGTCTTACTGAATCAGAAATAAATTTTCTAGCTAATTCTCTATATGATTTTCTATAAGACTCAGCAACATCCCTTATTTCTTTATTTTTGTCTTTTTCCAGTGCAAAAACCATGTCTTTAAATATTGGATACTTCATGCACTTTACAGAAGAACCATATATTTTATAATAAGTATAATACACTTCTTCAGTTTTTTTAATAAGATCTCTAGATAAATCGTTTAATTTAGATTCAATAGTATAATAAGAACCCTTAAAAATAATTGGTGCTTTTATTTTGCCATCTATAAAATCAGATAAAAAAATTCCAAACTCGTTTTTTTCTTTGTCGAAATGCTCCAAAAACTTTTTTCTTTTTTCTTCTTCTTGTATTAATAAACTGCAATCTTTTATGTTGTTATCAGCATAGAAAAATTCATAATAAAATCCGTTCTGGTCTGCGATTTTTTCATAATTTTTACTTATTGAATATCCAGTTGTAGAAAACAACATCAAAATTAAAGCATCTGTAAAAAATTCTTCTTTGTCTTGTACGCTTTCTAAATAATTTAAATAATATAAGTCTATAAATTTTTCAGTAGTATAAAATACTTTAAATATCGAAAAAAACAATCCCAAAGTCAAAACATTATGAGAATTTATGACTTGCGCATACTTGTCTTTGTTAGAAGAAACATAAAGATTCATATATTTAGACATATTAGACAAATCAGAAGCCACATAATAAAGAGACTTAGCAACTATTGGCTTTTCTTTAACAAAAATATCATAAGATATGTTTTTGACACTGTCTTTAAAATATGTTTGAACTTTTTCAGACTCTTTGATATTGCCTACTAAAAACTTATTAAAGAAAACAAAATCTTTTAATTCATCTGAAAAATCAAAAACATTTATTTCGTATTTGTGATATGGATCATATTTCATTTTATTTTCGCAGTTCCACATGGTAACCATAACTGTGAAAATGCTCTTCAAGTTTTCGAAACATTTATTCGACCTCATGCCTATACCATAAACATACTTCCCTGAAAAAATCTGAAAAAATTCTCTGAAAATAATTGTTTCTCCACGAAGCAAAGAATGAGTGTGGAAAAATGCTATGAAAACATCATTACATATCTCATATGCTTTTACAAAGAATAATCTGAACATCTCTTTCGCAACACGAGAATATTTTCTTTTAATGTTTTGACTCCACTTTCCAGTAGAATACTTAACTATCTTTTTAATATCTTTACTTTTTCTTTTGTCTGTATTCTGTCCCTTAAAAGGAGGATTGTCGTATATAATCAATCTTTTGCCTTTCTCTGAAACCAATAAAAGCAAATCTTCTGGAAACCCAAACATTTTGACATCTTTTTCTATGAAAGGACTGCACTCTAAAAAATCCCATTGAAAAATTTTAGAATTCTTGTTTATTTCGCCAAATTCTTGTTTTAGTTTCAATATAACTACATCTTCAAATTCAATAGTGCTTAAAAAAAGATTTATTTTTACATTGAATTTTTCTTGAACTCTTTGAATAATCTTCTCATGAGCCAAATTGCCATGTCCACTGCAAGGCATCCAAACATTTATAACTCTGTCTTCTTCTAATCCTTTTTCTTCAATATACTTTTCAATAACCTTTTCAAAAACAAAATTAGCAGTAACCATATTAGTATGATAAGAACCATCCCTATCGTGATCGTGATCGCTTCTGTTGTTAAATTTAAACTTCAAAAAATCAAATAAAACCTTCTTGTCAAAATTAAACTCACAATTCATAAATTTATATATAACACGAGTATCAAAAAATACAAAATTTTCAAAATTACTTAAAAGAAAATCATTATGCTCGTTTATTCTTAGAAACTTTTCTTTGAAACTTAAATTATAGTTTTCGTCTATGTCAAAACAAGATGCCTCTGAAATTAGTTTGGACAATTCTTTGTCTGAAACAAACTTTGATAATATAGCCAAAAACACATGATAATCATGATAAGCAACTAAAACAGAGCCGTACATTTTATTAAAAGATCCATCAAAGTTTATATAATCTAATGTTTTATTGTAGAAATCTGTTAATTCTTGCAAAGTAGATATATTTGTTTTTTCTATTTTTTCTTTTGTTTCCATCATATAAAAAAATTCTCCGAAAAACAAATTTTATAGTATAATTTTTTCAATGAAAGTTACATGCAAAGTTTTCCCTATTGGGAAGCCAGCAGCCAGTGATGGAAGCATATTCACAAGAAATGTGATTGATGAATTTTTAAAATCAGATTTATGCAAGCACAGATTACAGACAAAAACCTGTGTGGGCGCAATTACGCACATACACAGAGACAAGAAGCTGATTAAAAGTGAAATTGTTGCCGTTGTTGATCAAATGCTTTTAAACAAAGCTATTACGCATTACGTTACAGATTTTTACATTGAAGGCGATTGGTTAATGGCTGATATGAAAATGCTTGACGAAAATCTTATGGATTCTCAAAGCGCAGAAAATATAAAATTTATAAAAGGACTTCTACTTAATGGAATAGAAATTCCCGTTTCTGCTACAGTTATAGCAAATTGGACTGGAAACAAAGCAACAAAACTTATTGATATTCCTGGAATAGACTTTACTCTTGATCCTGGATTTGATTATGCTGGTGTAGTGAAAATAAACGATATAAGAAAACAATAGTGCTCAGTTTAGTCAATCATAATTCAATATATGATTCATCAAGTATTACAGCACCAACTCTTTTAAGAGAACCATTCACAGCTGTAAACAAG
>JANWZV010000088.1 GCA_025061805.1 Candidatus Dojkabacteria bacterium | reverse complement strand
AGTATGATTTATCGATAATAAATCAATATATTGTCCCTAAAATAGTAGCAATAAATTTTGGAACAATTGAAAGATTACCAAAGTTTGAGCTTATCGATATATGATTTGTTGATCAATCTATTAAAATCGACAACATTGCTAAAGCAGTCAATACTGGTATGATAACGAAAACACAAGAAACTGAGAATTATATTAGACAAATCGTAGAATTGCCCAAAATTAAGCAAGAAGAATATTGACAACAACAAGAAAAAACAAAACAAGAAATGCACATTGCTTATCAATATTGATGATTGACAAAATGATATCAATACAGCAATAAAACAATAAATCTCGAAAGCATTAAAAAGAATATCGAATTATCAAGAAAATATAAAGAAGATTGGAAACGCTATAAGCACTTATTTGATGTAGGGAAACAAGAAGCAAGTAGAGAGATAGGTGTTGCAATTAAAAAAACAAGTCAAGAGACCATTGATAGCATACGTGAACACGTTGCTACATGTTGAGTAAATGAGTTAGACGCAATCAATCAATGACGCTTGGCAGTATTTACAGATGCCAATATTGATTATTATTGGAAAGAGACAGATATATGACAAATTATTTTCCCTTGACAAAAAGCAAACAAAAAATAATAAAATATATATTTATATTCACTCTCTAATCAGATGAAAAAACCAAAAATATTTAGAAATTGTTTTGCAATAGATACACCAGTGAAACAATACGCACAATGAGATATTATTGATATTCAAATACTAAAATTTTCTGACACAAAACATCCAATATACTGAAGAATTATTGTCAATCAAAAAACATTTGACAATATTATCAATAATTGGGAAAAAAAAATATATCCAAATGATATTCCAGTGAACATCGACCACAATATGAGCAGTAAGGCACAATGACGAATACAATGATTGTATCAATTATGACAAGCCTTATTCGCACAAGTGCAACTAACAGACGAATGAGCCTATAACATATCTTGACAACATTACAAATATTTCTCTATAGAGATATGTGATATATATGAAAATCAAGATACTGGAGAAATAGGTCAAGATGTCATTGTGGGTGGAGCATTGACCAACTATCCGTATTACACCGGAATGAAGAAAGTTGTTGCAAGCAATCCCCATATACAAGACAATTTTATTTATTTTACCAACGAAATGGAAATTAAATCATTGTTAGAAAAACATTCTCAGGAATGAAAACTATCTTTTGCTGATAAAATTTCTCTTGCAAAACTTTTTAGCGATCTGTCTGAGGAAGAAAAGACCGAAGAACTTATAGCTAATGTAGAAAAAGCGATGACAGACACAGTAGAGGTTGAAAAGATTGTAGAAGTCGAAAAAATTGTAGAGGTTGAGAAAAAAGAAGAAACTGTTGATCCTGTAATTGCACAACTACATTCTCGCATTGCAGAACTGGAAGCAGACAAAAAAATCTTTACTCTCAAAGAGAGATTTGCAACGTTCAATCTTGAAGATACAGCTATAAAAACATTTGCGACAATGAATGAAACACAGCTATCTCTAGTTGAGGGAGTTCTAAGTAAGTTCAACGCTTTAGTTGAAGCAATCTCAAAAAAACAAATCAATTCTGTTCTGCCAGACGAAGAGCCAAAAACGCTTACTAAGCAAGAGTTTTCGCAAAAAAGCAAACAATTAGCAAAAGAAAAAAACATTTCAATTACGCAAGCACAAGACATTCTTATGAAAGAATGCACAATCATCTAATCTTTTTATTTTATTTTACGTAAAAAATGACAAACAAACAAATCGTACACAGTCAAATCAATCCTTCTTTCGAAGCTGAAGCAGTATTGGCAAAACATCTTGCTGTTGTTCTTACAACTACAGAGAATGGAACCAATCTTACGCCAGCTAATTCTCCTTATTTCATTGGAACAACAATGCACCAAGCACAAACAGGCGACATGGTTGCTATTGATACAGGAACATTCATCTTGTGAGTTTCTGGCTGAGTTTTTGCAGTATGAGCAAATCTTAAAACAACAGCTACATGAAAATTCGTAGTTGCAACAACAGGAGACAACGTAGTAGCTAAAGCAGTAAGAGCATCTACAGCTACCGATCAGATTGTTGAAATCATGAAAGTTCCTACTTTTAAAGCTTAATTATTTATTTTTTATTTTATATATTGACAAAAAAATGACAAAAATTGCATTTAAATGAGCACCAGTAGTACACAAATTTAATACAGAATTTAAAGACTCTTATCAGAATGAAATTCTGCAAGACGCATACAATATGGAAGCTAATCAGACCAATACATTTGTCTGGGACAAGATTTTCCCAAAGAAAATAACATTAAAAAAGAAAGGTGAAATCAAGTCTCTTGGAAGACAAGGAATGCAAATCGTAGACCATAGAATTTCAGAAAAGGGAGGTATGCACAAAATCGATTTCAGTGTAAAAACAAGTCAAGAGTTCCAACTGCAGGAATATGGAATGTATGCACCAGTATATGAATCAGAAATTGAAAATCCAGACGCTCCAATTCAAGCAAGCAGAGATAAAGTTCTTATGCTTAAATCTATTGATAATCTTACTAAGGAAGCACAAGCACTATCTCTTGCTCTTGACCCAGCCAACAATACTAATAATCTACAGCTTACACTTGCTGATCAATTTGACAATCCTAACTCTGACCCTTATATTGTCATCAAGAATGCATTTGAGAGTGTAAGAGTTAGCTCAGGTATTAGACCAAACTCTATGGTACTCACTCAAGATGTTGTTAATGCACTTGCTAATCATCCCAAAGTCCTTGAAAGAATGAAATACACAATGACAGCAACAGATGATGAAGTTGTTGCATTTGTAAAAAAATCATTTGGCATTCAAAATGTATACATTACTGACACATTGTCACGAAGTGGTGGTTCTGATATTGATGGAGGAACTCTTTCACCACTTGTATCTAAGAAAATCTTGATTTATTTCTCTTCGGAAGATGCATTCCTTATGCCACAATCATTTGGAAGATGCTATATGAGAAAAGAAGCACAAGTACTAGAAGTTCCAGTATCTCCAGATGTAACAATCAAAACAGGAGAAGTATCGCTTGTCGCTGTTAGAGATGAATATCAGTTTGTCATCGCAAATCAAGATGCTGGTATTCTCTTGTATGACGTAGTTTCATAGTTTTATATTTGTATATAAAATTATATGGCAAAAACACAAACACAAATTAAAACAGTTCTAAAATCAAATGTATATTTTAGGGGTACCGTATACAAAAAAGGGACAGAATACACCAATAATATGCCTAAGGAACTGAAAGATTATACTGAAGAAGTTCTTGTAAAAGAAGAAAAAGCTAAAGTAGAAGCTGACATTGTCCTTGAATAGTCTTTATTATATTCATACATAATG
>JANWZV010000087.1 GCA_025061805.1 Candidatus Dojkabacteria bacterium | reverse complement strand
AAAAGTCATAAGTGTTTTTAAAGTTGATAGTTTCGTTGAAATGCTAACTGAATTTGAAGACAAGAAACGGTTAGTTATATTCTGTCATCATAATGAAGTGGTAGAAAAACTTTGTAATTTGATTAAAAAACATTATCCTCATGTTGATTTAAGAACTATATATGGAAAAACAAGCAATCAAGAAAGAGCAATCACGACTCAAGCATTTCAAGGAGATTCAGATGATTTTATATGGCTTATAACTTCTTTCTCTGTTGGTTCTGAGGGACTAACTTTGACAAAAGCAGACACTATTTTGTTTTTAGAACTTGATTGGAGCATAAGTACTCTTCTACAAGCAGAAGACAGAATTCATAGAATATCACAAACAAAAGTTTGTATGTACTATTATTATATTGCGCTGAATACGCTTGATCAGTATATGTATAATGTTTTATACAAGAAAGCAAAGTATTTAGAAGAATTTTCTGATAAAGCCTCTTATATAAAGAAAATAACTGAAACAGAAAAAGAAAATAATGAAGAAAAAACAGAAAATTGTTCGCAAGCAGAATCAAATAACTCTAACAACATACCGCCTTAATTTCGGTTCTATTGTTTTTTATGAATTGGCAAACAAAATATATAACTGACGAGAACTCTATAAGTCTATATAATGAACACATGGTTAAAGAAATAAAGTCTTTTTTTGAAAATGTTGTTAAAAAAAGAATAAAGGAGGTCAGAACAGAAGATCAACAATTCAACAAAGTTATTTTATAAAGCAATAAAAAGAAGCGACCTATTGTTGTGCATAACTATTCTGAAATGTATGATTATTATTGTAACTATGCGAGGTATATATTAGATAAAACTTATTCTCTTGAGGATATGCTTAATATAATGGAAAAGTATTATCCTTATATTGAGAAAGAAAATTTAGTTGATTTATTAGTTGTTATAGTTGCATGTCATATTAGAAGTAAAATGAGCAATAGAGTATAATTTTTTTTGTGAAAATAACAAAGAGGCGATATTATTCCAGTTCTGAATTAGAAAAAATAATAAAACCTTCTTTAGATTTTTTGAAAGTGTCTGTTATAGGATTATCAAGTGCGAATAAATTTAAGCTATTAAAAAGTTTGATAGTTTTTTTATATGAAAAGGCGAGGCAAAATTTTAAATGTTTTAAAGAATTTGAAGGATATGAATATAATCATGATGCACCTGTTATAACTTATAACAACTTAAAGTATTTTATAACAATATTGGTTCTTGATATAATATGTAGAGGAGGTGGAAAAGTTAAGAATGAAGAACAAAAGAAAAAGATTATATCAGAGGTTTCTGATGTTTTATACGATTTGCTTGACGATGCTGGTGTTATGAAGATTGCTGAAAAAGACAAAAGTCTAGAAAGCGTATTGACAAACTTAGAAATGGAGGTTTCAAAGATTGCTGATGAAATAATTTTGGTTGAATAATTTTCGGATTATTTTATTTTCATGACTAGGATAACTATAAGTGAACTACAAGACAAATACGGTTCGTCTATTGTAAGAAATTGTGTAAAGCTTTTTGCTGAAGGAAAACTTGATGACTTTATAAACGACATTTCGCAAATAAAGAACATTTTGAATTCAAATCAAGATTATATTTTAGTTTTTCCAGATTCTAAGTCGTTGTCAAAGTTTTATTCTTTAGGCGACAGTTTTGTTTTGTATAACTTAGGCGGATATGTTTCTTTAATAGAAAACAAAAAAATTGATGATTTGAACATATCTGATTTAGAAAACATTTCAAAAAATGCTGAAAAAGTTGTTTGTGTATTTGATGATAGTGCCGAGGCTCAAATAACTTTTAATGAGTTATGTTCTAGGTTAAGTTGGGTTCAAGTAGTCATGATGCCGTTTGGTGTTAGCGCAAGAGGTCCTCAATCTACTGATGAGTACACATTTCAGTCTGTTCTGAGAAGTATTCTTCGATAGGATATATAAAAAGTCTTTTGTTTTTTGATCTTTTGTTACCTTTTATTAAAACTTGCCCTTTATGTGTTATTAGTCCGTAATATTTATTTTCAATGTAAAAGACATCTATTATGTTTTTTTCTTGTAAGTATATTATTGAATGGTTCGTTATGTCCTGAATTGTCTTTGGTTTAATATAGTTTTCGGCAATTTTCTGAAAAATTTTTTCTGACCTATCCTTTTCGTAATTTCCGTATTTTATAAAGAAATAATTTTTGCCTGCTAAAGTTGGAGTTCCGTCTTCGTTGCATAGTTTCATGTTAAATAGTCTTTCGTCAAATACATTTTTTTGTATGCAGTTTTCTAACTGTTCTATTATATTTACTTTTATTGAATTCTCTGAATAAAGCAAATATTCGTATAAAATAGCAAAGTATATTTCTTCTTTATTTTTTTTTCTTGAAAATATTTTTTCAACTTCAAAGAAGTTGTAAATTATTTCTTTGAAATCCAGTCTTTTCTTGTCTCTTATTCTAGAAATACAAAAATCAAACGAATCTTTGAGTTCGTAAAAGTGTTTGTTAAGTATCCAATGGTTGAATTCTTTAGAGTATTCTTTTTCGTTTTTTGTTTCTACGGACATATTTCAGATATATAATCTTGTTCGGAACTTTCTTTTGTATAATTTTTATTGTATGAGAATTAGATTGATTAGAAAAACAGATTTTGAACATGAACTCTATTATTCTATAAGATTAAACAATGCTTTTTTGGAAAAGAAAGGCGTGATAGTTAGCAAAAAAGAAGATACTGAGGACATTGATGTTAGCGAAAAAGAAAGCAAAATTGAAAAAACTGTTAAAAAAGAAAAAAGTAACAAGAAAAAATCATTAAACTTAGATGTTTTTTATTGTGAAGTAAAAGGCATATATGATCTTTATGAAGAAGAACTTAAAGGCTATCTCGTAGACACATTTTTAGATACTGGAAAAATAACTGGTTTTAAGCCTTTTGATTATGATAATGCGATTAAGAGAAAAAAGTTTATATTGGATTTTGACAGAGTAAATAATTTGAACAATATTTTAGCTCAAATGTTTGATATTAAAAAAGAGCAAATTAAAGATAGACGTGATAGAACTTTTATAGAGAGAATGACTGAGAAAGTAATAAAAGGCGTAGCAAGGAGACCTTTTGCAGATAGAGCAAAAGTTGTTTCGAGTTATTATCATTTGAAAATTGCCAATTCAATACCGCTATTAGTTTCTTTAGTTTTTTCTGATTTGCTTTCAGATAAAAAAATAAACAACTTTAAACTTGGCAAAAAACAAGAAAAAAACTTTTTTGATTTAGAAAAAAGAGTCCAAGTTTATTTTGAGGAGGAAGTTGTTGACTTTTTTGACGTAGATATAAAAGAAGCAAAATATTATGAATTTGATTACTCAGACAATTCTTCTATAATAAAAAAATTGAAAAAGTATTT
>JANWZV010000086.1 GCA_025061805.1 Candidatus Dojkabacteria bacterium | reverse complement strand
TTTATGCTTTTCCTACTTATTTAGTTGATCCCAATAATAGACAAATTAATGCTGTTTATGGATTTTTTTCAATATTATGTGATGTACTAGTGAAATTTAATCCTACTCATATAATTGCTGTGTTTGATTCTGAAGAAGGAACTTTTAAAAAAAGTACTTATTATTTTTATAAAGCAAATAGAAATACTCCAGATCCGATGCTATTACAACAAATACCTATTTTAAAAGAATTACTAGATGCTTTTTCAATAAGATATATCAGTTATTCTGGATATGAGGCTGATGATGTAATTGCTACTGTGGTAGATAAGTTTTACTACTTGTTTGAAGAAATAATAATTGTTACAAGTGACCAAGACTTATTTCAGTTGATTGATAAAAAAGGTATAGTTAAAGTTTTTTTGTCATCTAAGAAATTTGCTGATTCTCGTTTATTTTCTTGGGAAGAAGTATTTGAAAAAATTGGTGTTTATCCAAATCAAATAGCTGATTATAAGTCTTTAGCTGGCGATCCATCAGATAATATCCCAGGAGTATCGGGTATAGGACAAAAAACAGCAATTCAGTTACTTCTTAAGTATGGTAATTTAGAGAATTTAATAGCTAACTTAGACAACTTATCTATAAAATTAAAACAAAAAATATCAATTGACTATGAACAAATGATAAAGTCACACGAATTAGCTAAATTAAACTCTAGTTTACCATTAGATATTGATGATAATTATGTTAAGTTTGTATTTAACAGTGCAAATATATTAAAAAAATTTAAAGAACTTCGCTTTTATTCTTTGATTAAAAAGATAGAAAATTTATCAAAAATCTATCTTCAAGTTCAGAATTACAATTTAGATGGTATTTCCAATGTAGATATTGGATTCCATAATAACAATAAAAAAATATACAATTTATTTGGCTATGTTCTTAATGAAGTATATTCATTAAATGGTCTGAAAAATTTGTTTACAAATATACAAAACTATCCTATATTCTTATTTTTTTATCCGTTTACTACTAGTTCATTTATTGGAAACATAGATTATCTAGTTATATCAAGTTTAAATAATAAAAATCATTTATATAAGATTAATACAAACATTACTGAATTTTTTTTGTATTTAATCGATAAAAAAAAAGAGTTTATTACTATTAATATTCATAGTTTGCTTTATTATTTGCTGAAGAATAATGTTGATATAAATTATCTTTATTGGCAAGATCCTTTTTTGTTGAAAAATTCTTTTCATTTTGAAAACTATAGTATTAATAAAATCAATGATTTTTATTATTTTTTTGATATTTTGTACTCTATATATAATGATTTTATAAACATAATATCTAACAACGATAAATTATCTAAAATATACGAAATAGAAAAGAAAGTTACGTATACAATTATAAATATGCAACATTTAGGTATCAAAATTGATGTAAATTTATTAAATGATAATATTAAAATACTTGATCACAAAATAAATTCAATACAAAATGAAATTAATGAAATAGCTGGATATAATATTAACCTAAAATCTAATAGAGAAATTGCATATTTGTTGCACCAAAAACGAGGTTTGCCATTAGCAAGAAAAGGAAAGTTATATTATAAAACCGATGAAGCTAGTTTAAAGCCTTTCTTACATTCAGATCCTATCATCGAAAAAATACTAGAATACAGAGAAGCTAGTAAGATTTTGAACACGTTCCTTTTAAACTTAAAAGAGTTTTTATGTAATGATGGCCGTATACATGCTTTCTTTGATCAAAATGGAACTATTACTGGTAGATTATCGTGCAAAAATCCAAATTTACAAAATTTACCTAAAAAAGATGTATTTCAAGTAAATGTTAAACAGTGCTTTATTCCAGATAACGATAACGTATTCGTTGCTTTTGACTACTCCCAACAAGAATTAAGAGTATTAGCCGGCTTAGCTAAAGAAAACAATATGATTAGTGCTTTTAATAATAAATTAGATATTCATAAACTCACAGCTGCAGGTATTATGCAAAAAAATATTACAGAAGTAACAGATGATGACAGAGAATTAGGAAAACAAGTTAATTATAGTATAATATATGGAATGTCCCCTTTTGCTTTATCTCAAACCCTAAATATATCATTTGCTGATGCTAAAAATTATATAAATTCATTTTTTAACATGTTTCCTAAACTAAATGAATATTATAATAAAGTAATTGCATCAGCTAGTGTAAATTTGTATACTGAAACTATATTTGGACGTCGTAGATACAATAGAAAAATTTTATCTCAAAATTTGCATGAAAGACTATCTGCTGAAAGAGAACTATTTAATTTTGTTATTCAAGGCTCTGCTGCGGATATAATGAAACTTTTATTGGCTAAGTTATATGATACTACTATTGTATTTGATACTATATCTATTGCAAAGTTTTTAGTTCTACAGGTTCATGATGAAATTGTATTTGAAATACCAAATATTAACGTTATAGGAAAAAATAATTTTTATTTATTTTTAAAACAGGTGTATTTATTGATGACTCAAATATTTGATATAGGAGTGAGTTTCGAAGTAGAATGTAAAGTAGGTAGTAACTTAAATAATATGCAGATAGTAAATTTACAAAATTTGTAGCATATGATATTTTTAACTTATAGTATAACTTTAGACACATTAAAGTAAAAATTAGTACTAAAATACATGAAAAAGTTATTTGTAAAAATTATAAAAGTGCTGTTTACCTTTGTCTCGTCTATTTCATTCTTAATTATTTTGTTAATTTTCTTAAAAAAACTTCTTGTTCATCTCAAAACTACTTCACTTGCTGACCGTAAAAACATTTTATTTGAACAACACAACGGCTTTTTTGAAGTAATTGATAAATATTTAAAAAATTTGAAAAGTATTTTTTCAAGCGATCAATTGAATAACTTATATAAGAAGTTACAAAATAGTATCTTTGAAATTGTAAAACGTAACTTGCAAGTCGAAGAGACTATAGAAAATAATAAGCTTGAACAAAAAAGTAGCACTAATAATAGTATAGATCATAATTTGTTTCAATCTGTTAACCTTAAACCTAGTAGTGATCAAGTCAATTACGGTAAACAACAAAAATTAAATGTAAGACAAAAAAAAATATTAAATATAATTAAAACATTAGATTATATTTCAGTATCTGATCTATCAAAAAAAATTAGGAATGTGTCAACCCGTACTTTGCGTAGGGATATGGATAGATTAGAAAAACTAGGTATTTTAAAACAAAATGGTAAAACAAAAGATACAATATATATAATTAATAAAATGAAACTTCAAAATTATCAATCAAATATAGTTTAGTATTTTCATAGAATTTTAATATTTTCTCTTGACAGGTAAAATTTTTTGAAGTACAATGTTAGAGCAAAAATAATTGTTTCGATATAATCCTATCAACGTAAATGTTAGGAAATATCGAAATAAAGATCCTTAAAATTTTAGAAGTGGCAAGTCAAGTCAATTCCTTTTTAGAAGGTATTCACATCTCGTAA
>JANWZV010000085.1:1670-3519 GCA_025061805.1 Candidatus Dojkabacteria bacterium | reverse complement strand
ATTGATAAAGAAGAAAAATGCAAAGGAGTTCCAAAACATTGTTCAACAACTCAAGAAAAAATTGTTAGAGAATATTATCATATAAAATCAAAAAATCATCAAATTTTTATCAATAAAGTAGAAAAAAATATTAAATATAGTGACGATAAAAAAGTTCATCTTGAAAATGATAATATTGTGCCATATGGTTATTTAAATAAATACAACTTAACTTAAAAATATATGTCAGTAATATTTGATATAATTCCAATTATTCTAACAGGTCTATCACTTCTTGAAGGTTTAGAAGGTTCAGGATTAAATAAACAATCAGGAAAAGAGATTTTAAAAACATGTGAAGATATGTTAAAAAATCTTAGTCCATATCAAAAACAAATATTTTTAAAATGGCTGGATACGGTTTCTACGACACAGAAGAAGAAGGATCAGAATTAATTACAGGAGCAGGTGCTATTCCTAAAAAGAAATTTATTGTAGAAAGAGTACAAGCAGCATCAGGTAGAAAATATCCTAGAAAAGTTGGATATACTATTGAATATGCATCAAAATATCTTTATAATAAAAATATAGCCGCAAATAATCCTTGGTTAAAATTTGTAAATGCAGATCCTACAATTAAAAGTATAAGAAGTAAAATGGGTGAAAGAATGAGAGAATTAGCATTAGAATATAATAATAGACTTCAAGCATCAGATCCTCAAAAATATGAATTATTACAACAAGCAAAAAAGAAAAGAATTCAGTCTATTCAAAAATATGGAACATTAAGTGATAGATTAGAAAAAGTTATGGCTAAATATATTAGTGATCATCCTACACCAGAATCTGGTTTAGCATATGCATTACAAAATAAATTAGTACCTAATAGATCTGCTGCTAGAATATTTTTAAAACTTTCTATAATTTAAGTGATGCTGATGTAGATAAAATTTTAAGACCAGAAGGAAAGAAACGAATAAAATCTACTACTTTAGCAAAACAATTAACTAAAGTTCCTATTCCACCTAAACAAGTATTTGTAGAAGGAGCACCACAAACATTAACAGAAACTTAAATAAGAGTATATGTTTTAATTAAAAAGCATATATTCTAATGTTCACAAGAGTAAAATTTCCTTTTCAATATATGAAAAATGATGATTATCGACATATTGTTGCGTTTAAACCAAATGGATGTATTCAAATAGATTTTTTTACTTTTGGTAAAGATGTTGCAGAAAAATATAGAATTGTAGAATGGTACACAATAGGAGTAGATGTATATTCACGATATACAATGGTATACATAGGTTCAAAAGAAAGTATATTCACAAATTTTAAAGGAGTTTTGGATTTATTTTCAGAAAAACCTGATATGGTAACTGTTGATGCAGAATTTAATGTTAAAAAAGTTAGAGATTATTGTGAGAAAAATAATATAAAATTTTTTGCACTTCCTTCAGGTTCAATTAATGCAAATAATATCGCTGAGAGAACAATTGCAAAAATTAAAGATGTTTTTAGAGATTATATATATATGTATAATGATGAAATTATTAAAAGAATAGAAAAAAATATCGATCCAAAAAGACATTCATATATTATTATAAATTCAATTTTATATTATTTGAATCGAAAATTTCACACAAGTGTAAAAGGTATACCAATTGAAATTTATTTTGGTTATGATTTTTCACAATTGCCATCAATAAATTATGTTAAATATCCTGAATTTGATATTGGCCAATATGTTTATTTAGTTCCAAGAGGAAGACAAAAATCTTATGCTTTTCAAAAGAAAAAAATTGCTACAGGTATATTGGGGCAAATTATTAAAAAACCTACTAAATCAGTATATACAATAAAAACAG
>JANWZV010000085.1:0-1571 GCA_025061805.1 Candidatus Dojkabacteria bacterium | reverse complement strand
AAAAGAAAAAAATTGCTACAGGTATATTGGGGCAAATTATTAAAAAACCTACTAAATCAGTATATACAATAAAAACAAATCTTCCTTCTCCAAATGATGAAATTAATGCTAAATGGTATGAATTTATTCCTATTACAAAAGAAGAATATACTAAATTTAAAGAAATGCCATTGTTTAAATAAAATTAAATAGGATGTCACTTGGTGAATTTCCAAATACAGCAAAAGCTCTTATTCCTAATCTTAATTTAGATCAAACATTTTTTGAAAGTTTTAGTTTTAATTATAACAATGGATTAGTAGTAGGCTCTGTTTGGGTTTATCATTTATTCGATACACCTACTTTTGATCTTTGGTATGGATATGCAGAATTTATTCAAAATAATGTTCCTAGTGGATATGTTGAATTTAGTATTCCTGCTCCTTCTATTCAAGCTAAACAATTAGGATTTTATAATTCAACTATAGGTGGATGGTATAAAGGATTTATAGGAAGTTCATCAACTAATACTTCTTGGATATCATTTAGAAATCAACAAATTTTTATGAGAGTTTATCAAAATATTAATAATAACAATATGATGGCAACTGGTGCTAACTGCCTTTAAAGTTTAAAAATAATATAATAAAAAGATGTCATATCCATTAAGAGTTTTATCTCCTATTTCTCCTGCATACTTAAATATTTCTTCAACAGGTTTTATTCCATTAGGAGGAACATTTACATCAGGACAAATTGCATGGATAAATCTTAGTTATCCAATAGATAATAATGAATGTTTAGTATATATGGTTATTGTTCAAAATGCTTTATGGACAAATAATGCATATTCAGATAAAATAATTATATCTAATCCAGGAAAAAAATTTTTTGGTCAAATATTACCATTACAAGATCCTTTAGGATTATTTGTAAAAACATATTGGAATAATGATGGAACAGTAAATTATTCAAGAGTAGAAACTTCTGGTCCGAATAGTGGAAATACTCCTGTTTCAGCAAATTTTATTGTTTGGTATGATGTTTCAATTAATAGTGAAACTATTGTTAACAAGTATTCTTCAGTTCGAGAATTTATGAAACTTAATAATGTAATTGAACTTAAAAATATAGATACTAAATAAAAATAAAATTGTTTACTTCGAAACAAAGTTGAGATGAGTTGTGCACAAGATCCAAGAAATATTACAGGTATTTATACAACACCTATGAGAAAATTTTCAACACTAGGTCCTTGGCCTAGTGATTTTATTAATAGACCTTTAATGGGAAATTATGGAACATATACAGTTTATCCAATTTTTATTCCATCAGAAAATGTTAATATTAATTATAAAATGTATTTAGTAACATTAAATATAACAAATATGCCACCAGGATCTTTAACACAAAATCCTCTTCCACAACCATATATTGCTTCAAAATTAGCAATTTTTGGTCAAAATGGAATTTATAATGATATTAATTGGTATAATGTAACAGTAACAACAGGAGGATCATCATTTGTTTTTAGACATCAAGAAAATTCAACACAACCAATTGTAAATTCAAAAGTATCTTTTGTACTTTTG
>JANWZV010000084.1 GCA_025061805.1 Candidatus Dojkabacteria bacterium | reverse complement strand
ATTATGTTATTTAAATTAAAACTAAGTTTAATTCAATGTTTATAGGGCTATAGGTCCTACTTATTTATAGATGATTTATTGTTTTCTTTTTTAATATCAATATATACGGAAAGTATGTTTTACTGTGCTATGAAAAGGATATTGTATTATTGTTTTTATAGTTTATAATTTGTCATGCATCTTGTGTTTTTTATCGTTAAACTTTACAAGGTTCAATATTTAATATAAAATAAGTGAGATTATAACCAATTTTAAAAATTTCTATGGTATAATGGTATAATATATAAAGTACGAATTAGCAATAAGATTAGTAAAGATAACACTAGCAAATTGTACTATCTATGCTATTTTTTAGTATTTTGCTTTTTTGTTTTAAAAACTAAATGTTTTAAATGCATAGCGATTGAAAAGTTTTGTTTTTGCGGCTTTACTAGATTGAATTAACAACTTACTCAAGTATTTATAAGTTTTACTTATGTGTGAATTATTTAGCTATACTCTATGCAAAACCAAATAGAACAAAGAGAAAAAAATATAATAGTAAAATTTACTAGTTATTTTATTAAAAATTCTAGACTCACAATATTGTTAATACCAGTATTACTAATAGGTGGTTTGTTTGCATATCAAAATTTAGAACGTGATGGTTTCCCACCAATTGAAATACCTACTGTAATTATTACTACCCCATATTTTGTAAACGATGTTAGTAAAGTAGATTCAGATGTTACAAGTAGGCTTGAAGAACTTATAAAAGAGGTTGATGGAGTTAAAACATTCACATCTACTACGACTGAAAATTTTAGTAGAATTGTTGTAACTTTTAATGATGACGTCAGTAGCGAAGAAGGAGCAAGAAGAATTGAACAAAAATACGCTCAAAATAAATTTTTACCAAAAGATTCATCACCAAATATTACGCCAATAAAAGTAGCATCAAGAGACAATAAAAGTGACATGATATTTAGTATTGCTAATCCAAACTTTGATATTCGTGATCTTCAGAAGGTAGCGGCTAAAGTAGCAGAAAAAATATCACAACTTCCCGAGATAAAAGAAGCATATGTTATTGAACAAATCAAAAATAGAATCAATCCAATCACTAAAGAGTCTATCGAAGTTCAAGAGTCTTTTGGAAGATTTGTGGTTAAAAAAGATGATGGACAATTTTATTCTTTTGATGCCGTAAGTATTGGTATAGTAAAAGCTAGTGATGATTTTGGTACACTTGATATTTCAAAAGCAGTAAGATCAAAAATAGAAAAATTACAACAACCAGGAGGATTATTAGATGGTTTTGTTATTAGCTATAATGGTGATTTTGCTGATAATCTTAATCAACAAATTAGTTTATTAGAAACGAATGTTGTTAGTGCAATATTAATAATAATTATAATAATGTTTATTCTTATTAATTGGAGATCTTCTCTACTTTTGGCTTTATTTTTCCCAATTACTTTAGGTAGTATATTTTTAGCTTTATTAGCAATTGGTTATTCATTAAATACTATAACATTATTTAGTTTAATTTTAGTTGTAGGACTATTAATTGATGATGGAATAATAGTTGTAGAGGCAGTAGATTTGTATAAAAAACAAGGTTATAAAGGTTTCAATGCAGTAAGAAAAGCTATAGAAGCAATTGGTATTGCAGATCTTTTAGGCACAATTACTACGTTGTTAGTGTTTGTTCCACTGTTATTTGTAACTGGACCTTTAGGAGAATTTATTAGATTCATTCCAGTTACTGTAATTGTGTCTTTAACAATATCTCTTCTAGTTGCTTTGTCGATTATTACTTTCTTATCTGGTGTTTTTTTAACTGATAAGAGTTCAACAAAAAAGCTTGGATTAATAGCAAGAATCCTATTGAAAGTAGAAAATATAACCTTGTCAATTGGTAAAGCTCTAGGTAAGTTTGTCAATTTTTATTTACAGTCAAAAATACTAACTATTTTGGTTATTTTAATTACATTTATTTGTATAGGGGTTGGTGGATATTTTGCAAGCAGACTAAAATTTAATATTTTCCCGCCTACGAAAGATAGCAATACTATTCTTATAAGTATCAATTTTAATAACATGAACATAGATGAAGCTATATTAACTAGTAAAAAAATTGATGAAAAGATTATACAAGTGCTTGGTAATAACCTTAAAGAGTATGAATATTTTAGAGCTAATCAGGATGTTGCTTTTATAAACATAAATTTAATACCACTTGATCAAAGAGAAGCTACTTCTGTAGAACTAGGCAAAAAATTAAAGGAAGTTTTAGGCGAAGTACAAAATGTATCTTTTACTATAAACACTTCAGTAACGGGACCTACAGCAGATCCTAGACCATTTAAAATGCAAGTATTTTCAGATAATGTTGAAAATTTAAAATTCATCGCTGAGGATTTTAAAGATTTTTTACAATCTGATTTATTAAACGATTTTGTAGCGAAAAACAAATTAACAGGTATAGGTGATGATTTTGTTACAGGAGATTTCAATGTTCTTTCTAAAAAAGATGGTAAGAGATATGTACAAATAGAAGTAGGTTTTGGTGATAACGAATATACATCTGCTACAATTGCAAATTTAAGAAATGAAGTAGAAGAAAAATGGATTCCCAAGATCATACAAAATGAATCATTAGAGCTATCAAAGAATTCGTTTACTTTTGATGCTGGTATTACTAGTGCTAATGCAGAATCTTTTGCATCATTACAAACAGCGTTTATAATTAGCTTATTTGTCATGTATATTTTATTAATGGTGCAATTTAATTCATTTTTGCAACCATTTTTGATTTTATTAGCGGTACCTTTTAGTTTTGTATTGTTATTTCCTGGTTTGTATTTAACAAACAATGATTTGAGTTTTTTTGTTACTCTTGGTCTTACTGCTTTAATTGGTATTGTAGTTAACAATTCTATAGTTTTAATTGAATATACTAACCAAGCAAGAAGTAAGGGTATGGGAATAAGAGAAAGTATTTCATCAGCTATATCTCAGAGATTTAGACCAATAGTTACGACTACATTAACTTCTGTAATTGGCTTGTTACCACTTGCATTGACTGATCCTTTCTGGGAAGCTCTGGCTTTAACTATAGTTTTTGGTTTATCTTCTAGTACAATCTTTGTTTTACTTTCTTATCCTGCTTTTTTTGCTGTCATAGAAAAAATACGAACAGTAGCTACAAAAGCATTTACACAATTTATTCAAGCAAAACAAGACTAATGAGCTCTAACAATTGAAAATTGAAGACAAAATACAAAATATATATAAAAATAATTTCTAAAAATTAAGATACAGTTGTTAACAGTACTTAAATTCTAATCTAGTTGATAATACATAATACACATAAGTTATTGTTGGTCTGAAATTAGTCAAAAAATTAATATTATGCTTTTCTATTTACAAAAAAGTCTTATAGTAAATATATGTTTGTACGTATAAATTTATATTATTTATTTGTATATTAATAGCTAAACTAATGTATTAAGTGTGTATACAAAAAAATATGTATTCCAAACATATTAACTTTAAATAAATTGCAAAAAGTTTAATTAAGTTTTTAACATTAACATTTTTTAATATTGAAGTATATACTTAATTTTAATATATTTAAATTTTTTCTATTATTATTTATTATTTATTATTTATTATTTATTTTATTCACTCTTCTTTAGAGCTTTT
>JANWZV010000083.1 GCA_025061805.1 Candidatus Dojkabacteria bacterium | reverse complement strand
TGTTCTTTATAACGTCAAAAAAAGGAGTATCTTTGAAAATTTCCATAATAGAGTGATAGCAAACAATCTCTTTTATGTTCTTTATATTATCTATTTCAAAGAACAAAAGTCCATATTTTTTGAAAGAAATTTTGTCTATTCCAAATTTTTCTCTGTATTTTTTCACAACTTTCGTCAAAAGGTAGTTGTATTCTTTTTTGTGTTTTATGTAGTATAGTATGATTGCGTTGAGTGCTGACAGTATAAAGCTTAATTTTTCGTTTCTTTTATTTAGAACAATATCGTTTTCAAAGAATTTATATCCTATTTTCTTCTGCTCTTCGTTGTATTCTAAAAAACTAAAATCTATTTTTTTTGAATCTGCTTTGATTTTTGCTATATAAAATTTGGTGCTCAAAAGGTAACTCATTGTCTCAATTATATATAACCGAATTCGGTTATATATGTATATATATGAGAGGCTCAGTTAGTGGTAACCGTTTAGCTTTTCTAAACAACAGAGCACCTGATAAGACAAAAGAAAATCAAAAGGAAATTTTAAGTTTTATATACTATACAGAAAATTTTTTGAACTCGCATAGGTTTAAGAACGATTCTATTAAGTATTTGCACAAAATAGTAGATCTAAGAGCAACTTTTGGACCAAAATTAAACAAATCAGTAATAAACAAAAACTTTTGCAACGTGAACAGAGCAGTTAATAAACGGTACTTTTCTGTGTACCAAATTGCGAACAAAATAATATTTAAAAGCAAAGAAAGTAAATTAGAAGAAATTAAAAATATATCAAACTTTTCATATGCGGATAATACAAAGACTTTGTTTACTTCAAATTGTTTTTTTGTTTTTTCAAATTTTTCTTCTGAAAATAATCAGCGTATAAGTTTGGAATCGAATATCTATCTTTCTTCTAAGACTTCTCTGGCAATTATATTTGCTAATTTGTTAAGAAGGTTAAAAGATGTAACCAACTACGAAAGAAATCAGTATTTTTTTCCATACATCTCTAGTTGCAGGTTAAGCAAAGATGAGGCTATGCTTTATATGTTAAGCAAGACAGAAGAAATCTTAAAAAAATTGTTTATAGATGAAAATGTTTTCGAAATAAAAAGTATTTCAGAAGATGCGCAAAATAACGAAAATGACACAATAATAAACAAAAACGAAAAAATAACTCACATTAATGTTTTGGATCCAATGCAATTAGGATTATTTTTTATGAAAGACGAATTTTATTTTTACTCTAAATGCAATTTGAACAAAATAAGTCTTGAAAAAAGTTGTTCCAATTCAAATTGTATTGAAAGAAAAGCAATTTTTGAATTTGGAATAAGTTTTTATGATTCAAAGGTGCAGCAGACTATTTTGCAATTAATACCCTCCTTAAGTTAGAACAACCGTTTTTTTCTTCTAATATAAAATAAAGACCAGAAGGCAATGAAGAAATAATGCTTCTTTCTTCGTCTTCATCAGCAACAATTCTAGATGAAATTAATACTGATCCATCTGACTTGTATATGCTTATAGAATAAAATTGAGATGGTTTAGTTATAAGATATTGTGCATAAATTTTCCCGTAGAAATCTGAGACAAATCTTAAGTATAAATAGTTTGTTTCTTTAAAATCTGCTCTGAAATTAACAGTTTTTTCAGATTTAGGTTCTATATAGACACTTTCAAAGTCAAAGAAATTATCTATGTAGTTTATGCTATCTTTTGAAGTTTCTAAAATAATTAAATCAGGTTCTGATCCCATGTTTTTTATTCTAACTATAAAAGAGTTTGAACAAACTGTTTGTTCTAAATTTATTTTAACATCCTGATAGCTAAGAACCACACAATAAACGGTGTCTTTGTCTTGACAATAGGTATATTGTGCATTATTTGACCAAACGGAAAAAGCAATCGTAACGGATGAACTATTTATTGTTATTGGGAAATGAAGCGTAAAAAATATAGTGTCTCCATTTGTTGTTATAGTTGTATCTGATGCTTGTCCTAATAATCCAGACGGAGTGGTGTTTATGCTCCAATTTATAGAATTTGTTGGTATTTCGTTCAGAAAATAAAATTTTACTTCAACATAACTGCCTCCACAAGAACTAATTTGAGAATTTATTTTCCATTTTGTAGAATCTATATTCAGAACAAAAGTATGTTGCTCTGAATTAGTATACCACCAAGTATTTATAACTTCTGGATTAGCATTGTTGATGCCTCTGTTTTGCCATCTGTGACATCCAAGAGTTGGAGTAGGCGTACATCCAGTCAAGTTAGAAACACCATCTAGAGAATTCCAAGGATCAGTAAGTAACACGTCATCCCAATATATCTTAGGCGCAGGCAAAGGCGTACTATTTGGCTTATGAGTTGGTCGCACCAAAATAACTTTAAATCCATTATTGTGATGCTCAACATCCACTAAAGGCAAATGTGTTAAACCAGTCTGAAAATCTAAAATTGCATTAACAACAGTGCCGTTTGCTACTAGATTTCCATTACCATCTTTGCCGTCCCAAGATATACAATTAGATCCAGCATTCAAATTTGCAATGAAATTTCTTGGAGTGTATATAGGATTATTAAAATTCAAAGTAACTGAAACTTGCCCAGCTTTTGACAAAGAAACATAAATGCAATAACCGTATTGTGTACAAGGTATCACAGAAAAAGAATCTATGCTTGCAACAATTCCAGTTGGATAAAATTCAATATCTGGATCGTTCAAAAATACAGGATATTCTGGCGCAGCAGGAATGCCACCATTATTTATGATGTTTTGCCTATAATCTGAACGTCTTCTATTTGTAGGCGTACCGACATTAGATGCACCAAAAGAATTACAGCTTACTTCAAATCCATACGGTCTCATGCCATTAAAATCAAAACTTGTTACTACAGAATCAGAAGAATATGTATATAAAGTCCCAACAAAAGGATTTGTGCTGCCTCTAGTGGTCAAATCCCATTTTTTGCTCCACAATCTACCCTTTTTCTCTACCCAAGCAGAACCATTCCATCTAGCAACAGTTATATCAAAAAATCTAAAAACTCTTTTTTGATATATATTTGGATTATTGTTCACAGCAAATTCTATATAATAATCACCAGCTGGTCCAGCAGGAACATTATAAACTAAAGGATTATAACCACCAACATATAAGGCATTTGGACCTATCAAAGCTTGAGTACAAGTATTGATCCATCCAGGTCCCATTGAGCTATTTATGTTTATAGGCCCCATAACTATATTGTCATTTGGATCTACTAATCTAAACCACACATCGTTCGCAATAGTAGGCGTAGCATCATTTGAATTGTTTACATGAAATCCCATATAAATACGCTCTCCACCTGCTACTCTTATGTTTAACCTATAATAAGAAGGACAATTATAAGTTGCAAATGCCCTAAGCGGATCGTTGTTGTCCCATATCTGAACATATCCATGATTAGCACAATTGTTATTCATTAACTCTCTGGTCCCCTCAGCAAATAAAAAAGATAAAACAGAAAGAGATTTTATTGAGTTTTTTATATAACAACTAGCACGTCTGAAAATGTTTTTAAGACGATTAGTTGAAGAAGCAGATTTGTTTTGCATTCATAAATTTTACTAAAGCATAAAACTTGATGTTTGCTGAAACAATATTTTTTAGCTTTTATTATTTTAATAAAAACAAAAATTTGTTTGAAAAATCACAAAACATCTATACACTAAATTTCTGCAT
>JANWZV010000082.1 GCA_025061805.1 Candidatus Dojkabacteria bacterium | reverse complement strand
TTTTTTTACTTTAATAAAATAATACAAAATCCAAAATGAAATTTTTAAAAATTACATTTATTTTTTTAATATTTCTTATAACTATTGAATTAGGATATATAATTTTTTTATTTTCAAGAAAAGAAAATCAAAAATTTGAAGGAAATCAAAAAATTGAAAAACCACTAAAAAAAGTACATCGATCTATCCCTGTTGAATCATTTAAAAAAATAAAAGAAAAAAAAATGGCTTTTCACCCAAGTGTTTGGGAAAATATCTTAAAAAGAATGTATTTACTTCCAGATTCTGAAGCAAAAACACTTATCTACCAAGAAAGTGGAATAGATCAAATTATAGAAGTTGAAAGAAAAGAAGCATGTGTTGAAGACAGAAGAAATGGTGTTTTGTATCCAGGAGTGATATGTTTTCCTTTTGCTTTTAGAGTTGAAAATAAAGACTATCCTGAATCGTCGATGTGGTTTTATTTAACTGAAAAAAACTTAGAAAAAGTTAGTGTTTTTAAAAAAAATGGACAAGATTTTGTAAGAGCAGATTTAGAAGAGATAAAACCAGGAGTAAAAATTAAAAGAATAGAACTTTGGGATCCTTCTCATCCTTTTGATATAAACAATCTTAAAGATTACTTAGATAAACAAATAGTTGATTTAAAGATTTATGTTTATTAAATTAAGAAAATATGAAAATTAGAATTAACCAAAATAAAAAAAAATACTTAAAGCCAAAAATTAAAAAAAATTTTATTAACATAAAGTATAATTTTAATTACAACCCTAGTGATCTTTTTGCAACATACTGTGGTCAATGTTCTGCTTCGAGAGATGGTTGTCCTAATTGTTTTCTTCCGCCTGGTTGTAATACAAAGAGTTGTTAAAGTGGTTTAAAAGCTCTTTTTTATTTTTATTAAATTTTAAAAGGAATATATTTAATTTTTTAGCAAATTTAGTAAAAAGAATCATATTTTTGTAAGATGATTTATTCTTAAAAAATAAAAAGAATTGTCCGAAATAATTATCAAAAAATCTGTTAATTATTTCTTCTATTTTTACTTTCTCAATTTTTATAATCGGAGATTTTTTTATTAAAAAAACATACTTTATAAAAAAAAACTTTTTAAAAAAACTATATCTATTACTCTTTTCAAAAAAAGGCAAAGGATGGATAAAATAAGAGTTTCCGCTTTTTTTAACAAGAACAATATCATCGGCAATCTTAGGAAATTTTTCGTTTAGTAAGTTTGAGATTGTAGATTTACCTGAACCAGATTTTCCCAAAAAAAGCATGGCCTCATTACTATTAATTTTATTAGCTGATCCATGGAGAATAAATCCTTTATGGGTAGAAAATAGTTCACATAGAATGTGCTTAATTATTAACATTAATAAATTTTCATCTAAATAAGAAAAACTAATTATTTTTCTTTTATTGACCTTTTTGAAAAAAAAGACATAATGAGTATCTTTATTTTTTATAAGATTAAAAAAATCTGTTTTTTCATAAATTAAAAGCTCATAATCATATTTATTATTTTTATTATTAATCAGAACAAATTCTTTAAATTTTTTAATTATTATATTTTTATATTTTATTAAAGTTTTTTTACTTTTTGCCTTAATTTCAATCTTAATAATAAAATCAGCAATGTTTAAACAATAAATCATAGTTGTCGATTAGGCAAAAACTTTTTTTCTCTAGATTATATCTTCTTGAGATATTATAGGATATTAAAATTAAATATTAAAGTCTTTATCTAAAAATGACTAATTTGTCACCTCATAATTTACAAAGAAAAAATCTTTTTTTAATTACTCATGCAGATAATAATTTAAAAGATGATGGTAAGATCTATTCAAGAAAAAATTTGAGAGTTAATACCAATATTAAGCAAAAAAGGAACATTTTTAAACCAGAAAATCTTTATCTCATTCAATCAACTTATTAAAATTTAAAAAAGAGCTAGAAAAAATAAAATTAATTATCTCTTTTCAAAAGAATTACCTTCTTTATGTTTATTATGAAGTTAACTATCACGTTAGAATTTATGCTGATTGCGATCTATATATTTGAGAAAAAAATTCATTCAAGATTGATTCAATTTTTTTTAACTCTTGGCTATGTAAAAAGGATATTGTTCTTCTTAAAAATTCAGTAAAAGTAAGACCAGAAGATCAAAATCAAGCAAGTTATTTTAAAAGCTTAAATGATTTTCCATTATTTTTGACGTTAAATAGAACTCGCCATTCATATTGTTTATCTAAACTCTATTGAAATTTTTTATAGAAAAAGATTGTTTTTTAATAAACTAGTTCAAGAAATGAGATAAACAAGGAAAGAATTTAAAGTTAACAACCAGAAATTTCTTTGCTTTTAGAGAAAAATATCTTTTTGTTTATTTTTGTCTCCAATTGTTTTATCATAATTTTTTTCGGGGGGGGTGTACTAGTAAAAAAATTTATATAGATAATTTAAGTCTAAAATCGATGAAATTGACGAAAAATTAGCCAATCTTCAACAAGCAGAAGACAGTTATTATATTAATGCAAATTACTTATTAGAACTTGCTAACCGTTCATATGAACTTTTCTTAAGTTCGAAAATTGAAGAAAAAAGACTTCTTATTAAATTAACACTTTCGAACTTAAGAAGCGATGGAAGAACTCTTTATTATAACCTTCTAAAACCCTTTAATTACCTTTACGAATTCTCAGATCGTCCAATTGGGCTCCCCTCAATGGATTCGGATGAATTAGTAGGAAAAAGAGACAAAATTATTCAATTAATAATGAGCACTAATTTTATATACGTATATGGTAATAATCCAAAAGACATGGCGAATGAAATTATTAATGCTATAGTATAGCTATGAAAAAGATATTTACAATCATTCCATCATTAAATGAAGAAGCAAATATTTCATTCGTAACACAAATTATTGATCAAGGATTAACTAATTTTTTCCCAGAGTTCTCAAAATATATAATCAACTCTGATAGTAATAGTTACGATGATACTATAAATAAATTTAAATCAACAGCAACAGAAAGTCTAAAAATTGTCTTAAAATGTTCAAAAGGAAAAACCGGTAAAGGACATAGTATTAAAAAAGGTTTTCATTTTGGATATAAACAAAATGGAAAATATTTTTTAATGATTGATGCTGACTTAAAATCAATTTCTCCTTTATGGATTGATAAACTTCTTAGACCGGTTGTATTCGAAAATGTGGATTACGTTATACCCATATATTCAAGAAACCGTTATGAAGGTAATGCAACAAATCATTTCAGTTCTCCCATTGTTTATGCCTGTTTTGGTGATGATATTTTACAACCTATAGCAGGTGATTTTGGATTAAGCCGACGATTAGTCAAAGCTGTACTTAATAATTTTTCAGTAGATTATGATTTCTTATATGGAGTTGATAGTCTAATAACCATAACTGCTTTATTAAAAGAATACAAAGTTAAACAACAAGAGTTAGATAAAAAAATACATAATCCAAGTTTTGATAAAATTATTCTTAACTACCTTAGAAATCATCATAAAGTATTCATCCCACTTAGTTTTTATTTTCTCCATCTTTTGTTGGGATACCACATTTGAAGTGGTAATCTTATTCCCCCTATGAGTTCGCTTTAGTCTCTAAGCTTATTCTCGCTTAGTTTTGGTTATAAAAAATGACCTTGATTTTATTTTTTTTACTTTAATAAAATAATACAAAATCCAAAATGAAATTTTTAAAAATTACATTTATTTTTTTAATATTTCTT
>JANWZV010000081.1 GCA_025061805.1 Candidatus Dojkabacteria bacterium | reverse complement strand
AGGGTATGATAACTCTTATCCAAGATGGTTTCATAAAAGTAATGATGGGTTTAACATCTATATCAGAAATACAAAGAGTTAGAACTGAATAATCTAATATTATATTTTTTTTGATTGGTGCTTACCATGCCACTAATAAATATAAAACAAATAATGAAGCAAAATGAATTATCTTTTCAACAAAATCGAGAAAATCAGGTTCCAGTAGGAACGTCTAATAATTATGTTGATTATACTGTTAGTAGCAATAATTCTTATAATCAACAATTAGGAGTTGAAACAGAATTTAGTAATAACTTAGCTTTCTCAAACAATGTGCAAACAAAAAATGTTAGTAAAGATAAGTATGTAGAAGCTTTCCATGCAATATTAGAAAATGCTATTAAATTAGGTGCATCCGATATTCATATTAATTCTGGCCATCCAATTATATATAGAATAAAAGGTAAAATTGTTTTTAGTAATACCAAACACCTGACTGAGCAAGATACACTTAACTTTGTTCAATTTTTAATATCTGGTAGTAAGTCACAGTTAGATATAAATAATGTATATGACTTAGATATGTCATATCAATATCAAGAGTATAGGTTTCGTATTAATATATTTAGAACATTTGATAAGTTTGCAATAGTTTGTCGATTAATACCTTTAAATATACCATCTTTAGAAGATCTTCATATACCAAATACTTTGTTAGAACTAACAAAACTACAAAATGGATTGATTTTATTTACCGGTCCAACTGGAAGTGGTAAATCTACGAGTGTAGCAGCAATGTTGAATTTAATAAATGAGTCACAAAGCAAACATATCATCACATTAGAAGATCCAATAGAGTATGTTTTTTTGAAAAAGCAGTCACTTGTAGATCAAAGAGAATACGGCAGCGATTTTTTGAATTGGAACAGTGCTTTAAAATCTGTTCTGAGACAAGATCCAGATATTATATTTGTAGGAGAAATAAGAGATTTGGACACAATGGAGTCTGTTATTAAATTTGCGGAGACTGGACATTTGGTCTTTTCTACTCTACATACAAATAGCGCTTCTCAAAGTATAGATAGAATTTTAGGTATGTTTCCAGAATATCGGCGTGATGATATAAAAGTACAACTATCTAATGTTATTAAAGCTATAATATCTCAGCGTCTGATAAATGTGAAAAATGGGCAGAGGTTACCCGTTTTTGAAATAATGTTATCTAACTCTGCAATTAAAAATAGTATTAAGGAAAACAAGATTTCCGAGATAGATAATATTATTAGAACGTCTGCTGATATTGGTATGATTTCGCTAGAAAGATCACTGGCAAATTTAGTCAAACAAGGCTTATTATCTCCAAATGATGCAATGTTGTTTGCAAATAATAAAAGTGAAATAAGTATTCTTCTTAAAAATAGTATAGGACTTAATTAGAATAATGAAATAAACTAAAAAAATGCAGAATTTTTTAGTTTAAAAAACAATATATATTTTAGGTTTATTAGAAAAATGAAAAAATTTAAATTTAAAATAATCAACACATCTAATGGAGAAATTATATCTGGAGTAAAGAATTTCCCATCATCTGAAGATGCATATAAATACTTTTTGGATAAAGGATATCAGATAATTTATATAAAGGAAGTAATAAATATAGATTTTGGATTATTATTTTCTCAGGAGATAGGTGGAATACCATTAAAAGAAAAGATTTTTATTGTAAAAGAGCTATACATAATGATTTCAGCAGGTGTTCCTTTACTAGAGGCTCTTGATATCATTGCAAATCAGGTAACAAAAAAGTCTTTAAAACAAAAATTAGTAAACATCTTTAAAAGTGTAGAAACAGGTACGTCTCTAAGTGATGCTTTTGCTAAAGAAAAAGGAATTTTATCAGAATTACATATTGCTCTACTCTCTGCCGGCGAAAAAAGTGGAAAATTAAAGGAGGTACTACAACAAATACTAGTTGATATGGAAAAATCGTATAAAACTAGATCAAAAATAATTGGAGCACTAATATATCCAGCAATTATACTAATTGCTTTGTCTGTTGTGGTAGTTATCATGGTTACAGTAATGGTTCCTCAAATGAGAGATTTATATGCTAGTTTTGGCCTTAAAGATTTACCTTTTTTTACACAGGCAATTATTCGTATTTCAGAAATAATTACCAATACGACTTTTATGTTTATTTTTGTATTTTTAATAATTTTTTCCTTAATATTTTTGTCTTTCTATTCTAGGATAGAGAATGGTAGGTTTTTAATTGATAGATTGAAACTAAAATTACCTATAGTCAAAAAAATTATTTTAAACTCCGAAATTGCACGTTTTTGTAGAGTATTATTTTTATTGCTGTCTAGCGGTGTGCCAATTGTTGATGCTCTTGATATTACTTCTAAATCGTTAGGTAATTCTGTATTTAAGAAAATACTATCCATATCGAAAGATAATTTGATAAAGGGACAAAGTTTATCTATTTCAATTGTAAAAAATGATAATTTCAATGTTTTCCCGAAACTTTTAACCCAAATTATATCTGTAGGTGAAGAATCAGGGAGATTAACCCAAGTTTTGAACGATATGGCGAACTTATACGAGGAAGAGCTAGATAATTTGTCTAATAATTTGACTAAAACTTTAGAACCGTTGCTGATGTTACTTGTTGGAGTACTAGTAATGATTCTTGCATTAGCTGTGTACACACCAACATTACAATTAATACAAAATATTTCTTAATTATTCATACATTTCTTACTTACGATACATATGTTATATCCTAAGTTAAAATCATTTTCTTTACTAGAATTAGTGATTTCTATATCTATAATTGCAACTTTAGTAATCTTAGGTGTTAGTGCATTTAGATATTATAGAGAAGTTTCTATATTTAATAATTTTTTATATACAACTGTAAACTTATTAAAAGATACTAGATTAAAATCAATTGTAGCATTTCGTATGTCCTTAAACCAAAATAAACCTGATGTTTATTTTGTTCAATTCGACAATCAACGCAAGTTATTAAAACAGCTTGTATACTTTAGTACTTCTACACAAGTAGAAGAAATTATTACAATGAATTATTTCCCTCAACTTGATATAAATGTTCAGTGCAATAATAATACGTATACGTATTTAGGATTTAGATACAAGACAGCTGAGGTTGTTTTATCTCAAACAAATTTATCTGAAAGCACTATTGTACCACTGCATAATTTAATTTGTTACATTTATTTATCTAATAACTTTATTGGTCAAAATAAAATAATTGAAGTATCAAAACAAAATATACGATTAATCTAATGGTAATTTAGTTTATTTATAACAAACTAAATACAAAAATGTTGATAAGTTATAGAAAAACAAAAATAAAGGCATTTGTTTTATTTGAAATACTAGTTGCTCTTGTCATAATTTCTACAATTTTTTTAAATATCTTATTCGTATCATCTGTTGAGTACTCAAAATTGCGATTAAATGAAGTACGTTTAATAGGGAATTCTGTTTTACTTAGTGCTTACTATAAAATAAATGATACAATATCTACGATTGTCAGAAGTCAAAATTATCCTAGTAGAATATATATTAGAATATCTTTAAACACTAGTACAAATAATTTATCTGATATTAATTTTACCGTTTTACAATCTTCGACTTATACTAGTGAAATAAATTTGGAACAGTGTGTAAAAGGGTTATCTTTCCAAGAATTTCGTTTTTATTTACCTAATCGGTTTAATTTAAATAATATTCCTACGTGTGTTCTAGTAGTGCTTAAAAAAGTTAGTAATAATAAGTATTTGTATGATGGAGTATTTACGTACTACTACATGGATAGGATAGAAAGCGACTATGTAAAATTAATTTCATATATTAGTTAAAGCTAATCAAGTTTATATAAAAATTACTAAATAAAAAAACAAATTATAAAAATT
>JANWZV010000080.1 GCA_025061805.1 Candidatus Dojkabacteria bacterium | reverse complement strand
AAAATAAAGAGAGAAGAGAAATATTTAATAATGACCCTACGGGGAATCGAACCCCGATTGCAGGATTGAAAATCCTGTGTCCTAACCGTTAGACGATAGGGCCAAACATCATTTAATTATATCAAATATATACATTTCTAAACATAATCTACAAAATTTTTTTGTATTTTTTGCACTAATAAGATATTACACGATTATATATACATATCTAAATCTTGATATAATAAGGTTCAATTTATTAGTTTTTATACAATGAATATACAAACAAAATATGAAGAATCTTACGAAGATATAGAGATATCTAGAGATATTTATTGTGAAGATATAGATACCGCATTAAGCATGGTTGAAAAATACTTACGTCAATATACAGAAAACATAAAAATTAAACTCACAGTTGATACATTACAACGAGACCAAATACAAAATTTAATAACTAGATTAATTCGAATACTGAGAAAATGTATGAATTATAAAAACATATATGTATACGTACACGTTGGTGACAACGAAACACATACTAGATTCATAAAAATTCCAAGCCCAGAGGAAAGTAGTATTGATCACATACAAGCCAGAAATACTCAAAATCCTCAAATACAAATTGTTTTATGTAATAGAGAGAATTGTTCAACAAATTCAACTTCAACCACAGAGCAAATAGAAATGCCAACAATTTATATACTGCAGAGCCATAATAACAGATGGATAATAAAGTGCACATAAATAATAATAAAGAAGAACAAAAAGAAATCTTTTATACATCAAATGCTATGCTATATATGTAATCCAACACTGAGTGCTACTTTGGACTATCTTTTGTAAAACAATCTACGCTACAGTATGAATTAAACGTATCTTTTTTTAGGCATTCCTGACAAACAATAAAACGTCTAATATTTTTGCAATGTAAGTAGGCACAATTTACATAATTGTCAGAGGCAGTACCACATCTTTCACATTTTGATACTATTACATGCTCTTGTGAGTCTATATTAAAACCTATTACAACTCTCTTATCAAAAACAAATAGTTTCCCTAAAAAGTATTTGTTAGGAAATTTTTCCATAAATGTAACAATTCCATCTTTTAACTGGTATACATATTTAAATACCTTTTTAATAAGATATCCTGAACCTTTCTCGCAACGTACACCGCCTGTACAAACTGTAACAATAGTTTTATCTTTTAAATGACTTATAGAATGTACAACATTTGGGAGATCACGAAAATTTTTCAAAGGCAATAAAATTGATTTTTCAAAATATCCAACTCTGTGTTCATAATCGTTACGCATATCTACAACATAAAATTCTTTATTTTGTATGTACCAATTAAATAACTCTTCAGCTGTTATATATTTACCCGTTACTTCCCATGGATAAAAATTTTCATTATCAAGATGTAAACTAACAATTTCAGGACGTACTTTTACAGACAATCTTGGAAAAGCGTCCCCAGTACCAATGCTTTTCTTGTATACTATGTCTACAAAAATACTGTTTTTATTCATTTCTCGTATATATTCTTCTGTATTTTCTACTAAACCTTCTACTGTTCCATTAATACCTTCCTGAGCAACAATTATTCTACCTTTTAAGTTTAGCTGTCTACATAAATTTTCTTGCCAATCACGTATTCTCTGTGGATCTGCTATGTAAACATACTTGTAATAAAGCAAAATCTGATACTTATGCATATAACGATTTTAAATTATAAAAACTACATGTAATGTCTTAAAATTTTAAGAATTTTCAATAATTTAGCAATAGTAATTTTATCTTTATTCTATATTCTATAAATATATGCTTTATGTTTTTATCTGAATATTATTGTCCTAGTCTTCACTAAGAATATACTATTTTCTCTAATTTTAATATTTTCTACTTACTTTCTTTAACTTAATTTATTTGTGTTTTATCTCATCTACTTAATTTTCTTTTAAGCATGTCAAAACAATGAGTCATCTAATAAAAAAATTTTAGAACCATTCACTAATAGGGAAATAATTTATTTCTGAAATACTATTTGCATTTGCATAAATCATTGCTAGACGATCTATACCCATTCCTATGCCTGCAACATTTGGTAAACCTTCTTTTAAAGCCTGCAGTAATTCATAATCATAATTAATTTTTTTTAATCCAATTTTTTCTCTTAATTTTAGTTGAATATCAAAATTTTCTTTTTGTATTTGCCAATCTAATAATTCTGTATATCCATTTGCCAATTCTAAGCCAGCTAAATATATTTCAACTCTTTCACATACTAAAGGATTGGTAGATTTTTGTTTAGTAAGCACACATACTTGCTTTGGATAATCCACTACACAAACAATACGATCTTTTGGTAGTGTTGGTTCTATTTCTGTTGCAAATAACATTTCAAACATCTCTTGCCATGAATATTCTTCTGTAACAACGTATCCTCTACGTAGCATAAAATTCCTAAAATTAATATCTGATTGAATTATTTCAAGATCTACATTAATAATTTCTTTTAAATAATCTGGTATTGAAATAATATATGGATCGATAGAAATATCTATATGATAACCGTGAAATTGAATTATTGGTTGATATTTTGCAGTGACATTTATGGGGAATAATTTTTTTTGTTTTTCTTTATATAATTGGTCGTACACAAATCTATGAGAAAACCTTATTAATTGGATAAAATCATTTATCAAATCCATATAATTACCATTTAAGTGATACCATTCAAGCATTGTAAATTCAGGAGAATGATTTGTAGTAATTTCTTCTGTACCACGAATAACCTTAGTAATTACAAAATGATTACCCAGTCCAGCGGCAAGAATTATTTTGTTATATCGTTCAGTAGTAGGAATTATATATACAGTTTTTGATCCACTTTTTGTTTGTATATTAGTCTCTAAAACATCTAAGTATGCTTCTTGAGGTAGAGCAGGAGCAAGTATAGGACTTTCTAGTTCGTGATAATCTCTATCTTCAAAAAATTTTCTACACGCTTTTATTAAGAACTCTTTTACAAAATATCGCTGGAATAACGATTTATCTTTTTTTAATATCTGCCAAGTTTTATTGTTATTAATGTTCATAAATAAACATATGTAAACGTGTCACATGTAAACGTGTAAAATAGAATAAAAAAACTTATAGAACTACTCCGAATACTTGTTTGATAGCTATTTTGAATATACTTATAAAACTGAAATCATTGTTTGTTAGACAAATACATTTACGCAACTTTATCGTACTTTTCTACACTTATATATACTTACTGTATTTTTCTTATGCTTTAGAAAAGTATTCTCCTGTTTCTGTATTTACTAAAATTTTATCTCCCTGTTTAATGAACAAAGGGACTTGCACACGTAGTCCTGTTTCTAAAACTGCTTCTTTTGTAGCGTTGCTAACTGTGTCTCCTTTTACAGCTTCAGGTGTTTCTACAACTTGCAAAACAATTTTTAAAGGAACTTGCAAATAAATAGGAGCATCTTCAAATAATGTTAGTATGTATTTAGCATCATGTTGCAAAAAATTAGAACCACCAGCGATTGAATCTAGTGACACTTCATATTGTTCGAAAGTGTTTGGATCCATAAATACAGCTTTATCACTATCATGATACACGTATTGTACCGTTTTACTAACTACATCTAATTCTTCAACTTTTTCTCCAGACTTAAATATTGTTGATACTAATTTCCCAGTTCTAATCGACTTTAACTTACATCGGTTAAATGCACCACCTTTCCCAGGAGAATAAAATTCTTTATCCAATATTACATGTGGTTCATTATTATACATAATTATCATACCTTTTCGTAATTCTGTAGTACCTGCCATAGAAATTTAATTTAATATATTCAAACACAAAAAAGTTTTTAATTTAGTTTTTTAGCTTAACCATTTTTGTTGGCAAAAAGTAAATTTATGAATATTATGAATATAAAAACGATGGTATTATATCAAAATTAACTTAAATCGCAAAAATTATTATATGCAGTTATTCAAATGTACTTTTTAT
>JANWZV010000007.1:29121-41394 GCA_025061805.1 Candidatus Dojkabacteria bacterium | reverse complement strand
AACAAAAATATTGCTTGTTTTAATTAGCGATTAAAAAAACTAATTTAAACGTTAAACTGCTTTACCTATTAGAACGTTTGCTAATATTTATCAAGATTCCTATAGAGGTTAAAGTGACTATGGTATTACTGCCACCATAAGTCAAAAACGGGAGGGCCATACCGGCAAAAGGAATTACACCTAGATTTGCAGATATATTTAAAAAAGCTTGAGAAATAACAAAAGTAGTAACACCAGTAGCAATTAATACATATAACTTTTTAGAAGAACTCTTAGCAATTTCTATTCCTTTAGACAAAATATATAAAAAAGATAAAATAACACCAATTGTTCCTAACAAACCAAACTCTTCACCAATAATTGCAAAAATAGAATCAGTAAACGCTGCATCCTGCAAAAAAAATAGCTTTTGTCTGGATTCCCCATATCCAACACCAAACAATCCGCCACTACCTAACGCAACTAGCCCATTCCAAAACTGAAAACTTACTCCATCACGAAATTCTCTAGACGGTTCACCATAAAGAAGTATTTCTAAATAACCCAATACCCTATTTCTACGGAAATCTTCCAGTAGTATTGAAAAAAATCCAAAAATCACAAAAATTAAAAATATTTTTAAGATATGCATCTTTTGTTTTGTACTAGTTGCAGCAACAAAAACCATTGAAAAATAAATTAGTAAAATAACTATAATTGTATCTAAATCTCGCTGAGCAAATACTAATAATACTCCAAATAAAGTAATAGAAAAGAATAAATTTCTAAATATAAAACCTAAAAAAGAATTAAAAATGCTATTGTTATTTACGTATTGTTCTAAGAACTTACTTAGCTTAACTTTTTCACGATCTGTTCTACAAAGAATATAACTACCCACTAAAATTAGACTAAGTTTAAACAATTCTGAAGGCTGGATCGATAAAAATCCAAAATCATACCAGCGTGTAGCACCGTTAAGGGTTACAACAAAAGGCATTTTTATTACCTTTGTACCATCAGGATTAAAAGCAGATAAAGCTTCAGGCAACATGAAAATCATTAATCCGTAAGATATGAATAACAAAAAATATGATAAAAACTTTATCTTATCTAAATTAACTCTATAAAAAAAATATCCTACTAAAAACCCAAATATTAACCACAATAATTGACGATTAAAATAATAAAAAGTATCTCCATATCTAATATAAGCAATTGTTGAACTCGCACTAAATATCATTAGTAAGCCAAAAACAGATAAAGCTATAGAAATAACTAACAGTCCAAAATCTCCTTTAAATCCTATATTGCTATTTAGAATATTCGAAAAGATCTTTTTAGTACTTGAAAAGTATACATTCATGTTTCAAAAACTAAGACAAATTAATAGTAGCTAATCTAAAACAATATGCAAAAACTAATTATAAACGCATATAAATTAACATTAAAGATAAAGTAATTAGAATAATAAAAAGTAAGGTATAATTGAGTATTAATTTGTTAAAACAAAAATAACAATCATGAAAAAAATATATGTAAAGGATATATACTTAAACTCTTTAGAATCAATCACAAACGAATGCTTTATGCTGATTTCAATCGAAACATTGCAAGATCGTAATGGGAATAATTACATTAAATTAGTTATAGGAGACAAGACAGGTAAAATCGACGCAAAAATATGGAACGATAAATTTAATAACATCTCGATCGAGTCACTAAAAACTGGAACAATAATATCAGTTACAGGCAAAATTGAAACTTTTAAAAACATAAAACAAGTTAATATATCCTCTATTGAAAATATAAATACATATGATATTACAGAATACATACAATCTAGTATATATCCTATTACAACATTAACGAAAATATTAACAGACAAAATTAACTCAATAAAAGATGCAAAAATAAAAGATGTTATCATGCGCACACTAAATCACGAAAAGATAAAAGGTAAATTTGAATATTGGCCTGCAGCTAGTAATGTACATCATAATTTTAGATCTGGACTACTACAACACATAGTCGAAATGTTAGAAATGTTAGACGGTATTATAAAATATTACCCAAATGTTAATTTAGATATTATAATTGCTGGGATTATTTTACATGATATTGGTAAACTAGAAGAATTAAATAGTGACATCCAAACTGAATATACAATTAAAGGTAAAGTTATAGGACACGTGGTGTTAGGTGCTCTAATTTTTTATGATGTAGCTAAAGACATTCTAGATGAAGAAACTTTTACACATATACTACATATTATTATTAGCCATCATGGTAGTTTAGAATTTGGTAGTCCAGTTGTACCCCTAACGCTGGAAGCATATATAGTTTCAAAATTAGATGATATATCATCAAAATTAAGAATGGTCGACAAGTTTATAACATTAACTCCGCCGAACGCTTATTTTAGCGAAACTTGTAAATGGCTTAATAATACACAACTTTGGAATGGTAAATTAGAGTCTAAAACAACAATACATAACAAAGAACACAATAAAATATCTCAATCTTTATCATTACATAGTATAGATGCCAATAATTCAGAGCCAATCATCAAACAAAATAATACAGACAGTATATATACAGACACAGAAAATGGCGTTACCAAATCATTTAATCCATCTTTATTCGATACCGACTAGTTGTTAACTAAACAAATAATAAAATGAATATTTATAACACATACTCGGGACAAGCTGCATCAAGATTAAAACATGAAAAGCGCAATTACGATAAAATAACACACAATAGATTGTTTATTTGCATATTCCCGCCGGAAAATTATTATTCATTTTTTAGAGAAGTGTTACAAAAATTAAGTAAAGAAAAAAGAAACATTAAAAACATACCTATAGATATGATGCACTTAACAATTAAGTTTATAGGTATGAATGTATCAACAGAAAGCAAAAATGTGATAATACAAAAACTAAATAATCTACACGGTTCAGTATCTAGCCCAAAAATAGAAATCACAAATATACAGTTAGGATTTGATAACCAAACAAACCCTAGTGTTATCATTGCAAAAGTAAAAAAAACAAGTTCTTTACTAGAATTCAGCAATAAAGTTCATAAAGTAATAAAAGAAATAAAATTAGATGATACAATAAAATGGAAAACCAGATATTCAAACGAATTTCATATCTCAATAGCCAGAACTAAACAAAACTTATCATATTCAGAAAAAAAAAGAATCATTAACTTAATAGATAATATGACATATACTATCCCAAACGGTTTTTTAGCTAAAGAATTTTGTTTAGTTACGAGTTATACACAAAAAAACACGCTGAAATACTACATTGAAAGTAAGTTTAGTATATAAATACTAAAAACATGGGAATTATAGAATATGCTGTGCTTGGCATAATACAAGGTTTAACCGAATTTATTCCTGTCTCTAGTTCAGCACATTTAGATATTATTCCTAAAATGTTAGGATGGAATAATCCTTCAACAGTTTTCGATACATTTCTACACTTGGGCACACTCATAGCATTACTAATATTCTATAGAGGAAAAATAAAAAAATATTTTGTATCTACATTTAAAAGTGTATTTAAGAAATCAAAACAAACTGAAGAAGATAGAAAAAATATAAAAATAATACTTTTAATATTATCTGCGTCAATACCAGCATTGGTTACTGGTCTTGTATATAATCAATTTATATCAGATTTTTATGACTCTGCAGAAAACGACCATGTGACTAATATACTAATTCTTAGCTCTATGTTTTTACTAGGATGTATATTTATTATATACCCAAAATTCCTAAAGAAAAAAAAAGTAGACTTATACAAGTTCACAATACTAAAAAGTTTTCTTACTGGAGTTTTCCAAATATTTGCATTTTTTCGTGGTATATCCAGATCAGGCATAACAATAATAAGTGCCCAATTTTTAGGACTAAAGCGAGTTGATGCTGCAGAATTTTCATTTTTAATGAGCATACCAGTAATATCAGCCACTAGCTTATACAGTGTATACAAAATACTATCTTCAAACGAAATAACACAAACTCAAGAAGAATTAACGTATTACGTTATTGGGATGGTATGTGCACTATTATCCGGAATTTTTGCGATTAAGTTCTTACTAAGTTTTCTAAGTAAGTATTCACTAGCTTTGTTCGGATATTATAGAATAGTATTTGCCATAATATGCTTTTTAATATTAACAAGTACGTAATGCACTAAAACTTTAAATTCTAAATTTATTTAATTTAAGACAATAATCTAACTTCTGCATCAATAAAAAGATCTAAGTCACCGTTTAAAACAGCTTCTGCGTTTGTAGTTTCTACATTTGTACGAAGATCCTTTACTAGTTTATAAGGTTGTAGTACATAATTTCTAATTTGATTACCCCAACCAGCAATCTTATAATCCCCCTTAATTGAGTTTATTTCCTTTTTTTTCTTTGCTTGTTCAATTTCGTATAACCTTGCTTTTAGTATTTTCATCGCTATTTCTCTATTTTGTTGTTGGCTACGCTCTGAATCACATTCAACAACTAAACCAGTAGGCTTATGTATTATTCTTACTTTAGAAGATACTTTATTAACATTTTGTCCACCAGGTCCGCTACTACGCAATGCATAAAATTCTATATCTTCATCACGAATTACAATTTCTATTTCTTCATTAACTAAAGGTATTACTTCAACACCTACAAAAGATGTTTGTCTTAAATTCTGTGCATTAAACGGTGAATTTCTGACCAACCTATGCACTCCATGCTCATGCTTAAGCATACCATAAGCATATTCTCCTTTGACTACAAATTCTATGCTATCGAAACCAGTCTCATTACCAGAAATAGTATTAACCACAATTATTTCCCATCCTTTTCTAGTGGCATATTGTGTATACATACGAAAAACCATACTAGCCCAATCACAAGCCTCAGTTCCACCTTGTCCAGCTAAAATTTTCATTACAGCACTACACTTATCAAATTTGCCAGATAAAAAGTTTAATTTTTCTAATTCGGAAATAAAAATTTCAATTTCTTGTAACTCTTCTTTTACTAAATCCTTAACAGACTCATCTCCAGTGTCAGAATCCAACAATAAATCTTCTATATCATTCAGACGTTTTTCAAGTGTTACAAATGTTTCCAAGTCTTTTTGTATTTCAGACATCATTTGCATTGTAGCTTGTGCCTGCGTATTGTTTTCCCAAAAATCTTTTTTCATAACACTAGCCTGGATTTCTACTAATTTATTTTTTAACTGCGATATGTTTTTCTTCTTGTATAAAGCAAGAAATCTATTTTTTAAATCTGACAATAAAACACGGAAGTTCGAAGTCATAGCACAAAAATAAATCGTAAACCAGAAAATAAATTCATTTCAAAAAATAAGGAAAATAGACAAAACTAAGCATAGTCTTAATTCTTTTTAATTCATTCTTCTACAGTTCCTCCTACTTTTTCAATAGCAGACCTAGCTTTTTTACTGACTTTTAATCCTACCAAATACATAGGCACATTGACATCTCTGTCATATAGTATTTTCAAAATTGATACTTTATTAAATTTAGGTTTAAATAATCCAAAGTCAACCAAAGTATTAGCATCTATTTTACCTGTATAACCTGCTTCCAACATTTTTTTTTCTATATGAGATAATTTAACAATACATTTCGATATATTTTTTGTAAAATGCTTTCTAGTTAACCCATCAGCTTCACCTCTTAATTTCGGTAGTCTTCTTGATAAAGGCATTTGACCACCTTCAAAACCTGGTGTTGGATATTTAAATCCAGACCTAGCTGTTGCTCCCTTACCTCCTCTTCCAACTGTATGTCCTCCAACACCAGATCCTATACCTCTGCCTAGTTTTTTTGATTTTTTTGTTGATTTAGGGGAAACTAAGTTGTTTAGTAACGACATATATGTACACTAAAAAAATAAAACATTACTTACAAACTAAAGTCTATGTGATCTCAAACCTTTAAAAGCTTTAATTGTACAATATGCATTTGCTATTTTATTCCTAGTACCCAAAATTTTTGATAATATATCCTTTATTCCTGCTAGTTCTGAGATAAGTCTCACAGAAGATCCTGCTATAATTCCTGTTCCAGGAGCAGCTGGTTTCAATATAATTTTCGCAGCACCAAACTTTTTAGTTATAGCATGAGGGATTGTATCTCCTCTTAAAGGAACAAATACTAAGTTTTTTTTAGCTCTTGCGATAGCTTTATCTTGTGCTGTTTTAACATCGGTAGATTTACCTATACCTAAACCCACTAATCCTTTTTTGTTGCCAACTGCGACAAAAACTGAAATTTTCATTCTTCTACCACCCTTATACATTTTAGTAACTCTTTTTATATCTATTACTTTAGATTCAAATTCGTCTGACTTTACAGAACGTTTATTTATGCTATCAATAGGACTACTACTCGTATTTAAATTATTTTGTTGATTTCGTTCATTTATAACCGCTTTTTCTTGATAACTATTATTTTTTCTAGCTACCATAACCAATAAAGAATGTAAAATTTACAAATCTTGTAAAAGATACCCCTTTGTATTATATCAAACAAACTAAAAATTCACCCCCGCAGATCTCATTCCATCAGCTAAAGCTTTTACTCTTCCATGATATTTATATCCTCTTCTATCGAATACTACTTTACTAAAACCTTTATCTAAAACTTTTTTTCCAAATTCTTGTCCCAGCTTGAATGCTTTCTGTAACGGGGTCATTTTTTCTTTAATAAATTTATCCGACATTCCAAACATTGTTCTATTTTGGTTATCATCAGCTAAGTGAATATATATATGTTTATTTGATCTATATACATAAGCTCTTGGTCTTTCCAAAGTCCCAAAAACTTTTTTTCTTACATGTAATACACGTCTTTCTCTACGTATTATTCGTATATTCTTCATACCATTAAAACTTTAACTTTAATAAATTTAATAATAAAATCTAAGCAAGACTACAATCACATTCTTATTGTTTGGTTGATTTTTTAATTATTTTTTCTCCTTTGTATCTTATTCCTTTTCCTTTATATGGCTCAGGTTTTCTAAAGGATCGAATTTTTGCTGCAACTTCTCCTACTTTTTGTTTATCTATACCGAAAACTCTGATGTTATTTTGATCTATTAAAGATACTGTAACACCAGCCGGTGGACGGTAATGAATCTTATGAGAATATCCTAAAGACAAAATTAGCTCATTATCAGCTTTCATTTCTGCTCTATATCCTATACCTACAATTTCTAAATCTTTAGAATATCCTTTTACAACTCCGTTTATGCTGTTAGCTATAAGAGAACGATATAAACCCCATAAAGCTTTATTTTTTTTGTTAATATTACCTAACGATAAAATTAAGTTATTATCTTCTTTGACGACATTTATAACACTGGGCATTTGATGCGTTAAAGTACCTAAAGGGCCCTGTATAGTAACAACAGAAGCACCGCTTTTTAGCTTTTGTATATCAACTTTCACATCATCAAATATTTTGATTGGTCTTTTACCTATTCTTGACATATATTTTTACTTAACATTAATATACGTAACACAAGTATTCTCCTCCAACTTTATGTACTATAGCTTCTTTATCAGTAAGCACACCCTTAGAAGTTGAATATATTCCTACTCCTAGTCCATTCATAACAGGTTTTATCTGTTTATATCCACAATAAATCCTAACTCCAGGTTTTGAAACCCTTTTTATTTCACGTATAGCTGGAACACCATCAACAAACTTAAGATATACTTTTAATTGCTTAAATTTCCCATTATCTATAACTTCATAATTTTCTATGAATCCTTCTTTTAAAAGAATTGTACAAATAGATTCTACTAACTTAGAGAATATACAAGTAACTTCTTCGTGTTTTGCCATTTGTGCATTTTTTATTCTCGTTAAAAAGTCTCCAATTGTGTCTGTAACCATATGTTAAATATACTAAATCAACAAATAAAATCACCAAGATATCTTTCTAACACCTGGTAATTCACCAGCTAACGCTTTTTGTCTGAAACATATTCTACACATCATAAATCTACGAATATATCCTCTCGTTCTACCACATATTAAGCATCTATTTCTAAGCCTAACCTTGCTAAGTTTAGTGCTACCACCATTTAGTCTCAACAACATTTTCTGATATTTTGCTACTGCAGCTTTACTTGCCATTCAGCAAAAAAATAAAAATAACTTGTTTAAATAAAGATTTAAAATTGAACGCAAACAAAATTATATAATCATTTTAATTAAACTGCAAATTTTTTATTTATTTTTTTGAACGTTTAAACGGCATTCCTAATACTTCTAATAAACGTTCAGTTTGCTTTTTGTTTTTTGAGTTTGTAACAATTACAATTTGTAGGGATCTAATTTTTGAATATACTGAAGTATCTATCTCAGGGAAAATAATATGTTCTTTTATACCTAGAGTATACGAACGTCCTAGTTTATCGAAAGAATTCCTTGACACACCACGGAAGTCTTTAATTCGAGGTAATGCGACGTTTATTAATTTATCTAAAAAGCTCCACATTCTTTCACGACGAAGTGTTACTTTTAGCCCATTTGGAGTACCAGCCTTTAATTTAAAATTTGCTACCGAAACTTTAGATTTAATAACTACAGGCTTTTGTCCGGTAATAATTGCTAATACTTTTGAATATTCATCTACAACACTAGGATTACTAGAATATTCTTTACCTATTCCGGCATTGACGACTACTTTGACAATTTTCGGCACTTGCATAATATTTGTTATACCAAATTCTTTCATTAAAGCCGTAACTACTTCAGTTAAATATTTTTGTTGTAAACTAGGTTTCAAACTAGCATTATCATTCATAATTTACAATTAAAGGCTAAACAATTTTTTCACCACTTTTCTTCAATAGTCTATATTTTTTACCAGTTTTCTTGTCAATAATAATTCCTACTCTAGTAGGAACATTTAATTTGGGATCAACCAACATTACATTAGAATAGTCAATAGGTAAGTTTTTCTCTATTATACCTCCTGCTATTCCTAAAGTTGGATTTGGCTTTTGTGCTTTTTTAACAATATTTACACCTTCTACTACTACTTTTAAACTACCATTTTTACTTACCAAAACCTTTAAAACTTTTCCTCTTTTGCCTTTTTCCTTACCTCTCATAACTTGAACAAAATCTCCTGTTTTAATTTTTCGCATAATTTAAAAACTAACCAATAAAAAGTGATTTTATAGTACTTCTGGAGCTAACGAGATAAGTTTAGTATACATTTTGTCTTTTAATTCTCTAGCAACAGGACCGAATACTCTGGTACCTTTTGGTTCTTTGGTAGACTTATTTACTATTACAGCAGCATTTTCACTAAATCTTAAATAAGTGCCATCTTTTCTTCGAATCTCTTTTTTTGTTCTAACAATTACTGCATGTACTTTGTCACCTTTTTTAAATGTTGAACTTGGAATAACTTTTGTAACCGAAGCACTGACTAAATCGCCCACTGTTCCAAATTTTCTGAACATTCCACCTTTTTTTGAACCAAGTATCTGTATCACCTTAATTTCTTTTATTCCAGTATTATCTGCTACTTTTAACACTGACAATGCTTGTATCATAATTTACGAACCTAAAATTTTAATCAATTTCCAAGACTTTAATTTGCTAATAGGTTTTGTTTCTTCTATAACTACCTTTTTACCTATTTCAATGTCTTCTATATTACCATTGTAATCAACTAAATATTTTTTAAACTTTTTAACTATTTTTTTGTATTTTGGATGAGGAAACTTTCTTTCTACTAAAACCTTCAAAGTCTTTGATCCAGAAATTTTTACAATAGTACCTATCAATTTTCGTCTATTCTTTTGTAATGTATTAGCTTCGTTATTAGAATCTAACATAGATAATATTTGCTAAGATATATTATATATTAATTAATAAATACTATCTACTACTTCTTTGATTTATACTAGTTAACTTTCTCGCAATTTCCTTTTTAACTCTAGAAAACACAGAAGTGTTTTTTATTTTACCAGTTACAAAATCTTTTTTTAGCTTTATATATAACACTCTCAATTCTTTTAGAGTAAAATTTTGTAAATTACCTAACAGAGCATCTTCTCTTGTACTATTCTTGTTTTCTTCGTTTTTCTTTGACATGAACAGCAAATTAAATATAAATTAAATATAAAAATGTCCTAGTCGTTTTTAGAAACGAACCTAGTTTTTACCGATATTTTTGCTGATGCTAATCTCAGAGCTTCTTTTGCTACATTTTCTGGTACACCTCCTATTTCAAATAAAATCCGACCAGGTCTAACAACACTAACATAACCTACTACTTCTCCTTTTCCACCTCCCCGTACAGCTTCATCATTTTTTTTAGTGTAAGGCTTAAATGGGAAAATTTTAACCCATAACTTTGCTTTTCTTTTAGTATAATTAACTATTGCTTTTCTAGCAGCTTCTATTTCAACACTTTTTATCCATCCTCTGTCCAAAGCTTGTAATCCAAAACTGCCATAAGATAGCTTAGATCCTCTATTATCTATACCCTTCAATCTACCTCGAAATTCTTTTTTGTATTTTCGTTGACTAGGTTGCAACATAAAACTTAATTATAACTAATCTATACTATAACCTGATTTTTCTCCCTTATTAATCCATACTTTTATGCCGTGCTTACCTGATCCAGGTACTTGTGCCTCAACGAAGGCATAATCTATGTCAGCACGCAAAGAATGTCTAGGGACAGTACCCCATTTTAAAGTCTCTCGTCTTGCCATCTCAGCACCCTTTATTCTTCCACTTACCCATATATCAATTCCTTTTATTAAACCAGTTTCTTTTGCTGCTTCTACGGCTTTAGCCATTGCAACTTTTGGATTTATTCTTTTTTCACACTGTAAAGCGATTGTTTCAGCAACAATTTTAGCAACAATCTCAGGATGTTTAATTTCAAACACTTTTATTTCTACTTCTTGCTTTATTGTTTTTTGTATTTCTTCCTTCAGTCTATCTCTGCGTTCTCCATCTCTACCTATAACCATACCTGGCCTAACTACATATATATCAATGTAAGCTTTATTATTAACTCTTTTAATAATTATATTGCCTACTCCTGCAGCTTTTAATCGATCATTTATTATTTTTTTTATTTTTAAATCACTCAATAAATTTTTAACGTAGCTTTTCTTATCAAGATACCATTTTGAATTCCAAGTTGTATTGACACCTATTCTAAACGCTACTGGATTTACTTTATGAGCACCTCTTGCCATATTGTTTCTAGATTTATTAATAAAATATTTTTTAGCAGTAAATTATACTACATTCGAAAGATATACTAAACAATATGTTAATAATAACAACACGTAACAAGAGTACGAAACTAAGTATTTTTTTTACCTAATTCAATCTTTATATTTGAATAAGTTCTACTAAAAAAACTAAAACGTCCTCTACCTTTGTACATAATTCTTTTCAAAGAAATACCTTTATCAACCGTAACATTTTTGACATATAAGTTTTTTAAGTCTTCTGAATTATTATTTACTGCATTACTAACTGCACTTTGTAAAACCTTTTTGATTAGTACACTCGCTTTTTTAGGGATATATGCTAAGTACAACAATGCTTTTTCTACATCCATACCTTTTATTATTTTAGAAACGATTCTCGCTTTTTTTGGCGATATATCTAAATTTTTACCTAATGCTTTCACTGTAAAATAATAATAACAAATATTACTCATTACTTAATTTATATATATTTGTTCAATTCATTTTATCCAATCATTGTGCTTTTTGTTTGCTTTCTGCCCTAGCTTTAGCTCCACCATGAGAAATAAATTTAGTAGTAGGAGCAAAATCACCTAACTTGTATCCAACCATAGATTCAGTAACATAAACTCTAATAAAATTTTTACCGTTGTGAACATCAAAAGAACAACCTATCATGTCTGGCGTAATAGTACAATCTCTAGCCCACGTTTTAATAGGTCTATTTTCGCCTTTTTCTTTCATCTTCTTAACTTTAGATAATAATTTTTTATCTACATAAGGTCCTTTTTTTAAACTTCTTGACATATCAATTTTGCTAAAATCTATAGTTTTGTAGTATACAAAAAAATAAAAATACTATTTATAGAACTTATATTATAGTTTTAAACTTTTTAAACAAATTGTTCTCTTTCCTTCTCTGTAAAATATATTTATTAGATGTTTTCTTTGGTTTTCTTGTTCTTGTTCCAATCTTATTACCCCCCAAATCCTTTTTTGGTCCACCA
>JANWZV010000007.1:0-29111 GCA_025061805.1 Candidatus Dojkabacteria bacterium | reverse complement strand
CAGTTCCATGCCTACCAGCTTTACCTTGTCCTCCACCATGTGGATGCTTATACGACATCGCCACTCCACGAACTGTAGGTCTAATACCTTTTAACCTATTTCTACCCGCCTTACCTAGTTTTACATTTTTGTTATCAGGATTACTAACTACACCTATAGTAGCGTAACAAGTTTCTCTAACAAGTCTTAATTCTCCACTAGGCATCTTAAGTTGAATATATCCCTTCGCACCACCCATAACTTGTACGCTAGTACCTGCAGACCTAGCAATTTGAGCACCTTTACCTGGATATAATTCTACTGCATGTACATACGTGCCTTGGGGGATATTTTTTAAAGGTAGAGCATTTCCTGTTTTAATATCAACATTTTCACCTGCTTCAATGTAATCACCTATCTTTAAACCATCAGGTGCTAAAATATATCGCCACTCTCCATCCGGATACTTTATTAATGCAATAAATGCAGTTCTATTTGGATCATATTCTATTCTCTCTACTAAACCTTGTATATTTCTTTTATCCCTCTTAAAATCTATGATACGATATAACTTTTTTACACCACCACCTCTATGCCTTACAGTAATTTTTCCTTGATTGTTACGACCTGCACTCTGCTTAATTGATTTTACAAGGGCACGAAAAGGTTCACCCTTGTAGAGACTACTTCTATCTATTAGTACAGTTCCTCTAAGAGAAGGTGTTGTTGGTTTGAATGTCTTTAGAGCCACCTTGATGTAATAAAATAACAAGTAAAATCTTAACTATTAAACTCATCAATGTCACCTTTTTTAATTTTAATAAAAGCAAGCTTCTTGTGTTTGGTTCTATAATAAGATTTATTTAATCTACTATACTTTATCTTTCCCAATCTTATTGTTGTACGTACAGCTTGTATTTCTATGCTGGGATACAAAACAGACATTGCACTCTTAATGCTATTTTTATCAGCAGTTAAATCTACTTCGTACATTGCTATTTTATATTTTCTATACAAAGTTAAACTTTTTTCTGTTATTATTGGTCTTTTGATAATAACTTTCATTTTACATCCCACTTAGAATTAATATATTCTAAACTTTCTTTTTCTAGTAAAACTAAATTATGCTGTAACAAAAGGTAAGGATTTACTTCAGTAATATGAGATACGTTTACATTGACCAAATTTCGAAATGATTTAATAACGTTATCATTTTTTTCATTAGTTATAATAAGTAGCTTTTTTGGATGTTCAAAAGCCTCCATAATTTTATTAGCTTCTTTAGTAGAAGGCTCACTAATATTAAACTTATCTACAAATTTTAACTTATGATTTCTTAACAAATAGCTAAAAACAATTCTAAACACAAGCTTTCTTAGTTTTTTATTTACATGTTTTTTCCTGTTAACTAAATTTGTTGGACCGAACGTAACACCACCTTTTCTCCATAAAGGAGAACGTATAGATCCTGCTCTCGCTCTACCCGTACCTTTTTGACTATATGGTTTTCGCCCACCACCTGAAACTTCAGATCTATCCTTTGTTTTTGCATTATTTTGCCTTTGATTAGATAAATATGCGTAAACGTAATAAGACAAAGGTTTTTCTTTAAAAACTTCATTAAAAATAGTATCGGATATAACTAAATCTCCAGTTTTTTTATTGTATTGGTCAAATAAATCAACAATCATAACAAACACATAACAGTGTATATATCATCATTTTGATTTTATCACTAAATATGAATTTCTGGCTCCTGGAACAGCTCCAGTCACAAATATTACTTGATCTTCTTTATTGTATTCAACGATTTTCAAATTTTTAATTGTTTTTTTAACTACTCCCATATGCCCAGGTAGTCTTTTACCTTTGAAAACTCTGCCTGGGATAGTTCTACATCCAATTGCTCCCACTGCTCTTTCTCTATCCGACTGGCCATGTGTTCTTGGACCACCTTTCATATTGTATCTTTTTACAACTCCAGCAAAGCCCTTACCTTTTGTAATTCCTACAACATCTACACACATGTTAGGTGTGAAAATATCTTCAATATTAAAAGCACCGATTGAAATTTTACTTAAACTGGTTATGTTGTTAAAACTATCAAATTCATGTTCTTTTAGTGTAACAATATTACGAAATCTAGGTACAAAACCTAGTTCTGAATACATTCCAATTTCAGCTTTGTTTGGATTTTTTTTTCTATCTTTACCAATTTCTATATGAATTAACCCATTATTTGAAAAAATACGGGAAATATAGTTATCAGATACATTAATAAGAGTAACTGGTATACAAATACCAGAACTATCATATATTTGTGTCATACCTATTTTTTTCCCTAAAAATATTTTCATATTACATTACAAATTACAAAAGATAACTAAGATATACCAATAGCATTATGCATATATTTAAAGCGCAAAAATACATATAATTCAAAAATACGATAAAAATATAATAAACAAGCGTAAATAACTAAAAACAGATTAGATTATAGTTCTACTTAATTGTTACTTCAACACCTGATGGTATCTGTAATTTAGTTATTGTCTCTATAGTTTTCGCATTCGGATCTAATATATCTACTAATCTAATACTTTCGATAATTCCAAAATGTTCTTTAGATTTTGCATCGATATGCGGACTTCTATGTACAGCAATTTTCCACTTTCTACTCGGTAACGGTATCGGTCCTCTAATCGACGCTCCAGTTTCTACCACAGCATCTATTATTTGCTTTACAGCTTTTTCTACAACTTTATAATCATAGCCCTTAATTTTTATTCTTATTTTTTGCATCAAACCACATAATAACAACTAACTAGACTCACTAAATAGACACGTTAAAAATAAATTTCTTATTAAATAAGCTTTAACTTTTAACACCCAAACATTCTATTCTAATTTTAGTTTTATTCAATGATTTGTGTAACTATACCTGCTCCTACAGTACGACCACCTTCTCTGATAGCAAAAGTCATTTTTTCTTCAATCGCAACAGGCTTACCAAGCTTTATAGTTACAGAAACATTATCACCAGGCATAACTAATTGAACACCCTCTGGTAAAATAATTTCACCCGTTACATCTGCAGTTCTGATATAAAACTGTGGTCTATAACCAGATCCAAAACCTGTATGTCTACCTCCTTCATCTTTTGATAAAATATATAACTCAGCTTTAAACTGAGTATGAGACTTAATCGAGCCTTTTGCAGCAAGAACTTGTCCTCTTTCTATTTCATCTCTTTTTATTCCTCTCAACAATAATCCAACATTATCACCAGCTTGTCCTTCTGTCAATTGTTTTTTAAACATTTCTACTCCAGTAACAGTTAATTCTCTAGTTCCTTCCATCAAACCAACTTGTTCTACGACATCATTTACCTTTACTCTCCCTCTTTCTATTCTACCGGTTGCAACAGTACCTCTACCCTCGATTGAAAATACATCTTCAATAGGCATAAGGAAAGGTTTTTCTAAATCTCTTACTGGCAAAGGTATAGTTTCATCCATAGCTTTTAATAGTTCTTCTATTGACTTATCTCCATCTTTTTCACCAGTTATACCATACAAAGCACTACCTACAACAAAAGGCACTTTATCTGCATCATATCCATATTTTTTCAAAATTTCTTTAATTTCTTCTTTAATCAATTCTAATAGGTCAGAATCAGTACTGTCATCAAATCTATTTACAAACACTACTATATGATTTACACCTACTTGTTTTGCAAGTAACAAGTGTTCTCGTGTTTGAGGCATCGGTCCATCAGCTGCAGATACCACTAATATAGCACCATCCATTTGTGCAGCTCCAGTAATCATGTTTTTTATGTAATCTTTATGACCAGGACAATCAATATGAGCATAATGTCTGTTTGGAGATTCATATTCTACATGACTAGAAGCAACAGTTACAATTTTGTTGGATCCGGGTCTTGCAATTCCCCCTTTTGCAATCTCTGCATAAGATTTACCTGAGTTTTGCCATCCCTTGCGTTGAGAGTAAGCAACTAAAGCTGCTGTAAGAGTGGTCTTACCATGGTCAATATGACCAAGAGTTCCTACATTAACATGAGGTTTAGTTCTTTGAAATTCTGCCATGTTGACAAAATAAAATATAAAATAAATTACAAGTGTAATATTAAAAAGCTACGGAGTATATTATATGCAAAAATTTTAAACATTGCAACTCTTGTAATGTGCAATTTTATTATAAATTTCATTCTTCAAACTGTAAAAAAGCACTAACAAGTAAATTTTCAACTTGCTTCATATTGAGCCCTCTAGTTTTTAAGTAATATGATTGTAATTCATCTATATATGAAATAGTAGCACCGTGTCCAGCTTTCACTTCAGACTCATGTATCTCTAAACTTGGTATAATCCGAATATATGTATCATCTCGAAGTAACATTGCTCTAACGTTTAAAAACGTGTCTGTGTTTACTGCACCTTTATCTATACGTAGCAATATTTCTAAATCTAATTTTGCTTTTTCTTTTAGTATTACCTTAAAATTAATTCTAGAAAATATGTTAGGATTTTTATGAACAAAAGTTAGCTTTCTTTTCAAGTAAGCACACTTTGGACAAATATATCCAATATTGTAAATAGTATTTTGAACTATTTCTACATAAGTATTTTCTGATAGATCACCTAGCAAAATTGAATTTACTTTCATACAAAAGTACTACTATTGAAAAACATAACTTATTCAATAGAAACAAACATTATTTATTTATCTCGAACTTTAACAGTTCTTGGAATAATTTGATTTTGTAAAAAAAACAATCGTACCTTTGGATCATATTCAACAACAAATGACGGCTTAAAAATATTTTGATCAGGGGTATTATCTAACCTACCGTTAAAATATACCTTACCTTTAGCTATCAGTGAACCACGCACTAGTATGGCTCTAGCATCCAACAAGTTATCTAAATATGTAGCACCCGGATGTTCTACATTTATATATATGTCCTTATCTGTAACAAAAGTAGCTTCTAATAAGTTGTAATATACCTCTGGAGAAGAAGAAATAGTATTAGCCAAAGGAGATCTTATATAGATATTTTCACTTGCTATAAATATACAAAATCCATTAATAGAACTAGTTATTTTATAACTATTAATATACAGTCTACCTCTAATGAAAATTAGATATTTGCCATCACAATGCACAGATCCGACAATTTCTACATCTTTGTTTAGTTCTAGTGCTAGAAAATCATTATTTTGATTTATTGGGAAAATTTGAGATAAATTAAAAGGTGAAATTGAAGGTACAATTACATCAGGATTACGTGAACGTATAAAGTTTACTGGCTCATATTGCATATAAATTGGTCGAGAATTAGAATTTATCCACTTCCCAGCAACAAAAGCAGAATTTCTATCTAAATTCGGATCACCGTATGATATTTGTTCATAAAGATTAGAACTATCGTGAGAATATTTTATTAAAATTGTAGAATTTAGTGGATTGTATAAGGCTATATTATCAAATCCTTGTCCACTCCAATCTCCAGTAGCCACCTTATAATTAACACCCGGTTGGCCAAATGAATATACGATTTCTGGTTGCCCTGAAATATTGGTATTTCTTAAATAAACTTGCGCATTCAAAATATCAAAAAAACCAATAGTATCGATATTATCACCATTCCAATCCCCAGCTATTGGTATTAAAAAGTCATAATTAACATTTGGGACAACAAAATTAATTACATAATCCGCATTACCAGCACTATTAGTATTTTTAAGATAGAATAATTTAGTAGATTTATTGTATGATCCAATTGTATCTATACCATCACCGTTCCAATCTCCACCAAAGAAAATAAAGTCTTCGCTGCCATATACAAACGAAACATAATTATTAGAATTAGAGTTAGAATTAGATAAAACAACTAATCTACTGTTAGGTATAAATACACCAAGTGTATCAACGCCATCACCATTCCAATCTCCATAAAAATATTGGTTCCCAACGTAGGAACTTGGGAATATAAAACTTATATCTTCTGTACCTGCACTAAAATATCTTAACATCGCAACATTATTTCTAACTAAGCCTATGCTATCCCTATTAATAAATGCATTATTTGATATACTAAAACTATTAAAAGACGGTATACTCATTTTTTTACTAATTAGTTCCTTTAAAGTATTATAAAAAGACATATTCGCAGACTCATTTATTCTATAATTTACTAACGAATATCCTAAATAAGACAATCTAGCATTGTTACTAAAATGCGTGCTTGACGAACCTACTATACTACCATAATTTACAAAGTAAGGAATATAATTAATATTGAATGGTTGATAATTTAAATTTAGTGCTGTTTGAGGAATAAAATTATTTCTATACCCGCTTTTGGAATAGACGTTACTACCTAAACTAATTAGCCAACTACGATAGAAAGGTAGTATTCTAGTGTTGTAAAAGCTGAGATTACATGCACTATCGGAAACACCTATCCTAACTTCATACGGTATATCTGTATTTAGAAAAATATAAGTATTACCTGGACTTATAGGATCAAATATACTAGGATTGCGTAATACAAATGACTGAGAAACATCAAAAGATGGATGAGAGGAATTTAAGACATTCATATCTAAATTATTTTGTCTTACAATTGCATTTGTATCAAAAGATCTAATTGACATATAACGTATATTTGTGTTAATACCGCTTAAATTATCTGATGCTCGCATAAAAACTTGATTATCGAATACAATATTTTCTCCGTAAGTACCAAATCTGGTAAATGAAAATTGTGGAATACTCGGTACAATAGTATCTACTCCTATAATACCGCTACCAATATTACCATTTGGATTGTACATAATAAGACCTTCAGAATAAAAAGAATACGTAGAATATTGTTGATTCGCAGAATCAGAAAAAACAGACATAGCATAAACTCTATAAAGATCAGATCTATAATTTGGTAAAAATTCTATTGAAAATGATAGATTGTAACTATTTTGCATAACCTGAAAATTAGGATTACGTACTATGTAATTATTAAACGGAGAGGTTATACTAGAAGCTAATACAGAGTAACTAAAATCACCCATGTTCCTATATAGTCGTATGTCTACTGGTGATATTTCAAAGAACACAGAATTTGCATTATTCATTTGCGTGGCTTTAAATAGAATCTCATCCCTAGACACAAATTGTCTTGATTCATTGCTTACGGGTACTAAAGAAAAAGCAATATAACTAAGTCTTAAGCCAGCAGGTATCTGACCACTTATAACGAAAGATGTAGGATTACTCGAATTAGACATATCACTTCTGCCTATCCAACCAGTTCCACAAACATTTCTTAATGCAACCGAATAGTTAAATTGTATATTATCTGCAGTTCTAAATCTAGCAACTGTAGAATAAGAATGTGTAGGACCATTTGATTTATATACAATCCAACAATATTCTGTATTAGGAAGCAAATTATTTAGACGAGATATATTACCAAAATTTACGTAATTGTTCGTACAACCTGCACTTACTAACACAGCATGCGAGTTAACCTGATTTTGACTACATACAGAACCCCAACCATTGTTAACATTATAATTTAGAAATACAGAATTGGAATAAATAGTATGACCATTTGGAAATATTATTTCAGCAGGTGGAGGCGCACTATTACTACAGCACGCCCTTCTCAAATCTTCAACTGAATTTGCTATTGTACCATCCGGTCTGCGTAGATATCTATATGAAGGATCAGACATACATTGATTCAAATAATATCCATTCGCTGGATTAACAGGAACACAATATGTAGCATTATGGCCAACGCATTGTGGAGTATTAAGTAACCAACTACAGCTACTTATTCCGTCACCACAAAGAGGATAAAAACCATCCGACCATATTCCACATTTATCACCACAACGAGATGTATGATTACGACAATAACAAAGAGATCCAGGTACCGTATCATGTGGACATATAGGATTAACACATACGTTATTTATACATTGTGCTTGGAAAGCACCATCGTACGGACGTACACATTCGCTAGTTGTAGTACAAGGCTCACCACAATTTCTTCTTATAGTAGGAAGAGGATTATTTTGCGGCGGAGGAAAATAACCACCGCCTCCACCACTTGAAGCTCCAGAATACCAAACAATATATCCTCTTAAGTCACTTGGATTACATACCCATTGACCGCCTTGTCTACATTTTCTTCCAAACACATCAATTTGTACCGTTTGATTACTACCTACACCAGCCCTATGTGTAACAGCTACATAGTTGTTAGGACCATACTCTAACTCGTTGCTTCTACATTCATTTACTATTCCTCCACAAACAAATGAATAAATATACTGACCTGGACCAGAGCTACAAGCACCAGAATTTATATTACAGTTTGCTGAACAAGAATAATGTGTAGCACTTGTACCCGTACCACATAAATTTGTATATCGGCCACCAAAAGGAGGCACATAACCAGCATATACCTTTGTAACAACAATTCCCAATATAATAAACGTAGATAGTACGAGTAAAAATACTATTGATTTTTTAAAAACTACGAAAAATGAACCTAAACACATACTATACAACATAATACAAACAAAAAACAAAATTTATGTATATAATTTTTTACAAAACTTACTCTATGATAAATACTCAGACCGAACTTTTCAATACTTTCAAAATGTTTTCTTGTCCCATATCCCATATTTTTGTCCCAGTCATAATTTGGTATGTTCTTGTGTAAAGATATCATAAATTCATCCCTACAAACTTTAGCGATAATAGAAGCACTAGCAATACAAAAATACTTAGAATCACCTTTTATACAAAACACTAACTTAGTATTATCTTTTTCAAAATTAATTTTCAGTATTCCATCAACCAAAAATAATATACGCTTTCTATCATAATGTGATAAAACCATATTTATTATCGACAAAACGTTATCTTTCAAACAACTAACTATTCCATTTTTATCTATTTCTGTATTAGATTTACATACTAAAAAATGTTGACAGTTTTTGAGTATATTATATGCATACTCACGCTGATTTCTAGTAAGCTGTTTTGAATCTTGTACAACAAAATTTTTATCTTTTATAACAATGTGATTTAAATACTTAAAGCTAGTTTTATCGATGATGAACCCACAAACATATAAAGGTCCAGCTATACAACCACGTCCTACTTCATCAATCCCAACAATAATATCATAATTAAACAATAAAGACTCTTCGTTCGATAAGTTCAAATAAGTACGTTTCTTGTTTAACATAAAACAAATTTTGAATATAATTTGGCTGTAAAACATTTATATTTTTACTTTTTTAAATTTACATTTTTCTATAATTATATATTTTTATCATCAGTAAAAAAGCAAATGAAAATATCAAGCAATATATATCATACAAAACCTAAGATAAAAAAACTACAAACAAGACATATATTGATTGTACTACTAAGCGCAACTACAACTATATTAATCGGTATCTTTATATACGATAATACGTTCAGATTGTATAAAAATAATGTTCATAACAACAACATTATTCCAAATACAAGTGTAATAGAAAGTGAAGTTACTGAAGAAAAATATGAGAATATAAAACTGGAAATACTAAATATAAATGACATACCTAAACATGCTAAAACATATGATAAAAACTATACTTTTACTATAAAGACCACAAACAATGTAGTCCTTGAAAAAAATCAAAAATTTATAGATATACAAAAAGTAGCAAAAAATGAAAATATATTTGTAGTAATACTTAAAAATATTGGGAATGGAATATCAAATAGAACTATAGAACTTATTGACAACAAACAAAATCGAATTGTTATTGACATAACATTAGAAAAGATAGCATACAATTTGCCATTTGGCATCTCAGAAATCCCAGAATGGCCAAATACAAAATATACTAATATATATAACAACTTACTAATCGTAGTAGATAAAGAATATAGACTACCCCACAACTATGAACCCAATGATCTGGTAGAGATAGGTAAAGAGCCATATTTATTGTATACAAATATTCCAAATATAAAACTGCGCAAAGAAGCAGCTGATGCTTTAAAAGCAATGCTTATGCAATATAAAAAAGACACAGGTAAAAATTTGGTTGTAGCATCTGGATACAGGTCATATGAAGAACAATATAAAGTATATGTAAACTGGATCAAATCGTTGGGTATGAAAGAAGCAGATAAAATCTCCGCAAGACCAGGATATTCTGAGCACCAATTAGGTACAGTAGTGGATTTTATTAACGAGGAAAGTGATTATAATTTAGACATAAAATTTTCAAAGGGTAAAGCTTTTAGCTGGCTCTTGAAGTATGCTGTAGAGTACGGATTTGTAATGAGTTATCCAGAAAATAAAGAAAATATAACGGGATATAGTTTTGAACCATGGCATTGGAGATATATAGGAATAGAAAATGCAAAAAAATTCTTAAAATCAGGGAAAACTTTAAACAAATTTCTAAGAGATATGTTTAATATTAATTAAAGTATAAAGTAACAACTATGTTAAGCAAAGATAAAATAAATACAATAGTATTAAACATAAAAAAAATGGTCTACACCGACAAAAAAATTATATATTCGATAACAATTTTTTTACCAATATTTGTCTTGCTGTTAATACGTTCGATTTCGGATCAAAAAATAACACTTAGTCTTGTTGTATTTTTGGCATTTTTATTTCTAATAGGAATTTTATATGTATATATATCTATTGATGACATACAAACATTCAGTATAAATACAAAACTTGCGTATATTTTATTAATCTTATCTTTCTTATGTAATATACTAATAGCTTTATTTAACGGAATTGGCAATGAACTAGTTATTTTCCATGGCAACAATTTTAGCCCTTCATACAACATAGTCGCTGGAGGTATTGTTGCAGGAATTACGTATTTGTTAGTAAAAATTTCTAAAGGGAAATGGCTAGGTGAAGGAGACATATTCGTGTATACTTCTGCCGCTTTGTTACTAGGAAGCAATAAAATATTGTTATCTGTATATTTATGTTTAACATCAAGTTGTGTATATGGTATTTTTCTAGGACTAAAACGTAGGCGCTATAGAAACATAGTAATTCCATTTATACCATTTATAGTATTCAGTACATTTTGTACGCTATTGTTTTACAACGAAATAACCACATTTACTAAACAATTGCTGCCATACTTGTTTATTTAGGATAAGCTTTCTTTATAAGTTCAGAATGTTGCAAAAGTACATTCCTAATAGGACTAACAATTCTATTTAATTCTCGAGCTATAGCTGGTTTTATATCTACAGAAGATATCTTTTTATCTATAAAATCTTTCTCTAAGTCCTCATAACTAGAATAAGAAATATCACCACCCCACTTCATAGGTCTTTCTATATAAAATTCTCTGTTTGCATTTTGAAGAAAAGCAAATATTATATACTTTAGAATATACATCAAAGAATTCCCTTCTATAGTTCCATCAACAGAAAAAGCCTTTGATATTTTGTAGTGAATCTCATCATTAGTATCTTCAAAATCTATTTTAGAATCTGGATCAGAAGAACTCATCTTTCCCCCTTTGCTTAAACTAGGTATCAAAGGATGCATAAAGTGAATACGTTTTTTATATCCCAGTTTTGGTAAGTATTCTCTAGCATACATAAATATTTTTCTTTGATCAATACCTCCAAGCTGTGCATCTACCTGTAAATATTCTTCATCCAACGCCTGTAAAATAGGATATAGTAAACTACCTAAAACAGGATTTTCTACTTGTTTTACGACTTCAGTGCCTGCACCTTTTACGCTTGCTACAGTTGTTATACTAGAAATTTTATACATATCTAATGTATATTGTTTGTCCAATTGGAAATCGGTGCCAATAACAAACTTCAAATTAAATAATGGAGCATCTAAAGTTTGTAAAATCTGATATAACAAAATCTTGTAATACTCCGTCCTAAAATCTAGTTGTTCCCAACTTGATTTCATATTATCTAAATATGCATGTAAATTTGCTAGTAAAATAGTTACGTGACAACCAGCTTTTAAAAAATCTGAAATCTTTAACAAAGGCAATAAATACCCTATACTTGGTTTACCTGTAGGTGCAGTTCCCCAATATACCGTTAAATCTCGATTTTTAACAATATCATATAGTTCTTCTTCTCCTACTATTTCACATAAATTCCTTTTTATTAGATTCAACTTTATATCCGTAGCTAAACTAGAAGAGAAATAATGAGATACTAATAACTGAAGATTAACAAGTATTTGATTGTTTAAATATTCAAATAAAGACTTACCGACTAAATCATCTAAGGTTTTAAATTTTTGTGTATCTAGCTTGTGCAAATTTTTATTAATAATAAAAATTCCAGAATTATCTTCTCCTATACCAATTTCTAGCTCTGACAACAACATGCCAGCACTTACTATTCCTCTAATAGTTTTTTGCTGTAAAACAACTTTTTCATTTCTATGCAATAAAGGACCAGGTATCAACTCACCTGGCAACAAAATAGGTACGAAATCGCCAACATTAATATTGCTAGCTCCAGTTACCACATCAACAGTAGCATTATCAGAATAACTTAACAGAATACTAGTTACATATAACTTATCCGCATTTTGATGCTTATTTACTGATAGAACTTTACCAATTATGACTTTCGACGGAATACTTACCATCTATCTAGTAAGAATAAAAAGTATGTAAGCTGATAAAATTATACTATATAACATACATTAAATCTAAACTAATGAATGATTGATTAGTAACTATGAATTATTCTTGACATTTGACATTTATTAAAAATGATACAATATAAAATTAATGTTTAGTTAATATTTGTAGACATATTATGAATATACAATATCATAATAACAAACAATATTACTATTTCCCTGAACTAGAAAATAAATTTAATGTATTTAACATGTGCATGACGCAAAAATTTGGCAACATAAACCACTCAACAAATCAACAAAATGCGAATTTCATAGTTAGTCAAATACTCAAGGAGAAAAGTATAACTGACAAATACATCATAATGTCTACAGAAGGTAACAATCAAATTTCAATAATAGATGAACAAAATTATTTTGCATATTTACTTAACAATACAGATGAGAAAAATTACATTCGACTTTTTTGTGATTGTATTATTATTAATCATAAAATTCCAGTTATAGTAAGTCCAGCTGATTGTATGATAATTCTAGTAATAGGATATAACCATAAAGCAAATTCATTTATAAAATGTTTAATACATGTAGGGTTTGTAGGATCAATATTAAATTTACACATCAAATCAATAAATTTTCTAAAAAGATTGTATTTATGTAATGCTTTTGAAGCATTTATATTCCCATACATCTTTGGTGAACACTACATAAAAAATGTTAACGATCAACGTATAAAATATGCATTAGAATTAGATAAAAACTGGAGAAAATACTTTGTAAAAACAAATAGTAATAGTAACTTGTTTAACGTCTATTTTGCAAATAAAGTAAAAGATGATTTACGTAAGTTAGGCGTAGATATATATGATAGCAATCTAGATACGTACACTGAAAATCAAAAAGGTAATCTCTATTCGTTAACATATTTAAGGGAACATAACATGGATACGACACAAAGATTTGGTATTTTAATATATTAAACACAACAAACAACAAATTTTATTGTTAACTTAATCACCCATTACGTTTGTGAAGAATATAACGTGTAGTGCACAAAGTATGAATTTCACAAGTAAACATTTAATAATATTTTTAAAATACTCGCTCATTTATCATATTTTAATTATCCTATTGCTCATTGAATTAATTTACTGTCAGATTAAGCTATTTAAACCTTGATAAAATGTTTGCTAAAAAATTTGTAACATCAGTAGTTTTAGATAAATTATTTTTATTATGCTCAACTTCTGTAGTACTAGTAGGATTCACATTGATAATAAAATACTGTATCAACTTTATCGTGTATAACGCGCCAAAAACAAAAATATATAGTATTAATAAAATAAACAATCAAGATAATTTGGACCTTATACAAGTTGGGTATGTACTAAGCGAAAATATAGGTAAATCAAAAATAGTTAATATTTGTAGTGGAGTATTGATCAATCAAAATGTGTTTATAACGGCAGCTCATTGTATTGAAGAAAATGAAAATGTAATAATAGGATTTGGTCAGTTTTCATTAGATTTTAACAGTAAAATACCAATAATTAACATACAAAAACATCCAGCATGGGATAAAAAATTAGATAAAACGAATTTCGTAAACATATCTACGGATATAGCGAAGTTACTAACAATAGAAAATATATCTAATGCCAAAAAAATAGATATAGAAGCACCACAAATATCATGTAACTACTTTAGTATTGGATATGGACCTGTAAAAAATATGGAAGAAAAAAATGTATACGAACGTAAAAAATTTAATATTTGCATACAAGAAATAATTAAACCACATAAGATAATGATAGTAACAAGTACTAATGGTAATTTTTGCTATGGCAACAGTGGTAGTCCAATATTTTCTAAGACAACAAATGCTATTGTAGGCATATTCTCATCCATATCATTAGATCAAGAAATATGCAAATACAGTAACAGAGGCATAGCAGTAAATATATATGAATACAAAGACTTTGTTGATAATTTATTTAATTATGTTAGTAATTGAATAAACTATGAGTAAACTAACTAATATTTTTAGTTCGCATCTTATCTAAATAAGATTTTATTAATTTGCCATTTAGTAACAAGAAAAAACCTAGCAATAATAAAATAACTAAAACTACTATAAATTTTGCATTTTCTAGAATACTATTGTTTCTACTAGAATAAAATAAAGAAGTGCTAGGCGTAGAAGTGGGACATTGCTTAGTTGCTAATGACTGTGCACAACCATTTGGCAATGTTGACGTATTTTCAGGACAAGTTAACACATTAGTAAACACCCTAGACTCACAAGTATTGGCATCATCCAATCTATCGGTACAAACATAACATATCACAAAATTAGTGTACTGATTTTGTGTATAAGAATTATTAGAAATTACAGATACAGTAGGAGTAGGTATATTAGTAACAGAAGTAGTATTTGAAGTGATAACTAAGGTAGGAGTGGTAGTATATGTTGGTATGATAGTCGTCAATATTAAATTTTGCGTAGGAGTCGGCGTAAAATCTATTACTTGTGTAGGTGTAGGAGTAAACGTAGGAGTTGGTGTAAAAGTTGTGATTGTTGCAAATGTAGGTGTTGGCGTAAAAGTCGGTGTTGGGGTAAATGTTGGGGTCGGTGTAGCGATAACATAAAATGGATCGTTATCAGAATAAACAATCCCATTTACATGGCCACCAGAAAACCAACCTACTTCGCTTGCAACATTATTTTCAAATCTAAACAAGGCAACAGTATTAGCATCAACTACAAATGGTCCAGTCGGTAAACTAGACACATATCTAGCGACGTTAGAGATACGCAACTCATCTAGTAAACCAGCAAAATGATATGCTGTAAAAGTTTCACCGCCTATTGCCGTATGCTTTTCGGCACCAATAACAAAATAAGGATCGGCTATATATGAGGTAGACCTATATGTATTATAACTAATATTACCAGAACCTGGTAAAATCATGGACTGATTTAAGATACCGTTTAAATAAATTCTAACTTGATTACCTTGTTTCACTGCTGCAATATAATGCCAAGTGTTCAAAGTAAGAGGATTGCTACATACGGTAACTCCCGTAGAACCATTGTGTACACTAAATGCTATCCTACCATCATTCATTAATGATATACCAAAATCTCCATAATCACCCGGTCCATAAATATCTCTATCCACTATTAATCGTCCATTTGTGAATACGTCTTCTGCATTCGAACAACCACTACCAGCTACAAAAGAAGTTGGATAAACCCAAAATTCTATCGTAAAATCACCAGATCCTATATTCACCAGTCCAGAATTTGCTGTAACTGGGAAGCTAAATCTACTGAATTGATTCCCACTAAATTGTACTGATTTACCGTATACAACATAATAACTAAATAATACGATACAAACAGCAATACTCAAAATATACAATAATTTCGTAGACATACGTATTAAGATTTACAACGTAAACTATGAACCTAAAACGTGTGTATTTAATAATTTATTTTCTATTTCTACTATTTTTTTTATTCTTCTACAATGCCTCTGTTCAAAACTAAAATTTGTATATAAAAATGTTTTTAATATTTCAAATATGTACTCGTTATCTTGATGATAATCACTATCTAAACAAAGTACATTGGCATTGTTATGCTCTCTTGCTTTTTTAGCATGTGTTACAGAAAAGCACAAAGCTGCATAAATACTTTTAAATTTATTTGCAGCTATACTCATACCAATTCCACTACGACAAATCAAAACACCAAAACAATCTTTGTAAGAATTTGTGTGTAAATGGGTAACTACTTTTACTACATAATCTACATAATCATCACTCTCATCATAAAAACTGGCACCACAATCTATAAAGTCAAATTCTTTCAATTCTACATTCGATCTTTGTAGTAAATAGGATTTCAAACTAAATCCTCCATGATCAGCACCAACAAAAACTTTAATCATTTTAAATAAATACTGAAAAATACATGTAACTAGTTAAACAATCTAATTTTAATATTAGACTATGTATAAAAAATGATCTATTTTACTTGCTATCAACTCCTAGGAATTTTTCCATTAAACCTTTTGGTACTTCGGCATAATGACTTGGTTCCATAGTAGGAGAAGCAGTACCAGAAGTAATATTTCGTAAATCTCCAACATATCCGAAAAGTTCAGATAAAGGGGCTTCAGCAACTATTTCTTTTGTTTTACCTCTTTGCAATATATTCTTTATAATACCTCTTTTGGAAGATAAATATCCTGTTACCGAACCTACATACTCCTCTGGCACATTTATATTAACTTTCATTATAGGTTCTAATAAAACTGGTTGACACAATTTCATTGCATTTTTAAATCCGTAAAACGCACAAATACGGAAAGTGTCTGTATTTGAATCGACTTCATGGAATGATCCATCAACAATTTCAACTTCCACATCAACTACGGGATAACCCCCAATAGGACCAGACAACATAGATTCCTGTATCCCTTTATCAATTGCAGGTATATATTCTTTTGGTATTGCACCACCTTTTATACTATCAATAAACTTGTATCCTTCACCTCTTTTTCTAGGCCTTAAAATAAATTGAATGTCTGCATACTGTCCTGCTCCTCCAGTTTGTTTTTTTAATAGTTCTCTATGAGTACCTTCTACAGATATTGTTTCTCTGAATGCAACCTGAGGCTTACCTACATTCACATCTACACCATAGTCGTCCTTTAACATACGTATCTTTACATCTAAGTGTAACTCACCCATACCAGAAATAATTATTTGGCCTGTTTCTTGATCTGTTTTCACTTTAAAGGTAGGATCTTCATTTACCAGCTTAGATAATGCATCTCCAAGCTTATCTAAATCCGATTTAGTTTTTGGTTCTATAGCAAAACTTACAACTGGATCTGGGAATTCAATACTTTCTAGTACTATTGGATTATTTTCATCACATATTGTTTGGCCAGTTCTTGTTTCTTTAAATCCAACTATTGCAACTATATCACCTGCTCTAACTTGCTTTACTTCTTCTCTATGATTTGCATGCATTAACAATATTCTAGCTACTCTTTCTTTTTTGTCTATTGAAGAATTATATATATAAGTTCCTGAACTTAGCTTCCCAGAATAAATTCTACAAAATGCTAAAGAACCAACATGAGGATCATTCATAATTTTAAATACAAGTCCACAGAACGGCTCATCCTCGACTAATTTCCTAGTAATAATCTCATCACTTACAGGATTTTTACCAGGTACTTCCCCAAAATAAATCTTTTCTATATTATTTATGTTATCATCTACAGTAAAACTTTTATCAAAAGGCGATGGTAAATACCTACATATATTATCTAGCATTGCCTGTATTCCTTTATTTCTTAGTGATGATCCAGCCATAACAGGAAATAATTTAAGCTGTAGTACAGCCTTACGAATAGCGTTTCTTAATTCATCTGGTGTTAAGTTATCCCCATTTAAGTACTTAATTGCAATATCATCATCTACATCAGCTACCATTTCTATTAACTTTTCTCTGTACTTGTTCGCAACTTCCAATAATGTACTGGGTATATCTTCGACTACAACTATTTTACCATCATCATCTTTATGTAAAAGGGCCTTCATAATAACTAAATCTATAATTCCACTAAAGCTACTTTCAATACCCACCGGGAGCGAAATAGGTACAGCTCTATCAGTTAAATGTTCTACTATACTATCATAAGATCTATAGAAATCAGCACCTATATTATCTAACTTATTGATATAACATAACCTTGGTACTCTGTACTTTTCAGCTTGATGGAAAACTTTGCTGGATTGAGGTTCTACTCCCATTTTCCCATCAAAAACTACAACTGCTCCATCTAAAACTCTTAAAGATCTTTCTACTTCTGCAGTAAAATCCACATGCCCAGGAGTATCTATAATATTTATTCTATAAGTTTGGCCATCTAAGTCCCACAAACAAGTAGTAGCTGCAGACTGTATTGTTATACCTCTTTCTTTTTCCTGTTGCATAAAATCCATTTCTGCTTCACCTTCATGTACTTCGCCAACCTTATGTTTTCTACCAGTAAAAAACAATATTCTCTCCGTCGTAGTAGTCTTACCAGCATCTACATGAGCTATTATACCAATGTTTCTATACAACCTTAGATCCCTTACTTTTGAATAATCAACACTACCGTTCATATTATCTTAGATATAATTACATCTAATACTTTTTCAATGAAACAAAATGTAACAATTGTAAAAGAAAATTTAACAAATAGTATCTTATCTAACTAACAAATCGACAAATTTTATACCGAACTACTTTATTACCAAGATTTACTTCTACAACAGAACCAACCTTAGCATTATATAAAGCCTTACCAACTGGCGAGTCTATTGATATTAAGCCTCTTAATGGATCAGCTGATTGACTTTTTTCTTCACCTACGAGCGTCACTATTTTTTTAAGTCCATTTTCTAAATTTTGTATTTCAACAGTTTCACCTATCCCAACTACACTATCACTAATATTCAATTCCACTATTTTAGCCTTACTCAAAAGATCTTCTAACATAGCTATTCTCGCCTCATTCATATCTTTTTTTTCCATTGCTAGCGTATATCCATAGTTTTCCGAAATATCACCCAGCTCTATTGCTGCTGCCAATTCACTTGCTATTTCTTCACGTAAAACATCTACCCTATACCTATATTCTTGTACAAGTCTTTCATACGATTCTCTATCTAGTTCAATAACATCTTCACTTTTTTTATTCAGTGTTGGTTTTCTACTCGTTGCTTTGCTAGATTTCGATTTATCAGTTTTTTCCATAATAACAATAAATTAACAAGAATACTACTTGAATACGAAATATGATTCCCAAGTTTTAGATAACAAGCATAATAAAACAATATAACATAAACAGATAAAATAAACAAGTTATATTGTGTTGAGAAAATAAAAAAGAAACGTTAATACATTACATGTACAAATAACAAATAAAATTACGTGACTATTTCAAAATGCTGAATTTGACAGTGAAATTATTCACGTTTTCTAAGCTAAAAAGTGTTCTGCCTTCTTGTAAAGTCACAGCAGGAGATATACTACTCAATGGTAAAGATGTAGATAAAGTTAAGTCTAGGTCAATTGAATTTAGCAAGCCTTTAGACTTTGTAAATAAAAGTGAAATAATATAGTTTTGCGCATCTATGTTTGCAAAATTTAACATGTTGTCTTGTATTTCAACTTCTATTTCACTTTCCGTCGGTGCCATTATTACAATACACTTTTCTTTCTTACCAGTGTTTATCGTAACCTGAGAAGATTGTACTTTTCGAACATTGATACGAGAATTTTGGATAAGCAATGGTATACAAAAATAAATTTCTTTATATGTCTGGTGAGAAATAAATTTTATATTACTTTTAATATTAAATTTTAAATCTTGATCTAACCTATAGACAAAACTTTTTATTACGGAATGAAATTTATCAGAATTTACAAAGTTAGGATCATTTTGAATAATACCTGTTGATATAAAAAAATTTGTATTCAAATTATCTTCGTATAGTGAATCTAAAAGTTTTTGATACTGGCGATTTTTAATAAATACCACAACAGTCTTATCTTTTAAGCCATTATAAACTAAATTATCAAATATCATAGGTATTATTTTAGGATTATCCAAAAATTCGTAAAAAATGCTAGCAAGTAATTGTGAAGATATTCTAGATTTTTCAAGCACATTTTCATTACTAGATACTAGTAACTTAAAATTCGATAAAATGTTAGCTTCAAAAAGATTAACCCCTAATAATTCAAACTTGCTGATATTTGTATTAGTTTCAAGAAATTCTAAAGTATTTTGAATAAAGTTTAAATCTAAAATAACTAACCCATCTAATTTAATATTAAAAGTTTTGCTAAAAATTTTAAAAATTATGTAAAAAAAAGTTTTTTTATCTTCAATACTTGCTAAATCAGCAAACCTTAAATTATTCAATTTAACAGCACTATATCTACGTAAATTTATCTCTTCCAAATCACTTGTACTGATTACAGAATAATCAAAATTTATGTCATAAGGAGATTTCACTAAAGACTGAGTGATACTACCATTTAAAAATGAAAATACGCCTACCGCTAGAATATCACCACCTATAGGCATAGGTCTAGTATTATCAACAAGAATAATAGCATAGTGTTTTTTTTCATTGAAACCTAGCAAATTATAAAAATATTCTAAATAATTGAATAAATATGCCTTATTTGCAAATATTTTTATTCTTTCATTGAGCTCATAAATTCTGCTAGCAATAAACTCAGGATAATATTGTAACTCAAAAGTTTCTAATTGCTTTACAATATCTATGACTTCTTGAACATAAAACTTTAAAAAAGGGATATTATGTTGCATCTCATTAAATAAATCAGAATGATCTATACCAATATTAACAACACTAAGATAATTTTCTGATGATAACCTCACTTGTGTATTATTTCTAAAAGATGCCCAATATTTTTCATAAGTAAGTAGATTCGTAAATAATTTACGAGATACGTTACATAAGTTTATATATACCATGATATCCTTTAAGTATCTTTTACTATGTAAATCTAAACTTAACAAATACATAGGTTTAGCTAAATAATCAATAGACTTTTGAATAGATTCGAATTCATTACAAATATTATTTATCGAATCTAAAGCTACCGAAAAATTATTGCTATATAACGAAATTTCTAAAGTATTTGCATTAGAACCTATTACTAAAAAACCTTTTGCAATTACAAGAATTGGTGAAAATACAAAAATATAAGCTAAGCCAATTAAAATAGCTATAAAAAGAATAAAAAGAAATTCTAATGGCGTTCGATTTTTTAAAAAATCTATTTTTTTACCAATACTATTCGTCAAATTCCATAACTGGTCCTGGAATTTTTCAAAAACGCTTTTAGGTTTGGTTCTTCTCTTTATTTTTATTGAGGTGTTAGCTAATTCAATACTCTTTGCTCTTAATTCTTCTTGTCTTTTTCTTTCTTCCATTAGTTTTGATATAGGACCTAAGCTATCTAGATCTAAATTACTGTTATTAGAACTATTGATTCTATTGGTTTTACTTTTTGAAACAACAGATATAAACGATCTTACTTTTTCTATAAAAGAAGCTTCATTACTAAGATTAGTATTATTACCACTCTGATTGTTCTCGAGTAAATATATCTTTGCAGATATTATTGACTGTTTTAATGCTCGATCAAAAGGCACCCTAGGCATCCATCCTATAGTTGCTAAATTCTTAGCTGGCTGATATATCTTCAATGGTGCAGCATAATTATGACTGTTATCAAAATATATTTCTTGTATACCGTCCTCAATCTCCTGTATTTTATAAGCTATCGCCAAATGTGTAAAAGGATTCTCATAAGCAATAGAAAAAATTTGTCCTTTTGTATCTTTTGAAAATTGTGCTTTAATAACACCATAAGCAGCATCTAGTAGGTGTACTAGCCATTCTTGTTCTAAACCATCTTTTTTTAGTATCAATGGATCACCTTTAGCAGCCGCAATAATTAAATTATTAAACTCTGATTCAATAGCAAGATCTATACCATCTCCAATAATTTGGCCTAATCTAACTATTCGAGCATCAAGGTCTATACGTTCAATATAATCTAGAACTAGATTTTCTGCATATCGCTCAATTTCTGCATTTGTATAATACCAGTCTCTAGGATTTTGAATTATTTTATCTGTACTATCAATTAGAGATTGATGAGAACGGATATTAGTAGATAATAAAAACTTAGCTTCAAACTTAGAAGCAATCGTTAAAGATGAATCCAAATAATTAGAAAAATTAAGAAAATATTGTGTAGTAACTTTGGAAAGTGGATTTATACTATCTTTAATTAGACAAAACACATAATCTAAACGTCTTATTTCCTCATCTAAATTAGGTAACATAGTAAAATCTACAAAGCTAAACATTGTACCTGGCTTAAATATCTCTGCGAGCTTAATTTCTTTTTCAGAATAATTATCTACTATAATTACGTATCCGCCTTGCTCTAATAAAGCTTCAGTAATTTCAATGCCGAGTTTACTCAAACCACCAATAATTAGAGTTGTTGGGTGTTTAACTGTACTTTTTAGCTTAAAATGATCAGGTATCATAAATAACGATACTTAAATATTACTTTAAATTAACTTGTATTGGTTGATTAAACATAAATACTTCAACATATATATCATACCCTTTAAACTTATCTCTATCTTCCTGTGAATCTGGTAGTACTGTAAATTCTTGCGATTCAGATCCAATCATTTCAACATATACCTTATTTTGTTGTTCTAGACTAATAGCAGTCTTATATTCTTTTTTGTTTTCAAGTAACACAGGTTTTTCATTATTTATTTGTACTATACCACCAACATTTTCGAAAATTACATGCAAATAAGTTGGATCATTAATATCTTTTTTTCTAACAGGATAAATTACATGTCCCTCACTAAAATCTTTTGTAGGGCCTAAATTAACAAATATAACTACATACACACCTTTTTCAAAATTAATTAATTTGTTAAATTCCCAATAAATATTACTTTCGTTACTACTAATTCTTTTTAACTTAACAAGCCTAAGTCCTGTTTTTATTCTATCGAACGTAAAACGTTTATCGTCTTGCTTAACTTGACCAATTCGTTGGTTATCAACGTATACTTCTATATCACCTGTAATCGTAACAACTTTCAAACCAGAAATATCTTCCGGTTTTTCAATACCAAACAAATTAGTCAAATCAAAAGTTATATAAATCCAAGGCGAATAAACACTAACTAGTACACAAGAAATAACTATAAGAAAATAAAATACAACCTTTAACATACTAGATATAAGATAATACAATCAATAAACTAGATTATTTAACATTCTAAATTAAATAAAACAAATTTTGAACATAAATTTATATGAATATAGCACTAATTCTATTGTAATTTTTGTAAATAAATGCGAGAAATTTACTAGAATTAAATACTAATACATTACATTTTTGCTAATAACCTTATACATTTGATAATTAGAAGAAACAAAAATTGATATAATTGATTTGTATCTTTATAAGCTGAAGTGGCGGAATTGGTATACGCGCGTGGCTTAGGACCACGTCCCGACAAGGGGTAAGGGTTCGAGTCCCTTCTTCAGCATTTTTGCACAGATTGTATCTTTTTAAACAACAATTTTATGTCCCCCAAACGAAAGTCTAACTGTGGTATGTATTGCAATTGGTTCTCGCCTGGAACTTCTTCTATTTTCGACAAGCCAATCATTTCTCTAATTTTAGAGGCACCATCAGGTAGAAAAGGAAACAATAATAAGCTTAATATACTAATTATTTGAAATATGTTAGCAAAAACACTATAACTCTGTCCTCCTTTCAGTGTCCAAACTTTAGACTCATCAAAATATTTATGACCAAATTTAGCAAGACTTAATACTAATTTAAGGCCATCTACAAATTTACATTCTGCTATATACTTCGTATATTCTTTAATTGTAGAAGATAATATATTTTGTATATCATTTCTAAGTAGATCTGGTGTAAATATTAACTGTCTACCCAGTGTATTTATACACAACGTCAAAGACCTATGAATAAAATTACCTATTATACCAACTAATTCGTTATTAATTTTTTCAACAAGACTATCCCACCGAAAATCTGATTCTTTGTTCTCCGGTAATATTGAAGCGATATAATACCTAATTTCATCAACCCCATATATATCAACTAACTTGCTTAAATCTACAGTCCAACCTTTACTTTTTGAAAACTTATTACCTTCTAGATTTAAAAATTTATTTACACATACGTTATAAGGCAAAGTATATCCAAGTTTTGTACCAATCAACTGAGCAGGCCACATTAACGTATGAAACACTAAATTATCTTGCCCCATAAAATAAAAATGTTTTGATGATGTATCAAACCAAAAATCTTCCCAATACAAATTTTTGTAATACTGACTTCTTCTATATATCTTTTGAAGATTGTTATCCATATTATTATTGTCTAATTGAGACCACTCAATCGTAGCTGACAAATATCCAACAACTGCTTCAAACCATACATATATTTTTTTATGTTGTATATTGTCTAACATAATATCATTCAATGAACTCTGTAAATTTTGTAAATCACGTAAATCTTCTTCTGGTAAACTTATACCCCAATCTATGTCACGTGTAATAGCTCTAGATTTTAAACCTTTGTTTAACCATCCAATAGATTCGTTATACACCCAATCTTTCCATACATGTTTTTTAGATTGAACATATGAATATAGATCTTTTTCTAGAGCAGCAAAATTAAAAAAATAATGCTGAGTCTCTTTAAGTTCAACTGGTAACCCAGATAGTTTACTAACAGGCTCTATTAGTTGTCCATCAGGTATCCAGTGCCCACATATCTCACATTGATCACTTCTTTGTTTTGCAGCATAACAAAACGGGCACTTACCTTCTACATATCTGTCTGGTAAAAACTTATTGTCTAAACTGGAATAATATTGTAGCATTGTTGACTTATATATATATCCATTACGCAATAACTGCAAAAACATGTTTTGCACGATTCGCGCATGATTTGTTGTTACCGTTAAAGTATAAATATCATAACTTAAATTTAATTTTTTGAATAACGATATATCTTTTGCATGATATTTATACACAATCTCTATAGGAGTAACTTTCTCTTTGTCAGCTTGTAGAGTTATAGGAGTACCATGGCAATCAGAACCTGACACCATTAAAACATAATTACCCAACAAGCGATTAAATCTAGCAAAAATATCTGCAGGTAACAAATAACCAGCCATATGCCCTGGGTGTATATCTCCATTCACATACGGCCAAGCTACAGCAACCAATATTTTTTCCATTTTTTAAACTGCATAAAATATAGCTATGTTAACATATTTATATCAAATCCATTAATTTTTGTCCTACATAGTTCAAGCAATAAGACTGGGATACCAGTCAGATTATGTATGTCTCTTGCTACAGATCTGACATAAAATCCTTTTGATACACACATTTTTACAGTAACAACAGGCATACACAATTTTTTTAAACTTTTAATATTTATATTGATTAATTTAGCACTATCAAACCAGTTTAAATACTTTACTATCGTATCGATATCGATAAAACGTATAGATTTTATCTCCCAGTAATGTACTGTAATCTTTTTTCTTGGCAGATGTATTATTTTTTTTTGTCCATTTGTTAGTAATAATTCTACTACGTTACTATCAATAAAATTAATTTTACATGCATTTCTTGCTATTTTTCGCAATCGTATTCCATCAACCTTCACCGATGAAAATAAAGGAACAGTCTGATAATCTTGATTAAGTACTACTTTAAAACTGTCGATAACACTTTTTTCATTGAAATTAAAATTTTTGATACACGTAATTTTACCATCTACATCATATGAATCAGTAGAAATTCCAAATAAGAACGAAGCATAATATTCTTTGTCCATATTTAAGTAAACATCGTGTTTTTTTGTATATTTTCCTACTAATATTATTAATAAACCTGAAGCAAAAGGATCTAAAGCACCTGCATGTCCAACTTTACGTATATTTAACTTTTTCCTAAAATAATTTACTACATCATGTGAATATACGTTTTTTGGCTTGTTTACCAATATAACGCCATTAAACTGATTAAGTTCACTTTTGAATTCTTCTATAACTTTGTACTGCAAATTTAATTTATTAAATTCCATTATATTTACCTAACGAAACAGGATAATAAAACAAATAAAAAAATTAAAAAACAATGTTCATGTTTGTAATATCGCTTATAATTAGTATATTACAAATACTAAGCTAGTTAGACAAAATATACTTATGTTTTATGATAAAGTGTAATATTAGTACAATAGTGCTAAAATTAAACTTAATATTTTCAAATTAGAGTAAACATTGTTATAACTATGGATAATGACATAGAAATTAAAAAAGGTTTATTAAAAGAAATAGGACAGAAGATAAAACAAGCAAGAGAAGAAATGAAAATGTCACAATTACAAGTTGGAGTTGCTATTGGAGTAACGGATAAAACTATTAGCGCATATGAATCGGCAAGAATTAGTCCTCCAATCGATAAACTAGTAATGTTAGCAAATTTATTTAAAAAACCAGTACACTATTTTTTAGGATACGACCCAAAAGAATATACTTTGTCTACAAGACTAAGAGCAGTTGAAATACTAGTGAAAGAAATACGCAATTTGCTAAACGAAATAAAACTGTTATCACAAAACAATAAAAACACAAATTAAAGTTCGAGTAACAAGTTTAGCCACAATACAATTATAATTTTGCTAAAAATCATGACTGAATTTATACTCAGCTTTTAATTCAAAATTTGAATTTTATTCAAAAATATTTAATTCTTAGCTTATTGATACTTATTAAAAAAAATGATTATTCCCCGTGCTAGACATTTAGCTTGTCGTTATTCAATATTCTCACTTTTTCCCATTGTCTCTTCGTTATTCTCATAAACTAGCATGTTACCTTTTTTTACTCTAGTAGACATTTTACCTACTCTATCTCGCATAAAGTACAATTTCGACCTTCTGACTTTTTCTTCTGTAATAATTTTGATATCTGCTATGTTAGGAGAATGGAGGGGAAATATTTTTTCAACACCAACACCATAGCTAATTTTCCTTACAGTAAACGTTTTTGAAACGCCACTACCTTTTATTGCAATAACTAGTCCTTTGAAAACTTGAATACGACTTTTATCTCCTTCCCTTATTATAGTGCTTACTTCTACAGTTTGTCCTACTTTTATTTTAGGAATACTTGTTTTTTTGTATTTATTCGTAACTCTTTCTATTAACTCACTAACCATAAAATACTTTTAAAAATAAAAAGTAGAACTCTTTAATTTTTGCACACATTATAACATATCTAACATAAATCTAATTATTCGAAAATTTTACTATCAAACCTTTCTGATAAAACAATTATATCTAATATATGCAATTCTGAGAAAATTTCTTTACTCAAATAGTTTAACCATAATTCATCTACATTATCAAAACTTTGACCATTTTGTTGTAACATTAATAAATCAATGTATAACACTTTCCAAGTTTGATCTTTTTTACCAATAACATACAGATAATTATCAACAATAAACAATTCCTCTATATCTGATAACAAATTATAAGATGGGAAAATTGATGAAACAATCTGTAAAGTATTATTTTGTATTGTATAAATACCTAAAAGTTCTTTGATATAAATTCCATTTACTAAAGTATTACGAAATACAGTAAACAAGATCTTATTTTGATTTACTACTCTAAGCATATCAGGATACACATTATCTGGAAATAAGTTAAAATACGGATTAATTTGATTATTCTTTGACATATAAATTACACCTTTTTTCCCATGTTTGATATTATTGTCGCGAAAGTAAGCATATCCATCGTTATTTAAGTATACATACTTACATTCTATTGTGTTAAATTGTTTATTTAATTGACTGTAACGCAAACAGTTTGAACCATTTGTAACAAATATGTCGCCATTGTCTACAATCTGAACAATTTTATATGTATTGTCAAGTTGAAAATATCCGTAGTGCAACTCGTTAATATTCCTTTGCAAATCTACGCGCTTTAATGAAACTTTATTGTCATGTTCTTCCAAAAGAAAAAAAACTTTTCTATAATGATCAAAAAAATGTGACAATATTTTTTTATTGATTTGACTTTCATATATTACAAAAGAAGAGTTTTTATTGTGTGCTTGAACCACTATCCTATCTATATTTTTTTCTGAATCAAAATCTACATATGAAATTTCTAAAGTGCTATACAGTTTAAGATCCTTTACGCGCAAATTATCTAATGAATATAATAGATAGTAAGAATCTTTAATTATAAACAATATTAGTGATTTATTATCACTTTTAAATAAAATAGGTACATAGTTTTCGCCCGTATCAACGTAAGAACTGCTTATTTTATAACCCCAACTATCATAATTTGTAGTTTTGCTACTATTGGAATCTAAATTATTATTCATACGACTCGTTGTTGATAACCTATTATTCGTATAGTTATTTATAAATACATTTTTAGTGCCTAAACGAAATAAAGGAGGATGTTCAAGAAAAAATCCTTTTATGGTAAGTATTAATCCAATTATTAGACCTGACAAACCAAACATAATATATAATAATATTTTGCTTTTTCGAGAATGTTTTTTAGATATCTTTGAGATACCTAACTGTACATTCTTACCATTATTTACTAAAAAATCCTTGTAAAAATCCTTTTCAAGCATAGTAAGATTAAAACATAGTTACAACG
>JANWZV010000079.1 GCA_025061805.1 Candidatus Dojkabacteria bacterium | reverse complement strand
TATTTCACTATCTTTGAATGGTCGTTGGATACGTTTTCTTAATAATCTTTTGCCCATTGGATTCTGACACTTGTTTATTACATCATACAAACTAATTTGTTTATTTTGTGAGTCAAAAATTTCTAGATTCTTTATGGTTTGATAATCAAGTTGCATTGTTTTATGATAATCATATCTTTTTAAAAACTTTATGTATTCTAAATTTTTTTTCTGTACATCATTAAAGTATTTTAATAATGTAGCTAGTGACTTAATTGATAAATAATTACCTTCTGTCAATCCAAGAGATCTAATGTCGTAGACAGAAAAAGTACTTTTAATAATTTGTAGCGCTTCTTCCAAAGTTACATATTCATCATCAAGTTGATTTATAAAAAAGTTTTCTAAAATATTACTAATCATTAAATAACATGATTTTTCTATTATGATTTCTGATGGATTTACTTTGAGTATTTCTTTTTGTAAACTTATTAAATTATCGCCTACAAATTCGTATACTTCTCCTGTAGTGATATCACTATATGCCAAGGAAAAATGATACTTATCTTGTTTGGAAACATTTTCAACTAGTATGCTTGCAATAAAATTATTTTTCGAATCTTCTATTAACTTGTCGTCTGTTATCGTACCTGGAGTTATAATTCTAGTTACCTCTCTATTTACTAATTTTCCGGGTTTTGGTTCTTCTAGCTGATCTGCTATAGCTATCTTTAACTTATGTTCCAAAATTCTAGGTATATAGTTATTTAGTGCGTGACATGGAATACCCGCCATAGGTATTCTATCTTCATTCTTTCCTCTACCAGTTAATGTAATTCCTAAAATTCTTGATAAAACTTCTGCGTCATTATGAAATGCTTCATAAAAATCTCCTAGACGAAATAATAAAATATAATCTTTGTACTTTTCTTTTATTTTATTGTATTGCTCTTGCATCGGTGTAGTCATAGGCCAATCGTTAAACTGCTAACTATATGAACAGTAAATAAAATCATTTTTATCTTATCTCTTTATATTCTGCGTCTATTATAATTTCATTATTAGTAGTTTTAGAACTTTTATTATTGAATGGTTTTGTATTTTGATTTTTTTCATCGATGTGCAACAATTTTTTTATATTAAATAGGTCTTTAAAAAAATTTGAAGTATTTACCATTTCAAGTTTAATTAAAATATATAGGGTAATAATAACTCCAGAGATAAATGACAATATTGCAATAAAAAACAAAATAAATAATAATCCAGTCATGGTAATATATTTTTTACATTTATGTTTGCCAAATGATTTTATCAAAAGTATACTTAATTAAAACCATTATTGAAATATGTATATATAAAATATTAAGGCATTAACTGACTAACAAATCAATTTATGATCAGAGAGATATTACAATACAAACATCCAATTTTGCAAAGTAAATCGGAAGTTGTAATATTCCCGTTAGACGGTAATATAAAAAGACTAATACAAGATTTGTTAGATACTGTTAGCTCAATTGATGATAATGCAGTAGGATTGTCTGCACCACAGATTGGAGAATTAAAACAAGTTTTTGTATTTCGTAAGTTGTATAATCAAAATTTATATGATAGCAGAAAGAATAAAACAAAAAAAAATACTAATATATGGGAGGTAGTAATAAACCCTATAATTACGTATAAAAGCGATGAAATGAGTACCATGCTTGAAGGATGTCTTAGTATCAATAAAGGTAGCATATTTGGAGAGGTTACCAGACCTAAAATCATTCATATTGAATATTTTAATAAACGAGGAAAACAAAAAAAAATAATAGCCAAAAATTTTATGTCTCATGTAATTCAACATGAAATAGATCATTTAAATGGAATACTTTTTTTAGATTACATAAAAGATTTCTCAAAACTATATACTATTAAAGATTTAGAACAAAATGACACTAAAGCTAAATTTAGATAGGGACATAAAAGAATTAGTCCCACAATATATTTTTGACATAGCAAAAAAGTTAAAAGAAAATAATTTTGAAGCTTATTTAGTTGGAGGAAGTGTCAGGGATATTTTGTTAGAACGTGAACCACTAGATTTTGATGTAGCAACAAATGCTTATCCAGATGAAATTGTTAAAATTTTTCCAAAATCAGTTCCAACTGGTGCAAAATTCGGTACAATAACTGTAGTTGTGCCTGATGAAAATGGTGAAAATTTTAACGTAGAAGTAACAACTTATCGCTCAGAAGCTGATTATTTTGGTGCTCGATGGCCTACAAAAGTAGAATTTTCCAGAACAATATTTGAAGACTTAAAAAGAAGAGATTTTACTATTAACGCAATAGCAATAAATTTACAAGTTGAGTTAAATAATAGCAAGTTAGCAGATCACATATTAGATCAATTTAATGGACTAGCTGACTTGCAAAATAAGATTATTAGAGCAGTTGGAGATCCTCTTGAAAGATTATCCGAAGATGGATTAAGAAGTGTACGTGCATGTAGGTTAGCGTCCCAGCTAGGCTTTTTAATAGAAGAAAAAACATTTGATGCAATTAAAAAAACTTTACACATAGTAAAAAACATATCTGTAGAAAGATTTAGAGATGAGTTTGAAAAATTGATATATAAATCTTCAAAGCCATCCATTGGGATAAAATTACTAAAAGAAAGTGGAATTTTGGAAATATTTATACCAGAACTACTAGAAGGAATAGGTATCGTACAACCAGAATTTCATAGTGATGATGTATTTGAACATTCACTCAAAACATTAGATTTAGCTCCAGATGATGTTAAATTAGCTGCTTTGTTTCATGATATCGCAAAACCTAGATGTAAATCTGTAGATAGTTGTGGTGGTATTCACTTTTATGGTCACGATTTACTAGGAGCTGAGATGACTAAGCAAATTTTAAAGCGACTAAAATTTCCTAATGCGATAGTAGAAGAAACTAGTCGTCTTGTACGATGGCATATGTTTTATTATCCAAGCTCGGATTGGAGAAAAAGTAAAAAACATAAAAATAAACATCTGTATGGTTGGAGTGATGGTGCAATAAGACGTCTAATAAATAATGTTGGTGGAGAAGAATCAATAGATAAATTGATAAAGTTACGTATAGCAGATGCTTCAGCTAATCAAAAAAGTATTTTTGATCCAAGTGAAATTATGGCATTATCTAATAGAATAGCTGAAGTACGAGCACGATCAACAGCATTTAAAATAACAGATTTAGATATAAATGGATATGACATAATGAATCATTTCAATTTGAATCAGGGTAAAATTATAGGAAAAGTTTTAAATTATTTACTAAAAAAGGTATTAGACAATCCAAAATTAAATAAAAAGGATATCTTGATCAAATATGCGGGAAATTACTTGAAAAAAATACAAAACGTGAAATAATATACTTTGTAATATGTTTAGTTATATTCAACTTAAAACTGAGAAGTTAAAGTATTAACTAGATTTGTATAAATACATGTACAATACACAACAAGACCTAAACAAATTTAGAATAGTTTTTACTACCAGTATTAGTAGTGTAGTAGTAATATTATTACTAGGGTTATATTCTATATTTCAATCAAATCAAAATACACAAAATACAATTATTCAAGATTTACAAGATATTAGTGTTCAAGGTAATCCAACGTTAACTCCATCTATAACTCAAATGGATAATGATATACCTGAAGATAGAAAAAGCCCTCCACAAAACTGGACAATATTGAAAAACGGAATAGGGTTAACTAATGGATCAATACTGAATGATGGTACTTTTCAGGTAGCAGGTTATTGTAGTAGACAAGGTAAAGTTAGTGAAGAAAACGGAGTAGATTGGTTTTGTGTAGATGGAAATAAACGGGAAAAATTAACGCCAGATCATCTTGATGAGATATGTACATTGACATATAACGTACCACAAGCTAAAGCAATACGGGATGGTACACATGCTAAGTTATCTTATAGGTGGAGATGTTATGGTATTCCCAGACAACTTACAAATATATTATATCCGCCGTGTGGACCAGTTGATTGTAACCGGGATAATAAAATA
>JANWZV010000078.1 GCA_025061805.1 Candidatus Dojkabacteria bacterium | reverse complement strand
AATCCTCAACAAAATCCTCATATTTTTTTATTTGTTCTGCTGTTAGGCAGATTTCAATAATCGATCAAGCAGAAAAAGACAAAGCAACATTTGTTTCTGTATTGGCTGTATCAGATTGTAAGCAAGGCTCAAATTGTCTTGTAATTGTTAGCGTGTCAAGTGTTACATTGGTAATGTTAACGATTTCCCTCTTAATACATACTCCATTCGAGTCATATTCGCTTATTTTTGCTCTGTAATTATATGGAGCATTGCCAAACCTTGCGCCTTGTCATACATCCACAATAGCATTAGTAGCGATGGCTGACAGTGGTGCTTGTAATGTAGCAGATACATTATTAAGAAAATATTCTTTTGCCATATTATCTTATCAAGCTAAAATCTGTTGTGCTGTTGTTATTTGTCAAGTATTGATAATTCATCACGTTATCTTATATTCTATATTTGTTATATATATATTATGTAATGAATGTTGGCTATTTGTCAACGTGAAAGTGTCTCAAACTTGCAAATCATATATAAAATAGTCAGGGTGCAGTGTTATTTCTATTTGCTGGTTTACTAAATTTTGTTGCAAAAAATATTCGTTAGCAAATTGGTCTGCTCTTGCATCTGCTAACGCTTCACTAGCATTTCATCAGATATTTCAAAGATTTATCTCTAATGGTCATACTGCACTTACAGATAAAGTGTCTTCTTTGACATAATTTTTGGGTATAAAAACAGTTGGTCAAGACCCAAAAACAGCGTATTCTATAACGAAATATATTCTGTTATAGAATACGTATTTGTCATTTTTTATTTTTATTTGTGAAACTTCAGTACCTTCATTTATTATCTCTCCTGTTTTTAGTGTTGTTTTTCTGTATAGAACAATAGTGCCTGTTGGTCACACTGACCAATTCATATTCCTTACATCACATATAGCTTGTATTTGCTCTTTAATTGTCCTATTAGAACTCCTTAAATCATATCAATCTGTTGTATCAGAGTAGTCAAAAAAGAATAATCAAGGATATGTAGTATCAAGTTTATTTTGGATAAAAGTTATTTTTTGTGCTGTATTTGTAAATGATCACAAATTAACAGCAAGTAATTGATCCAATAAAGCTCCAATATGTACAATCTCTATTGTATATTTATTCCATCTATTATCTTTAGTATTATTTTGTATTTTTTCATATGCAACAACTATTCATTTATATACGGGTATTCAATTTAATCATTTGTCGTATAAATAAACAGTGACAAAACTACGTTCTGGAACTTCTCCAGATATATCCACAAGTGTGGATAATGTAATCGGACTACATCGTGCATTTTCTGAACCGCTTCGTTCTATATCTTGCTCAAACTTGTCTCCAGCTAATTTAGTTAAGACTTGACCACTATAGTTTGTGAAAACAAGCTCAAAAAACCTGTCAACTACGCTCATTAGTATCGTTTATTGTAATAAATAAGATAGAATTGTGCTGTATATGTTCCCGTTATATTGAAATCCAATATATTAGTATTCCCTTTGTCTATATATGGGTAGCGTCAAGAAGTCAATATAAGATTGCTATTTAAAAAAGCATTTTGTTGTTTTTTTATATTTGGATGGTCGCCAAATAGGGTGATATTATCTCCAGCATTCGCTGTTACTGGTATTGTGTATGTGTATCAATTATGGTCTATCGTCATATTAGTGATTGACCCAGTCAATACCGATATATATATACTCGGATATGTTGCTTTACTTCATTTATTATTAATGTCAAAATTGAAATTGGCGTCTGATGTTGTATGAGTTATAGATGTTGGTTGCACACTTGTCCAGTCTTCCATAATCAAGAAAGCGACCTCGAACTCTCATCTATTCAGTTGTCCTTTTGTTCTTTCTACTTCCTCGAATTTCTGCACATTAGCCCTTGCTTTTCTAAATTCTCAAGCAATTTCGATGATAAAATCTCATTGTGTAGTTGTAATAGCTTCTTTTATTTCGTCAAGTGTCTGTTCATATGCTAATTGTGTGTCTTTTTGTATAAGTACATTAAATTCCAATAAGCGGTCTTGTACATTGTGAGCATATATTCATCACCCATCTACACGTGGAGCAAAAAACTTCTCAGTGACTATACTTGCAAGGTCTTTTTCATTCATTCCTTGCAGTATGACAATTGAATCACAATTAGATAAATCAAAGCCATTGAAACTGACTTTGTTTACTACTGGAGGTATATATCTACTACCATTGATTTCTACTCAATTGATTGTATATGTATTGATTGACATGATATATAATAATCTAAAATCATTGTCTTGTGCCTTGTTTATTTATTTCTTTTATTGCTTCACGTACTCCTTCTTTTGCAATTTTCTTTACTGTTGTTGGGTCTTGTACTCACGTAATATTGACAGTTATTGATTGTGTTGATGTATTTGTTGTTGGTCAAGATGGAGTTGTAGTTGGAACAACAGCTCATCACACACCGAATAAGAGAGCTTTCTCTTTTTGCAGTTCTTTCAATGCATTTTTGACTTCATTTATTTTATTCAATTCTGTATTATATGCATCTTCTATACTCATCTTGTATTTATCGAAAAAGGCCTTGTTTATCATGTCTTTCTGTGCTGTAGCTTCTGCTAATGCTTGTACTTCTTTTTCTCTTGCTTGCAATTGTGCGTCCAATTCTGCTTGTATTTGTGCTTTTTTCTCTTGTGTTTCTCTCAATATTCTTTCTGTTTGGCTCTCTCATGCAAGTAATTCTGCTCTTTTTATCTCTTCTTCTGTCGTATTAGCGGTTGCAAGGGCAAGCTCTTTTTGCAATGCTGTTCTCTTCTCTAAAGAAAGCTCTTGGTTTTGTAGTTCTTTATTGATCTCTACCACCCTTTGTGCAAGTGATTTGTCTTCGTTTACATCAAGTTCTTGCAATGATTGTTGCAATTTGGCAATGCTTACGTCATATTCTTCTATCTTTTTTTTGATATTATCAATATTCTTTATTGTCTCATCGTATGCTTTTTTTGTTGCGTCTTTTGTTGTCTGTGCTAATTGCACTTGTAAATCTGCTTCTTTTTTCAATAATTCTTGTTTTTTTCTTGCGATCTCTTCTTTTTTTTCTTCTGCTTCTTTGAAAGCTTTGTCTTGTGCTTTCATTCATTGCACATTATTTTTGTTTTCTCAAGAATAATTTTCAAATGTATTGATATCATCTTGTATTTGTTTTTTAATTCTATTTGCTTGTTGTTTTTCTGCTTGTGTTGATATGGCTTGAGATTTGGCAAAAAATTTTTGTTCTGCTTTATTGATCTCATCTAATCTTTTTTGGTAATTTGATTGAAATTTGTCTATTCAAGCAGTGTCTATTTCAATTTTTGTCAAGCCAAAAGCATTTATTTTTTTCTGTAAGTCCTCCAAACCTAGAGCACCAGCTAATTTTCAAGCGATATTCGCTATTTTAAGAATTCATTTTTGCACAATTCTTGCAAGAGACGTGATAGCTGTTGCCCCAATTTCTGGGAACGAATTAAAAACAGTATCAAAAACTGCTTGCAATCAAGCCAAAACTCTCTGAAAAGCAAACACTCATTTAGGCAATGATACTAAGAAGAAGTTAGATAAGAGTTCTAATGCAGGCACTGCCACATTAACTACTGCCTGTCATATACTTGCACCAACAAGCCTCCATTTATTGGATAATATTGCAAGACGAGAGTCTGCTGTTTTTAGTCTTGTATTAACTTCATCTTGTAATGCAGTATTTTCACTAAATGCTTTATTTGCCAATTCAACAGCATTTCTCAGCACATCAGTATTTCACGCTAAAGATAAGAATGTTCTTTGCATTTCGCTTGATTTTCACAATACACTATCAAGTGCAACACCAGCATTAGATCACTGCCTACCCAATCATTCCGCAAAAAGAATAAATGCTTCAGTTGCGTCTTTCTTAAAGATTTCGCTAAATTGCTGTGCTGATACTCAAGCTATTTCAGCGAATTGATTTAATTTTTCTCATCAAGAAGCAACAGCATTATTAATTTCAAGAAAAGCTTTTGAAACACTTGATCATCATGCCTCTGCTGTCAATCACACACCTGTAAACGCAGTTGCTATTCAGAATAATTCCTGAGATGTGATTCAAACAAGATTACCAGCTCACGCAATTCTATTTGTG
>JANWZV010000077.1 GCA_025061805.1 Candidatus Dojkabacteria bacterium | reverse complement strand
TTATCTATCATTTCTTAATACTTTTTGGAATACAAGTTTATGTTACCACTTACATCTTTATTCTAGACACAAGTACACATAAACTAAAGGATCTTTAGTTAACAAAACTCTACTATATCTTTAAGTTGTATTAAAGTGTTAAAAATTAAAAATTATAGTAAGTCGATTATATAATAAGCTTTTTGTAATTTTTAATAAAAAAAAATTGTATTACGTTTTAATTTTACTTTAACACTAAAAATCTTAAAGTTCTATCTTTTTATCTACTAAACTGCAATATAAAGATATTGTCATTTTTTTACTTTTGTTATTAGATACAATTTATTTACATGACATATGGTTAACAAAAAGTACTTTTAAAAGCAATTTTAGGATAATTGCTAATTTGTTGTTTCAGTCTATATCGCTATTTCTTCACAGGTATTGGAAATTGTATATTGTACCTCATACTTTAGTTTGCATTCTGAATATATATTGTACGGGTTAGAATATACACAATCTTGTGAAGTATGAATACAAAATATTACACAATACAACACAAAAACAATTTTGTAATCCGACGTCTTGTAGGTTGTATTGTTCTTTCACTTTTGAACTAAAAGATTTTGTTCACGTTGGAATAGTATTACTAGTAAAATCGATTTATTTTATAATTCGAAAAATTGTAAACAGTTTAGAAAGATTGTTAAGTTACAGAAGACTTTGTATCCACTTTGTATGTATAGATCAGGTTGTATTTCAACGCAACTACTATATCTTTGTTAGCAAAAATTGGTATTTTAATCAAAAAGTAATCACCAACAAATAAGTAGTCACTTTATTTCTTTTATTTCATCCACTAATATTCCATAGATATTAGATTGTTTTCTTCCCACATATGTTTATACGTTAAAAGATAAGATAGTACAACTATGGAATTTTAATCTCCAATACTACAAGACACTCAAATTATTATTAGACACGGCAACACAAACAATTTCAAAATGAAGTAGAATTTTATATATCATCCTCTTATAACTACGAGACTTAACTATTGTGTTATATTACGCTAGAGCATATAAACCTGTATAATTATAATACTTGGACTCAACAATTTTTGTAAATTTTTGTACTTAATAGGTGTTAAAGAACAATCTATAATCTAAATAATGTTTACACAAAACTTCGCCAATATACTTCATTTTTTATTTTCCATATAAACAACATAAATACAGTAAGATATATACACACTTAATGTTTTATCTTTTCATTGGCTTATTACTTGACCAGCTCCAAACAAATAAAATTTTGATCATTTCTTGTATATGTTAAACAAAAAATAATATTATTACATAAAAATCTAACATGAAATAAAAAAACAAATGCAAAAACATTAAATTCGTTTAGAAAAGCATATTTAAAAAATTTTAATTAAAGTAAGTATATTGTTGACATTATGTTTTTTTTATATTGTATAATGTTCAAGTCAAGGCAAAGTATGAGTGGAGGTAGTGTCATGTTCGCCTTTTGGCCTGTCACTTTTCCTAACTGGGCATGGAACAGCCTGGTTTCCGAGTTGCCAACCGCACAGCAAGCCCTGGAAACGCTGCTACGTCATGAGGCAACTCAATCATCAATAAAAGAAATCGTGAAGAGTGGCCGAAATGTGCCACGGGAGCTGCCGCGCGAGTACACCGAGACAATGGCCGAGATGTTAGTACAAGTTTTCTATCTCGTAAGGCCAGCTACAGACGCGATCTATCTCTTTGAAAAGTACAATGCTCAGCTGGCGCTCTTTGAAGCTGCGGGTTACTTCGACTTCATAGAGCTACCAACAATGCTCAAGGCGATTGGCAAGGACCGCCCGCGCACTCGACGCTTTCTAGTACTTGCCTTCAATGAGGAAATGGATCGCGGCCCTTTTTCAATGCCGATTATTCGCTTTTTTGATGTGTCTGATACAGCACTGCTATTGGGTGCAACAGCCCTAGCGTGCAAGGCTGTATCTAAGGCGTCTCCAATGGGCATAATACCAGTACAGCTCCTGTGATGAATCCCACAGTAGCTAGTCTCCAAGCGGGAGTCCGTAATGGACTACCCGCACTACAACATTTACAGCAATTTCATTACATCGATATATACTGCACTCACATTTTGTCTTGTTGTTACTCTAAAAAATCTTTTTAATACTTATCCATACTTTCCATTATTTATCATGACTTTTGTCATACATTAATAAAACAAGTTGTTGTTAAAATATATTTTTCAACTTAATAAGATGTTTTTAATGTGATAAATATATATTTTGTAGAAGATACAAACTATTGTTGTTAATGGGATGTTATACGATATAGCAATGAAGACAAGAACATAAAAAGACAACTTAAACTTAAACCTTAATATTAATTAACAGACATACGGTAAAAAAGTAATATAAAAATAGAATACAAAGTGCTTGTTACCTAAAAAGAGGATATATTAGACAGGATCATCTATAAGAAAATCAAATGTATACCAGTATACAGTATACAGCTAAGCTTAAACAATTTTTGTAACAATATTGATATATTAATTCATAGATTTTTGGGAAAAGATAAAAGATAAAGTCAAACTCACAAATTATATTTACATTTTGTTTGTATTGAAAAACTTCGCTTTATTCTAAAAACAAAACTAACAAACGAACAATATGTATGAAAGAACAAATCATTTATTTGATCTAATCCGTCATGTAAACTTTAAGGGTATGTTATATATTACTTACATCTTTACTGTATTACAAAATATTTTTCACAACTATAATCACTAGAATGATTCAAAGTACCTAAGTGAACTATGATACTGTTTATAGCTTGTTTATAGCATACAAAGACAAAATTTAAAGAAGCAATATTTTGTTGTGTTTAGAAAGAAATAGTCACTCCGCAGATCGCTACAGATTCATATACAAATTTTTTTTGGTATTGATTGTATATATACAATATATACAAACTTAAAATAGGTATGAAGCATTACATAAAAGGTATTTCATATAGGTGATATATACCCAAAATCAGTTATCTTATTCAAAATTTTAATTGTTTCCTGTATTGCATTAATTTCAATATCACTTAAATTAAAATTCAACTTAACTGACTTCCATCCTTGTGAATTTAATAATACTGGTATACTTAAAACGTTTGTATACAAATCACAGTACAAATTGTCTAATACTACTGACAGTGGAGCAATCAAATCTTGATTATTTAAAATAGCATTACACAATATGTTTACAACCCTAGCAATGCCAAAATTAGTATAACCTTTGTTTTCAATAATGCGATAAGCATAACTTGTAACAAATTGTTTTGACTGAGTATATAAATTTTCAAGATTGATTTGCAAATTATTTTGTGAAATATATTCTTGAATGTTCAAATTATTAATTTTTACTGAACTTAGTAAGGGGACTGCAAATTCTCCATGTTCACCAATAACGTATCCATGGATATCAGTATATTTTACACTTAAATAATCTGACAAAAATATTTTTAATCTTATTGAATCTAAATAAGTTCCAGTACCAAAAACTAAATTTTTTGGTAATTTAGTATCCTTTACAGCAAAGTAAGTTAAAACATCAACTGGATTTGTTACAAGAATAAGAAAAATTGTCTTGTTTAAAATTTTAATCTGATGAAATATATCTTTCATCATGTTATAGTTTTTATTGAATAAATCAAGTCTTGTTGTTTTGCCCTGTTGTATTGCATTTGAACCTAAAGTTAATACTACAATATCACCATCAATTATTTCATTTAAATTTCCAATACGTACAATAGAGTTGCTATTAAGCTCAATAGAATTAATCAAATCTAACAGCTGAGACTTTAATAAGTTAGTATTTATGTCACTTATTACCAATTCAATAGGCTTGGAATTGTTGTGTAGTAATGAGAAAGCACAAGCGCTACCAACATTACCTAAACCAATAACAAAAATTCGGTTAGACGGAGTAATAGTAATATTTACATTCATATAGCAGTAAAACTAAAATTTATCATAATTTCATATTTGCTTAGCCCAACAAAGTATGGCTATATTTTTTATAGGATAGAATATGATCAAATCAGGACTAAAGAAATAAAATTACATATATTTTACATTTTTATTTTATCTAACCGCTACTTCTTACTACTTGTACATATTATTTACAAAAAAATTGTTTACTACAAATCAAAAAAGTAATTATTATCCATCGATCACTAAAAAATAATTAAATTAAGTAATTTAATTCTCAAATTAATCTAATGGTTATTGTATCTAGTTGCTTTAAT
>JANWZV010000076.1 GCA_025061805.1 Candidatus Dojkabacteria bacterium | reverse complement strand
ACGAAACAAGAAGCTTAATAGTGTTAAGCTTCGTTTTGAAGCAAGCGATTATGATATTGATCTTTATATGAGATCAAATGTCAAGAATGTTTATAATGACGATGACAATTTGTACAATATTGATGTAAAGATTCCAACTTTAAGACTAATAGGTCAAATAATGAATGACAGATATGAGAAAATGATAAGAACTGAACTTAATATAACCAGCAGAGGCGGTTTAGATGTGTTTCCTGGATTAGTTATTGGTTCTTATAAGAAAGAGGATATTGAAAATATGATTAATTTTGCTGAAAGCATTTTAGACGAGCAAGAGAAAGCTGAGAGAAATGAAGAGGAAAACAGTAGAACTTTTATTCAATTTCATATGTATTTGAAGAGAGATATAAACACCATGAAAGAAATGTTAAAAGAAGAAAAGGATGAATATCATTTACTCACTTATTTGCCTATGGCATATTTGCCTAAAACGAATAATAAAGAATATGACGAAATAAGACGTGATTTGTTGTGGCGTGTTTATAATTGCAGAAACTTGCACAACAACGAAATTCTTATTGAATCTAAGGATTTGTTCTTTTTATCTAATTTGGCTATGCTTGACAATGCTATAGATTCTGTTTTGCAAATAAAAGCAAATTATCTTACTGGAAGCAAGCTTTTAATTGTTGATATGTATAAATATAAGATGTTTTATGTACCAGCAACAAAAGTTAATGAAGAAGACAATAATCTGTTTATTGTTTATGGTATGCGTGCATATCCAATATTAGAAGGTTTTGACGAAGAAAGAATTTCTTATTTGCTTCAGAAAGTATCAGAAGTTGTTGAATTCACTGAAAAGTATGTTAAAAGTAAAGAATACGAAGATTATCTTGCATCTATATTCCCTATTCTAGAAAAAATGCATGAACGATTGAAGGGACAATCTTGGTTTGACAGAGTATATGAACGAGCAAAAAGTCTTCATGAAAGTTATGTAGAAAATCATAATAAAGTTGTTTTATTGAGGCATCTCAATGCTATGCTTCATAGCAAACAAGAAGTTTAATGTCGCATATACAATTAGATAGAGAAGGTAGGATATACGTAGATTTAAAACCAGTTAGAAATTTAGAAGATCCCATAGACTACATATATCCTACCTTCAACTTTTTTACTATAGTGCCGCTTGTTATGTATAGAAATGAGGATGGAAGTATGTATGATAATTTTGAAAGCGAAGTTTATGAAAAACTTTCTATAAATTATCAGCCAACAGACAGGTATAATCAAATTGATTTGCAATTTGCTAGAAGATTAAATTTTTTGATTGAAAACGGATATTTATTGATTAGATTGAATGGCATTCAAGATTTAGAGAGATTATTTCTTAGGGTTCCATATAGAGAAGGCAGCTTTGATATAATAGAACGATTCACAAATATAAAAAACAATATTCCTTTAAGAAGTTTGTATTATGTATTAAGAAAAGTTGCGATAAATTGTTTATTTGTTTATTTGAAGGACGACAGAGATCCTATATCTTATCCTGGATTAAAAAAGTACAAACTAGGTAGTCTTGTTCTGCCAGATTATGATCAAAACTTTGATTTAAAAAATTATTATGATGTGTATTTAGAATATGGCATGCGTTTTTGTGATTTTTATCCTTACTATTTTTCGTCTTCTGCATCTGAGGCACATAAGCGTGCTCATGCATTAGCATGCAAAAACGAAGCACAAGAAACTATAAAATCTTTAATAAATACAATAGATAAAAACATGGTTATTCTTGACAGCAATCCGCTTCACAGAGTAGATGATGCTGATCAAGAAAATTCTGCTTTGACCAGTACTTATTCTGATAAAGAATTAAAAAATATAGTTTCTTTATGTGGTTGGGTATTAAATGAGGAAAATTTAATTTATCCGCCAACTGTAATATATACTAATATTATTATAAAGCAATGGACTTCGCCAGTTAGGTTCAATACTATAGTTAATAAAAAATACAACGAAAATTTTGGTTTGAAAGCAATAAAAAACTACAGCAGAGACACTTTAGCAGAGACGATTACAAAAGTTCAAAATGGTGAACTCAGAACAAATTTACTTATAATAAAAGATGGGTATGCTATATTTTTGACTGATAAAAATATGAGAAGAGAAAAAAATTCTTTGATGTGGGATTCAGGCGTTAGAGCTGCTAATTTTGCAGCAAAAATTATAACATCTATTTTAAAATCTTTGATAGGCAGAAATATAGAAAACATAAACACTGAAGAACTAGAAAAAGATATAAATTATATTATTCAAACAAATAATCCAGATTTAGATTTAGAATTTAGCATATTTGATGTAATAGAAGAAGAGAACAAACTATTGTGTGGACTAAATGTCAGAGTTTTTTCGTATACTTATGTTGTCAAATTAGATATCGAAGTAAAATAATTTCAAGTTTTTATTTTCTTAAAGTAGTTTTTAATTTCGTTAAATAGTTGATTATAGGATATTTTAGTTTTATCTTTTATTTTTTTGTATATAAATTTTGCTATTACTTTTATTTTTTTAGTTTCGCTTATATATGTTCCAAACATTTGCTCTATGATAGCGTACATCACCAGCATTTTTGTTTCTATAAACATGTTTTTGTATTGTCTGTAAAATCTTATCATTTCGCTTACTTGATCAGATATGTCACATTTGTCAGATTGCAAAAAATAAAAGCATGCAAAAACTGACATTTCTGCTAAGTCTATTTCTTTATTAATTTTATAAAGAATTTTTGTCAGTTTATTTTTTTGCATTGGATATAAATTATACTCTAAAAATAAGGTTTGGCACGATTTCGGATTATTATATCATCATGGCAAAAGCAATAGGTATAGATCTCGGTACAACTAATTCTGTTGTAGCATTCGTAGAGTCTAATGGAAGTGTAACGGTAATTCCCAATCAAGAAGGCAAGAGAACAACGCCTTCTGTGGTTGGATTCAAAGAAAACGAAATTTTAGTTGGCGAACTAGCTAAGAGACAGCTAGTTGTAAATCCAAAGCGTACTATTTATTCAGCAAAGAGATTTATTGGAAGGAGCTATGATGAAATTTTGGAAGAAAAGAACAGAGTTACTTATAATGTTAAGAGTGATTCAAGTAGTAGAGTTTTATTTGATATTGATGGCAAAGAATATCATCCACAACAAATCTCTGCTATGGTTTTACAGAAACTTAAAAAAGCAGCAGAGGATTATTTAGGTGAACCAGTACGTGATGCTGTTATCACTGTTCCAGCATACTTTAATGATGCGCAAAGAAAAGCAACAAAGGAAGCAGGTGAAATTGCAGGATTGAATGTTATTAGAATTGTAAACGAACCAACAGCAGCTGCAATTGCTTTTGGTTACGATAAAGGACAGAATGGTAAGGTTATAGTTTTTGACCTCGGAGGCGGAACTTTCGATGTATCACTATTGGATATTCAAGATGGTGTTTTTGAGGTTCTTGCTACTTCTGGAGATTCGCATTTAGGTGGGGATGATTTTGATAACAGAATTGTAGATTGGCTTATAGAAGAATTTTTAAGAGAAGAGGGAGTAGATTTAAGAAAAGACAGCAGAGCATTTGCTAGGTTGAAAGAAGCAGCTGAAATTGCTAAGATTGAACTTTCAAACAATCAAACTACTGAAATAAATCTGCCATACATAACTGTTGACCCAAGAAAAGGACCTCTTCATCTTAACAAAACTTTAACAAGAACAAAGTTTGAATCTTTGTGTGAAGATTTGTTTCAGAGATTAATTGCCCCTTGCGAAAAAGTATTAGTTTCAGCTGGGATTAAGAAAAGCGATATTACTAGTGTTGTATTAGTTGGTGGAAGCACACGAATTCCTAAGGTTCAAGAGGTTTGTGAAAGATTCTTCGGCATAAAGCCAAACAAGAGCATTAATCCAGATGAAGCAGTTGCCATAGGTGCTGCTATTCATGCCAATTCTCTTTCCAGTGAAAATAAATCTAACTCTATTTTACTTCTTGATGTTATTCCTATTTCTCTTGGAGTTGAGACTTATGGAGATATTTTTGCGAAAGTTGTTGATGCGAATACCACTATACCAACGAAAAAGTCTCAAATTTTTAGCACTTTTTCAGACAATCAGACTACTGTAGAAATCAATGTTCTTCAAGGTGAAAGACCAATGGCATCTGAGAATAAGAGTTTAGGGCGTTTCTATTTGGACGGAATACCTCCTGCTCCAAGAGGTGTTCCACAAATAGAAGTTACTTTTGATATAGATGCTAATGGGATTCTCACTGTATC
>JANWZV010000075.1 GCA_025061805.1 Candidatus Dojkabacteria bacterium | reverse complement strand
TTCGCCCATTTCTTCTTGAGAAAAAGCAAATATTAAAGGCAAACTCAAATAAACAACAGATAAAGTATAATAAAAAAGCAAATTTTTATTCAACTTGTTTGCGCTTATTAGACGAGCTTGAAATTCACTATCAATCATAAGCAATTCTTCATATAAATCTTTTATATCAAGAGACTCACCTCTAAGTCTGTCGAATCTAGACGAAATCTGTTTGACAAGCTGAAAATTTGGATCTTCAAAATATCTAGCACAAAGTTCAACAATATTTTTCAAAACAGTTTTTGCTTCAGTCACTTCAGTTTTTAGTTGTCTTATTTCGCTTTTCACATCATCTGAATATCTTTTAGTCACGATTCTCATATGATAATTTTACTAAAATTTTATATAAAAAACATTATTAACTAAAAAAACAAGTTGCTTATAACTTCATTGAACTTTCTTATCAATTTATTTAATTCATGTATAGCACTAGAAAGATTTTGTATTCTCGGATACCCAGTTATTATCAAAGATGCTTTAACTATCAAAAATTTTGCACTGTCAAAATTTTGATCTTCAATCTCACTTTTTATCATATGCAGTATCATCTCAAAAACTTTTGCTATTGTTTTTTCGTTTTCAGTTATTTCGTTAATGAAAATAAAACCACTATTTAAGTATAAGTTCAGAATACTTAAATCTTCTTCAGAAATATCTTCTCTATCAAGTCTAAATATTGCTATTCTTTTGTCTGCTTTATAATTTTTTTCACGAATCTTAATTGGTTCAGATTGATTGACTTTTAATTCAACACTTTCTTTGTTTGATTTTATATTCAAATTCGATGATTCTTTTGTTTCATAAGAGAAAGATTCTTTTTGATTAAACTGATTATTGTCTTTTTTCTCTTGTGCTTCTTGATGTTTTGGAGAATTGTCTTTTGAATTATTTTCTTCTTGTTTTTCTTCTTGTTTCAGTTTTGATATAAAATCTGTTGCCTGCTTTAAGTTTTTTACCTTTTCTATCGAATTTATATAAAGATTGTATCTGTTTTCTGCTGCTTCATACTTAACGTTTAAAAAGCACAGAGTTAAAAACTCAATCTCTTCCAGTTCCCCAAAATAAATTCCATATTTCTTATAATTTTGCGAATCTATTAATGTGATATTGTAGTAAACTTTACCACTTTTTGAAACGTTTCTTTTGAGTTCATAAATGAACCCTAATATTTGCCCGCTAAATTTGTTGTCTTTTAGCTTTATCATGTCTCTAAACCTAAAATCTAAAGCAATATAATCATCAAAAGACAAAGGCAAACCTATAAAATGAATTTCTTTGTCAAAAATAACTTTTTTATCTATATCTTTTCCAAAATCTAAATTAACTTGAATAAGTTCATCTTCTGATTTTTCTTCTGCAAAATCAAACAAAGAGAATGATCTTTTTATTTTCACTTTTTTCTTTTTTGATGCTTCATAAAGTTTCTTGATGGTTTCAAAGTTTTTTTCACTTCTATATTCTTTGTCAAACATAAAAGCACCTGACCAAAAAAGTCCTTCTATTGTTTTTATGTCTAGTTGCTCGCTTTCTTCAAAAAACATTACTAACTTTGAAAAAGAATTTATCGGCTTATGTTTGTTGTATTTAATCATTTCATCTATCGCACTCTTTTTAACGCCTCTTATGTGATATAATCCAAAAATAATTTTATTATTATCTTTTTTGTGATTGCCTGAACTTTTCAAAATATGCGGCAAAACAGTTTTTATATCATGCTCCTCTCTAGCTTTCTGAATACAAAAAGCAACCTTTTCTAAATCTCCTTCATGAGAATTTGCAAGTTCAACAAAATAATCTACTGGATATTTATTTTTAAGGTAAGCCATAACATAAGCCAGATAAGAATATGCAGCAGCATGAGACTTATTAAATCCATAATCAGCAAAACTTTCTATATCAGAGTAAATTCTTTCTAACAAATCTTTATCATAACCATTCATGACGCCCATCTCTATAAATTCAGAACGCATTTTGTCAATAATCTCTCGCTTCTTTTTCCCAATAGCACGTCTCATTAAATCTGCTTTAGCTAAAGAAGAATTTGTTATTCTTTTAAATATTTGCATTATTTGCTCTTGATAAACCATTATGCCATAGGTTTCGTCAAGTATATCTCTCAGTCTCTCGTCATAAGTGCTATAACTCTCTTTGCCATGTTTGCGGTTGATATAATTGTCTACAAACTTCATAGGTCCAGGTCTATAAAGCGCATTCATCGCAATCAAATCTTCTATCTTGTCTGGTTTGAGTTTTTTGAGATAATTGCGCATGCCTTCAGATTCAAATTGAAAAACACCAGTCGTTTTACCAGTTGAAAATATGTTGTCATAAACTTCTCTTTGATCTGTATCTATGTTATATATATCTAGATCTATATTTGTGCTTTTTATAATATTCTTCACTAAATTAAGAGACCTAAGTCCAAGAACATCAACTTTTAACAATCCAGTAAGTTCTACACCAGCCATATCATAACTCGTAACCTTTGTTTTTTCACCGCCAGAGACAACAACTGACAAAGGAAGTATATTATATAGTTTGTCTTTGTAAATAACTATTCCAGAAGCATGAACACTAGTCTGTCTTACTCTTCCTTCTAACTTTCTTGCTACATCAATAGCTTGTACAAATCGCTTGTCTTTTTCAAAAAACTTTTTTAAGTGCGGTAACTCAAAAACTTTTTCATCTTCTATATCAAAATCACCTAAGGCATCTACAAACGCATTCACTTGTTGTGCTTCTATTCCCAAAGATCTACAAACATCACGAATTGCCATTTTGTCTCCCATTTTTACAAAAGTAACTATATTTGAAGTATTCTCGTCACCAAATCTTTCCTTTATATATGAAATAACATTACCCCTTTGTTCATCTTCAAAATCTATATCTATGTCTGGTGGTGAAACTCGCTCTGGATTTATAAATCTATCAAAAAGCAAACCGTACCTGATTGGATCTATACTTGTAATTCCAAGTACATAACAAACTAAACTACCAGCCGCAGAACCTCTCCCTGGTCCAACTAATATTCCTCTCTTTTTAGAAGAATCTACTATGTTGTGGACAATCAAAAAATACCCAGAAAAACCAAGTTTTACTATATTTTCTATTTCATATTTAAGTCTGTCTAAATATTCTTCATATTTGTCTTTTAATTTTTCTTTTGCTTTTTCATAAACTAGCTTCTTAAAATAATCGTCTACAGTGTAACCCTTTGTGTCAAAATCAGGCATCTTTAGCTTTGAATCAAAACGAACATCTTCATATTTGCATAATTCGCCTATTTCATAAGCATTATAAAGCAATTCAGGATTTTCTCTAAACGTTCTCTTTTCTAGCATTTCATCAATACTTTTTATATAAAACTCACTCAACAACTTGTTTTTGTCATCTACAAATCTTAACCTGTTCGCATCATCAACTTTCTTGCCTGTTTGAATGGCAAGCATATAATCGTGATAAACTGCATCCTCCTTTAAAGTATAATGAGAATCGTTTGTTGCTATCATTTTTAGTTTGTACTTCTTGTTGATACGAAACCAAAACTCGTTTACTAAACTCTGATTTCTAAGTCCATGATCTTGAATTTCAATAACTAATCGCTTGCCAAAAACTTCATAAAAACTTTGAAGCTCTTTTTCTGCTTCATTCTCATCACCTTTGATGACAAGATAATTAAAATGACTCGCAATACATCCAGTAGTAACAATTAATCCTGCATTATGAGCAAAAATATCTTTTTTGGTTATTTTTGGTTTATAATAAAACTGATCAGTGCTGATGGTTAATAATTTATATATGTTCTTCACACCTTCATCGTTTATTGCAAGCACAAGCAAATGATAACTGTCATTGGTTTTCCAATCCTTAGGCGAATAATAAAATTCAACACCTATTATGGGATTGATACCATTTTCTTTAGCTTTTGTATAAAAGAACGGCAAAGAATACAGGTTTCCATGATCAGTTATAGCAACATGCTCTATACCCAATTCTTTTGCTCTGCTAACTATCTCGCTTTCTGTGCTCATGCCATCCAGTATAGAAAAATGCGAATGCGTGTGAAGTAAGGCAAACTTTGACTTACCATTGCACATAAAACTTATAGACAACCGAAATTAAATGTTTTTATAACATTTGCTCTGCTGTATTAATAAAAAAACAAAAAAATGCTTATTATATATTTATTTTTTTATCGTCACGAAGATTTATTATAAAAACAACAAAACGAGTTTTCCGAACAAACTTTTATGTCATAATATGAAAACAACAAAAACAGCAGCGATTATGATGCAAAACATGAACACGACAGGCG
>JANWZV010000074.1 GCA_025061805.1 Candidatus Dojkabacteria bacterium | reverse complement strand
TCCTGGCACTAAAAGTTCTATTACTACATGGTCTTGTGTTTCGTACATATCCATGGATACATCTGACACAGCTTGTACAGATAGTAATGGTCTTGTAAGTAATTCCAGATCATCTAACATATCTATGATGCGCGAAGGACGCACAAGACTGATTCTTCTATCTCTCATATATCATAAAATAACAAATAAAATACACACAGTTAGCAGTCAAATAATTTGACTGCTAACAATAATATTTTAATACTAAGTTTCTTTTCTTGTCAAGATAAAAAAATTATTTAATTTGTACGCATATTTTTTCATGTTGTGGTTGTTTGTATTAATCTGTTTTTAAGATTCGGTTCCTATTAAGTAGAATAACACTGATTTCATCTTTGTATACAACTTCCCAATTAATTTTTGTGAGATATTTGCTAGGTAGACTGGTGTTTTTTACAATTGCAGCGTTTATATCATATTTTTGTATTATTTCTTCTAACTTATTTTCATCTAGTATTAAATCTAAAACTAAATAATCATACAAGATATTGCGTTTTTGATCTATTATTGAATTACAATTCCAAGTTGGCATTCTACCATCTATGAACCATTTTATTTCTGGAACATATAAAGCTAAAAAACCACCCCATCCATAGTCATTAAAAAATTTTAATTTTGAATAATTATCTATATTATTTCTAATGTGTTGTATAGCTTTCAATGGATAATTATTAAAGTTATTCAAGTTATTGATCCAAGAATTTACTTTTAAAAATAATATTGCGAATAGGAGAAAATTACCTAATATTATGATTATATTTTTTAACACTAAACTTGTATAGAATTCATATAACAGAAATTTAATGTATTTAATTATGTGTTCTTTGTACGTGTATACAAGTTGTACTGTGCATACAATACAACTTATTACTAATATTGGCATTATCATTAACATATATCTTGTTGAAAAAAATGGGATTATTCCAGCGAATGTATTTAAAAAAGTTAATACAAAGTTACGTGTATAGCTTGAAATTATTATTGTATATATAAATACAAATAGGTATATATATCCTATTGGGGTACGTAAATTCAATTCTCTCCATTCAATAATATGTATGTAATTTTCTATTGAAAATATTGCATTAAATATTTCTTCCCAAATTTTAGGTCCAAATAAATTAAATAAACTCCCAAACAACATTAATATAATTACATAAACATATTTTTTTATTACTATCAAGTTTTTTTTCACCACCTCTACCTTACTATCGTTTATTACATTTTTGCCTAACGAAAATGTCTCAAGACATATTGCTACAAATAGTAGTGCAATACCTGCAATAAAGCCGCCATGTAAATTTATCCACAAAACTGATAAGAAGAATACGAATATATATTTATTCCAATTTAAGTATATGTTGATATTGAGAATAATGTTTATGATTATTGAAACAAATAAGAAATTAAAAATTTGAGGCCTTGCTCCTATGAAAAAATTTAATAAAGATAGAAATATGATGAAACCAAAGATATAGAATACATTTTTATATTTTATGAAAAATTCATACAAACTTTTATTATTATATATTTTTAATCCTATTTCGATATTTTTTAAATTTATCCAAATTCCCGTAACTAAAACGATTCCAACAAAAATGTGTATTAACGGTAAATTACCAATTGAATAAAGTAAGTACATAATCAAACTTCCTAGCCAGCTATGATTAATCCATAAATAATTTTCGCAAGTAAAAGTAATATTGTTTGTAAAAGGTTTATTAGTATAAATTTCTTCACCTAATTTTATGTGCCAAAACGTATCGGGATCATGTACAACTGGTAGAAGTAATAATATCCCATATAAACCAAAAACAGAGTACAAAACTATTTTTTTGAAGTTTAATGTTATTTTCATAATTGTTTTATTGTATGTTGTGTACTAGGATTATAAGTATTTTATTTTTTCTACAGTATTTCTAATTATTTTTTATATACATACTTTTATTGCATTTCATTAAATATGATCATTTACTAATTGCATATGTATTTTGTATTGATGTTGCATGATTAGAATTTATGAACTTGTACGAAATAAATTTAAAACTATAGTATATTAACTGTAAATAATTTACCAATTACTTATTGTATTATATACTTAATGTATGGAAAACAAAAATTTTAGTGTTCTACCTTATTTTGGAGAGTATTTAAAAAATTTAAAAAACAATAATTATTCGAAGGAAACAGTGCAAAATTATGAAAGGGATTTGCTAATATTTGCATCATTTTTATATTACATTGACTTACCCTTTGATAAAGTGAATAAATTAATTATAGGTGAATACAAAGGTTTTCTTAGATATCAGAATTATATTCCAATATTACATAAATTTTTAGAAAACAAGGTTTTAACAGAATTAGATATAGAAAAAAGTTTTGATATTGTGTCTGACATAAAAAAGAGCATGTATTCAGGTAGATTGTCTGATGCTTCAATAAATAGAATGTTATCTGCTTTAAGATCGTATTTAACTTTTTTAGTTGACATAGATTATCCTGTACCTATTCCTCCTACCGCAGTTAAAATGATTAAAGCATTAAAAAAGGAAAAACAGGTTGCAGAATTAGAAGAATTAGTGAGCTTAATTGAGAGTCCATTTAAATTTGAGAGTAATCCTATTGTACGGTTGCGTAATCGAGCCATACTTGAACTTATATTTGCGACTGGTATGAGAATATCTGAAGTCGTATCTTTAAATAAAGATCATTTGAAAATTATAGACGGTAAAATTCAAGATGACAAAATATTTGTTACTGGCAAAGGTAAAAAACAAAGGTTTGTGTATTTAACACCTAGATCAATAGATTTTTTGAATCAGTATCTTGAAACACGTAATGATAACTTCCCGGCTTTGTTTATTCCTACTAAAGGAACTAGAAAAGCAACAAATAATCCATACATCGTACGAATTTCTCAAAATTATATTCAAATGAAGATTGCTGAATATAGGAGAAGGTTAGGCATAATTGTACCAACTAGTGCTCATAGTCTTAGACATGGCTTTGCAACTTATATTGCTGAAGAAGGAGCTAGCCCTGTTGCCATTCAAAGATTACTTGGTCATGCTTCTTTACACACTACTTCAAAGTATGTTCATGCGTCTGATAAATTTGCAGAAAAGGCTCATAAAGAATTTCATCCTTTAAAAGAGTAGATTTTTTATTTATTAATCAAAAAGAATTATATCTTTAAATTTAAGGTAATATTTTTTGAACCATCTAATTTGTCTTATTGCATACTGTCTGTGCTTGATTAATATTTTGTGTATCGTATCTTCTAAGCCTGTGTTAGTGTTTAAGTATTCTAGTATTTCTTTATATCCAATTCCACATTGTGAGATTTGTTCCTCAGAAAATCCCATATATTTTAGATTTTTAACCTCATTAATCCAATCATGTATTATCAGTTCTATTCTTTTTGCGATATTTAAAAATATCTTTCGTATATCGTTTCCTATTGCAGGATAATATAGTACTTTTTTAAATTCTTTAAAAGGATTAGATTGAGAGATATTATTACAACTGTTGTTTTTGTTACTAAATTTTTCTATTAACCTAATTAGTCTGCGTTTGTTTTTTTTGTCACTTTCATTCAGCTTAGTTACTAAACTTGGATCAATGCTAGATATTATTTTGTGTAACTCTTCAATATTCATTTTTTCGTATGTGTTTCGCTTAAATGTGTCATTTGTGTTATAAGTTTTTGAGCTACTACTTGATAAAAATCTATCATCAATTATTGTAGATATGTATAAACCGCTACCACCAACGAATATTGGTATTTTGTTATTTGCAAGTATTGAGAGCGTAACTTTGTAGGCATCTTGTTGATACTCGAAGCAAGAATATTTCTCTCCTGGATCTTTTATATTTATCAAGTGTGTAGGTATGTTTTCCAGTAAATAGATAGAGCCTTGTTTTACTACAGTGCCTTTATTGTTTCCTACATCAGCATATCTATAAATTTGTTTCGAATCCGCATTTATAAGTTCACCATTTATATTTTTTGCTAAATTTAATGCAAATTTGCTTTTTCCAGTGGCAGTTGGACCCGCTATGACTATTATTTTACTATGCATTTTAATCTAAGTTTATATTTTTTAAATATGAAATTCGTTTACAAATTTCAATCTTCTAATACCATTGTTTTTTACATCAACAAGATATCCTTCTAGGGTATGACAAACACTGAATTTATCTCTTTCCATCCATTCTTGTTCATGCAATGGTCTGTTCAAGTCTATGATTTTTATTTCTCCACGTCTAACACCATTTTCAATGTCATAATATGGAGTCGAGTGATAGTATTCTAATTTATATGGTAA
>JANWZV010000073.1 GCA_025061805.1 Candidatus Dojkabacteria bacterium | reverse complement strand
GATATGAAAACGTTACAGTCAAAAAACGGGCTAAAGAAAAGAATCAGACGTCCTCTTAGGATGTTAGATTTCGCAAAGAGAAGACTAAAGTTAAGAGTAGTAAAGGATGAGTCATTTGCTGATATTCAGCAAATAATGAACATCCTTAAAGAAAATCACATAAAGGAAGGTTTCAGAGTTGCCTCATTTCTGCCAGTGAAGGGTTATAGAATTGACAGGGATGGCAATAAAAAGTATTTTTATTATTTATTATACTGGCGTGGCAGCTCGAGTTATAAAGTTCAACCTTCTGTTGTATTGATTGGAGTTGGAAGCAGCGAATTTGTAAATGGTCTCATAAAGGATCATTTGCAATTCGTTAAGGATGGCGGTAGTTATTCGTATTCGGTTCCAGCTCCTTTTATAAGGAAATTTGAAAGAAACTATCAAACCAATGCGTAATATGACGACGTTTACTAAAAAGCGGATCAGCACTGAGAGTGCTGCTAAAAACATGTCTAAGCTTATTGCCAGAAACTTTGGTGGTAAGCTTGTAAAGGACAAGCAAGTAGTAGAAAAGATAAAGGCTCTAGTAAGAGCAGCGAAAGCAAGCATGGATACGAATTATTTTGTATCTTGTGCATTAGTCAAGCAGAAAAACAGATATATTTTTGCTGTCTCTAACTACATGATTCGCAAGCCTCACATAGCATCTTTTGATGTGTATGCTGAGTATGCGTCTGTAGAAGACTTCTTGAATTCTAACATTGATCCTATAGAACTTGTTCTTTTGCCTATTCAGGCTTAGTTTGGCAGCATCGTTGTTGTTTGGTCGTTGGTCTTATGCATCCGCCCCCTTTTACAAAAAGGGGGCTTTTTTTGTAAAATTAAAAAAGTACAAAAAGATTATGAAGAGACTTATTGCTAAAGAAGCTATGAATATTGTTAAAGAAATATCATTAATAGAAAGAAAGAACGCAAGTTATGATTTATTGATAAGTTTCTTGCATGTAAAGATTCTGGACTTGTACAGTAGAATATATTTATTCTTGTTATAATGTCTAACAAACTTTACGAATTAGTAGAAAGATTTTACAGAAGCAGTTACGGAATGCACAGATTTTTAGAAAATTATTTAGGATTAGAGATGACTGTTTATACTCATGGTATTGCCAATAAAGTTGTTCCGAGACCTAATCCTAATGATTTTTATGAAAAAAGCAGAAAAACATATGGGCCAGCATTTAATTTGACAGCATCATACTCGCCTACTGGTACGGCAAGAGTTATGATGCAAATTTACTCTATATCAAGAGAGCATGAAATGACTAACGAATTGGGAACGGTTAAAGCATATACTTTTGAAAACAAAATAAACATTGGTGATTATTTGACAACAACAATAGATTCAAAAAAAATAGCTTTTAAAGTTATATCAAAAAAAGTTATAGGATATTCTAAACAAGTTGTTTATGCACTTGAGCTTTCACCTGTTGCTGTGAACGAAATGAATAAAATAATTAGTAATAACTAAATTTTTTGTGGAGGCGGTGGGAATCGAACCCACGTCCAGTCAAAACATCACAAGTATGCCCTACATGCTTAGCCTATGTTTTTATTCAGAGGAATCTTCCATAGGCAGAAGATATTCCTCTATATCTCCAATTTTAGTCGGCAAAACTCTGGAGAAAAGTTTTTGCCCAAGCCTGATTTTTTAGCAAATGATTAGCCTCAGGCTAGACTAACCAATGCACATTGCCTTTTAGGCAGCAACTGCGTAAGCAGTGTTGGCACTTTTTATATGCTGATCTTTTGATAGGAGACCAGCAAACCTAGCATGCACATACTTGCTTTGCCTTGCTGTCAATTCCAATCGCCCCCAAGTTACGAATTAATTGTATTCCCGAATATTATAAAAAAATAAGGCGAATTGCTGTTAAGCAATCCGCCAAAAAGTTTGTTGTGTTTTTTAATTATTCCATTTCCTCTAGATCAACATCTTCACCAGGCTCTTCTTCCCAGTAATAGACATCTTCATTGTCCCAATCTTCTTCATCCTCTTCATCTTCTTCGCCCCAATCGTCTTCGTCATCTTCATCCCAATCATCTTCGTCGTCTTCATCTAATTCTTCGTCATCCCATTCTTCGTCATCCTCTTCCCATTCTTCGTCATCCCATTCTTCATCTTCATCTAAATCTTCTTCAGTCTCTAAATCTTCTTCGTCTTCATCATAATCTTCGTAATCCATAATAATTGGATTACTTCTTTCATAAAATTTTTCAAGAATAGATTCTGCATATTCACTTGAAAGCGAATGCATAATTGCTTCGCTTGTTCCGATTGTTAGTTGTGTTTTCATACAGATATAATTTTCCCGAAAAAAAATTTTTTTATAACATTTTTCGGTGATTATATTGTTTTGATGAAAATAAATCAAGTATTACTTGGAGATAGCGAAAAAATTTTAAAAGATATTGATGATAACATGTTTGATTTTGTATTTACATCACCACCATATAACATAAACAAGGCATATGAGGGATATAATGATAATTTAGATCAAAATGAATATTTAAGCAAAATGAAAAGCATATTTTCAGAATGTTTCAGAGTTCTTAAGCCTAATAGAAAGATTGCAGTTAATCTTGCCTTTGCTATGAAAGATCAAAAAAACGAAGAAATAAAGTTTGTTTTTTATGACATAGTTCGAATAATAAACGAAGTAGGATTTAATCCGTCAGATTTTATACTTTGGATAAAGTCAAACAAAAACTCGTTTGTTAATGGCTCAAGTTCTGTTGCTTGGGGATCATGGATGTCTGCAAAAGCACCAGTAATACGAGCAGACGCAGAAGCAATTTTTATTTTTTCAAAAGGTAGTTATAAGAGAGAAGACAAAGGAGAAAGCACTATGTCTAGAGAAGAATTCTTAGAATATACTAGAAACGTGTGGTTTGTTCAGCCAGAAAGAACAAAATACAGTCATGTTTGTCCTTATCCAAAAGAGTTGGCTAAAAGACTTATCAAGTTATATACATACAAAAACGACTTTATTCTAGATCCATTTTGTGGATCAGGAACTACTCTAGTTGCTGCAGCAGAAATAGAAAGAAACTTTTTAGGTATAGATATATCAGAGCATTACGTCAAAATAGCACTAGAAAGAATTCAAAATGTTCAGAGAGATATTATATAAATCAGACAAAAACAATTTTGTGCTTTATGTCTTCTGTTATAATTGGATTAGACGGCGAATATAAACCATGCAGATTTTTCAAAATTCTCTTTATCAATACAACAACTTTAATCTTTCTATTACAAAAAACTCTCTTATGAACATCATAACAAAGCAGAGTTCCAAAGCAAACATACAAATCCTTTTCTGAAATATATTCTTTGCTCTGCTTTTGATTGCGCTTCATATATTTTAAATCTGTTATGTAAAACCTAAAAAAATCTAATTCTTTTGCATCTAAATTGAATGTTTCTATAAGTGTTTTCTTTATTATATGCTCTATGGCAGTTTCGTTCACATACGATATCATACATGAATGATACAAAACCGAAAATGTTATATATGCAAGTGCAGGACTTTTTTCTACGAGTCATAGACTTTTTGATTATCAATATGCTTACTAAAAAACTGAAAAAGCAAGAAAGAAAAATTAGAAACAAGCAAAACGAAGTTTATTTAAATTATTTCAAAGAAATTGCGAGCATTCATCAATAAATTCTTCGCATTATGCTTTTGCTCTTATAACTTGATTGCAAAAGAATATTCTGATTTGATCTGCCTAAAAAATTTGAAAATAATGAAAAAATAGGTGCGAAAAACTTTTTGTTTTCGCACCATAATTTTTTTGACCTAATTAGAACCAATTAAGGTCTAATAGGTCTTCCGCAGCCACAGCCTCTTGTTGCCATATTTTAATTTTACAAAAGAAATATAATTTATTTATGATAATAAATGGCTTCGTTTTTAATTCAGCTATGTTAAGCGGATATCAGTGTGTAACTTTCAAATTTTCTGAAACGCCTTCAGTTGTTGCTTTGGATGGATATGTTCATATAAGAGGCGACATAAAGAGTGCTGGGGCTCTGTTTGCTCAAATATCGTCTATTGCGCCAGCTGGGCTAATTTTGGGAGTATATGAGAACACTTATCCTGTGAAGGAAGGTTACTTTTATATACAAGACAGAAGGGTAACCGTGAACAATTATTCTATAGTAAGCAACGTTCTAAAAGATCAGACTACTATTGTTTCTATAAAACTGCCTAATAATTTTAGACTATACAAGGGTACAACACCAGTAAATGTTTGGGCTTATCCAACAGAGGATTATATCTTTATAGTAAGACGTGAAGCTGCAACTCAGACTGAATTTGATTCTGAAATTCTAACTCTTAACAACTATCCAATTGG
>JANWZV010000072.1 GCA_025061805.1 Candidatus Dojkabacteria bacterium | reverse complement strand
CACAGCCAACACTTAGGCACAACTTGTTAGATTATGTTGATGTAATGCGTTTGGATAGTAAATCCACTGTTATTAATTTTGTACAATCGGTAGGATCAAGGTTTATGTTTACTACTTCAGAAGGCTCGACAAAACCTCTAAATTCTATTGGATTAAATAATACAACTTTAACCGCACAAAAATATGCTTATAGATTTATAATTACTGACGAAGCTATTATGTGGCATGATATAGAGGAATATATTTTAGATTTTATAACCTTGTCTTTCTATGAAACAGCTCATAATCAAATCCAGTCTTATTTAGCTTCTTTTGCTGCGCTTGCTGGTACTACAGGTTTTGCTACAAATGTCAACCCGCACGTTGTTGCGTCTTATATAAGTTCTAATTTATCTAGAACAAAATGTAGAGGCAAAAAGAATATTGTAATATATTCGTCTGATGTATATAACAGATATTTAAATGCACAGTCCACAACTGGTGAATTTGTATGCGGACACGAGTGCGATGATTCTTATATTGTGATCAGCGGCGACACGTTGCCGACTGACAGATATGTTGGTTTAAATCCTTGTCATTTAGTTGTTGCGCTATATCCACAAGCTTCTGCAAAGATGGTTGAATATCCAAACCCCACTTATAACAATGCCACGGCTGTTGAAGTAAGTTTTTATATGATTGTGTATGCTATTCCTTCGTATGTGACTGGTTTGAGTCCAGTGTACGCTGGTAGCTATACGACACTAAGAAATCAATTGGTGTAATATGCAATTCGAAAGCAAAAAACAGGAACTTATTTATCTTGCTTATATTTATTATATATACAGAGACGAGTCTTTTAAAGACAAGATTATAAAAATTTACAAAGAGTTAAAGGAAGAAGAAAGGGCAGAGGTTTTAGATACTGTATCTAGTATTTTAGACTTTGAAATAGAAACAAAAAATGCAAAAAGTAAATAATTTAGTAGACAATTCTTTGATTGAAGATTTATTAAAAAAAAGGTATGTTTATATAAAAAACAGGGATGGCATCGTTTTAAAATTTAACATAAACAAGTTGGAGGAGAATATAATCAAAGAAGCTTTTAAAGACAATGTTTTTATTGACGCCAAGTGATTTACAGAATACTGTTTTGTACAATAACAGGATATCTGATATTAATATTTATATAAGAGAAGCAGAACTAAAGTTTTGGTATGATTTGTGTCCAAGTTTTGCGTCGCTTTTAGAAAATTCATCTCCAACTGCTGTTTTTAAAACCTTGATTAATGACCCTTTATATTTTGTTGAAAGGTATAGAGATTATATGCCGTTTTTTGTATATAATTTTTTATTAAAGCAGGGAATTTTGGCGAGTGGAGACGTAAAAAAAGAAAATCATAACGGTTTTTTGTATTGCAAAGGTGTTTTTGGATTAAAGAAGATATATGAATATCTGAATTATGTTTTAGAAAGTCACAAATTTTTATTTTACGATTCAAACTTGGGGTATTGTTTATTTGAAAAATCTTATAAAGGATATTTATTGCCTCCTCCAATCGAGGGGGCAGTTTATGTTGATGAAAGTGGAAATGTTTATACGATTTCATCAATAACCTCAACTTATCCATTCCAAATATATTTAAACCCAACTCCATCTTCTGATATAAATTTAACAAGTAGAATATATTGTGAACCAAAGAAATTTCTGTACATATGATAATAGAAAAAATTCTGTATGTGCTTGATTTGATTTTGTATGCGTTAAAGAAAATATATTATTTTTTTGAAGAGTTAGTTGATTATTTAGAAAAATATTTTTCTTTATTTTTGCGGTTTGTTTTTTTAGTGCTTTTATATATCAAAAACAGAAGATATTTTAAATTAGCACAAAGATATATAAAAACAAAGATAAAAAATGTATCACGTCTTAACACAAAAAATTAATTCAGCACACTTGCCAAATAGAGTTGCTGATAATTTGGCAAATCAACTTATAGTTAAGCAACAAAAAAGTTTTCATTCTTTTCCAAATATTTTAAATGTAAGAATATTAGATGCCGCTGGCAATGTTTTATATATCCCTTTTTCAAATTATAACAATTGTTATGATCAAGTAAATCATTCACAAAAAATAACTAGAGTATTAATTGATCCTGTTTATTTAGAACGTAAAGAAGATGCTTTAAAAAATTGCGTTAGGCAGAACGACTTTTATTTTTTTATAGATTATGACACTATAAACACAAAAAAGATTGATTATTATTTTTATAGTTTTAGTTTTATAATGCCGTGCATCTTGTTTTTTGATAAAAGAAACACGCTTTATCAAGAAGCATTTAAGCAAGACATGTTTATAGATAAAATAACAGAGATGCTGAATAATATAGGAGGCAGTGTTGTTGGATTTTCTGATCATCAAACAAAAGATAATTTGTACATGATTATATTTAATGTTGTTATAAATATTTCACAAAAAATAAAGAATAATATCGAGGTATAATATATATTGATATGTCAAAATGCTTGTGTAATCAGTCCGTTCAGAGCCTAGGTATTTTTGAATGCAATATATTCCCTGGCATAATAAAAAGAATGGTTTTCACAACTTCAAAAGAGCCTATTAATATAAGTGGTACTGGACCAGTTGGAACTTGGGGATTAGCTCTCGCTTGGTCTTCAACACCGTGGGAGTTAGAAGACGGACTTGTTTCTCCGCCTCCCAGCACAGTTGATTTCCTTTATTATTACCCATCTACTTATAAACTATTCACTGAAACTATAGATGATTTTGTTTCTGAGAGAGAAGACGACGTCAGAGAAGAAGTGGGTGGGACGCAATTTTTTGTTCGAAGAGGGAATAGAACAGTCACAGCGACTTTTGTTATGAAAAATGTAGAGTTAGTTAAATTTTTAGAGGATTTAAGATGTCACAGATTAGGCGTATTTTTGATAGATAATAACGAAATCGTGTGGGGGTTGCGAGGAAATTCAAATGTTTTAGTAAAACCAATTTGGATAAAGAATGCGACTATTTCTTCTAGATTGCAGTTCCCCTCTGCTTCTACTGTCGAAAAAATAACTTTATCATTCACTTTTGAAGATTTTTCAGATGGAGATTTGGTTCCTATTATAGACAATCAAACTCATATAAATTTAACTGGTGTTGATTTAATGTCTTATTTATCTCCTGCAAGAATAACAGGAACTTATCAAGTTAATGCTGGTAATATAGTATTTACTTTAAGTGTACCAATTGCCACTTCAGCTGGAGTAATAAGCATTCCAGTGACTGGTTATGCTGGTAACCTGCAGTTGTACAATGGAACTACGCTTTTGCCCAACACATTTACAGAAATTCAGCCTGGTTATTATCAAACAACTGCACCTACGAACTGGACGCATCTTGTGTTTGATATGACTGTATTTTATACAGAAAATTACGACTTCTATTCATTTAGAATAAACAAATAACATATGCCCAAATGGAGGCATTTAATAGATTTTGTGATAGATTTGTTAGCGCTTTTTATGCATATTATAACTTAGAGGATTATAAAAACGATTACATAAAAAGACTTTTATCTCAAAAAAAAGCAGATAATACTTCAACAAAATTATATTCAAAAGAATATTATAATTATAGAAAAAAGTATTTTAATTATACGAACAAGAATCATAATTATTATTTGACTGGGAAGTTTCAAAACACTTTAAGCATTGTATATGAAAAAGGTGTTCTTTATTTAAAAACAGATGCTGATTATTATAAATATCTTTTATCAAAATTTAGTGATGCTGTTTCACCATTTGGGGTTGAAAAGTATAATTTAATAAAAAGAATAAAAAGAAACGCTTTCTCGGATGGCTGAGTTTAAGTTTGAAGATGTATTTGAGAGTGATTTTTTTGAGAAAATAGCAAATGGTTTTGAACAGATTAAACAAAAGGCAAAAGAATTTGAAGTTGTTTTATTAAATTTATCAAAAGCATTTGCAGATAAAGCACAAGATGAGTTTAATAAAGATATTTTATTAAGTATTGATTATTTACAAAAAAGCAAGCAGGTTTTTTTAGATTTGCAAAAAGTTATAGAGCAAAACAAAAAACTTGAATCTGAAGTACAAAAACTAAAAGCAGACTTAAATAAAATAAGAGCTGAAGAAAAGAAAGTTATTTCTGAATTAAAGAAAGTTGAAGAAGGTGCTTTAGCTCAAAAAGTTAAAGAACAGGTTATAACAAGAGAACTTATAAAAGATTTAAAAGAGGAAGCTAAAAGTAAGATTGCACTTGAAAGCGCAAACGATTTGTTGAACAAATCTGTTAGTGAATCTTTTAATAGTTATAACGAGCTAACGGAGACACTTGAAAAATTGAAAAGGGTTTATAAAGATTTAGCTGCGGCTGGGCAAGAAAATACTGAGATGGGCAAAAAGGTCGCAGAAGCAATAACAAAGTTGGATATTAAAGTAAATCAAATAAACGAAGATGTTGGTGAATTTAGAAAACTTGTTGGTTCTTATGCAAACGAGATTTCTAAGAGTTTGGAAAATGTTGGTCAAGAACTGGCAGGCGATTTTGCAAGCAATCTTAGGAACACGTTTAATGTTGCTTCTGCGGGAATCAATGAGCTTATTATTAATTTAACACGTGCGAGAAGTGCGGTTCAAGCGGTATCGATTGCTTTTAATGTTTTGGGTAAAACTATAAAAA
>JANWZV010000071.1 GCA_025061805.1 Candidatus Dojkabacteria bacterium | reverse complement strand
TATTCTGTGCTACTTCCTGCAACTAGTCTATATGCTGTTCTCGTAACTGGTCAATTTAGGAATTTTGACGAATTTGCGCCAGTTTATCAGAAATTGCTTGTCCCAGTCGGTCCAGTAGACAAAGTTTATTCTGCAACTGAAAGAGAGATTCTTTTGACAAAAAGAGTTAATAGTTTGGCAACTTATAATGGTTATTGGGTATTCAACAACAACTTCACAACAAACAGTACAACTATATTTAAAGAAGAAAATATAAGAAGACTGGCAAATGCTGTTGCTAGAAATCTTAAAATAGTTTTGAAACAGTTTGTTGGACGAATAAACAACAAGAAAACTAGAGAGGAAGTAGTTGAAAAAGTAAAACAAATGCTAGCAAGAACAATAGATATTAATAGATATAAGCCAGATGATTACATAATAACATGCGATGAGAGCAATAACACTGATAATCATAATTATCTTTACGTGGATATTGCTATAAAGATGCCTATGAGCATTAAGTATATTCATCTTACCACTGTTGCTATGCCTATATGATAAGCAATGTTGTTTACGATTTAGATGTAGAATATACAGTTGTACCAAAAACTGATTATTTTTCTTTCTTCAATCCGTTTACTATATGTATTTATGATGATGTGCATTATATGATAGATGGGACTACAGTTAATTTGAGCGATTTGTTTATTGTCAATGACGACAATATTCAACTTTGGGAAATAGACAACGAGAAGATGAATTATATTTTTTCTATCTCAGGATTTAATATTTGGTACATTAACAGAATTGATGCAAATACTATTGGATTAAAAATAAGTGAGGGACTTGGTTTAAATAAAACTGGTTCTTATATGTTTAGAAGTAAAAGCAATTCTAGTTATGGAAATTATTTAGAAAAATTCACTGTTTCAACTTTTAATTCAGTTTTAAGCTTAAGCGCACCAGCGCCCATGAGCATATTTTTTGTTAGAAAAAACGATTTTGCTTTAAGGTATTCTGAAATAATTAGCAAAATATTTGAAACAGCCTATGAAATGAACAAAAGTTTTTATGTTGATTCTGGAATAGGTTTTTTAACTCCAGTTTATGTTCAGGCTCAAATAGATGCTTTTTCGTCACTTTATAATAATCAACAATATATGTTTGGTGCATTTAATATGCCTTTTATGACGAAGCCAACTCAACCGCCTCCTATTACTTTGCCTAATGTAATGAATATGTTTGTAACTGCTGGGTATAGTGTTATATCGAGCAGGATTGCTGAAACAAAAGCAGCAAATGCATATTTGACTGGAGACACAAACACCATTTCAGCAGGCAACACTATAATATCTGTTTTTCCAGCATCTTGTTTATATTACTTATATTTGTTAAACATGTATGATTCAGACGACGTTTATATTCCAGTTATAAATAAAATTTTAATGAACATAAGCAGCGGAGTTGATTACATGTATAAATATGATCAAATAACAAAAGACTGGAACAGAAACTATAAGATAAATCCTATGTATTTTAGTGATTCAACTATGACGCTTAGGTTTTTTGAAAATTTGACACCTTATGTTTCAACTTCTTATTCACCACTAAAAGAAGAACATTGGGCTAGATTTGCAATAGATTTAGCTAGATATGTTTCTTTTATATTTAAATACTTGATAGGCATACGTTCTGATAATGAAAAAGAAATAGAAAATATGATTGAATTTGTTACTGACGAAATATATAAAAATGTTTTAGACAAAGCTAAACTTAAAAAAGAATCTCTTGTAATGAAGTACGAAGTTGACAACAAAAAGGGCAAAGTTTATTTTGATTTCTATCTTAGACTGCCTCCAACTATAAAAGAAATATACTTAATAACAGTGGCAGTTCCAAACAAAAATTGATATGTTAGGATATGCGTCTTATTTTAAAGATTTGGTAGGTGATGAAAAAATATTAGGTAAGGAAAGTATTATAAAAATTTTTCATCTTTATGAAAAAATATTTAGCAAAATAAGAGGATTCAAACAATTACTTGACAAAGTTAAACAAAAGTTTGATTTTAATATTGACAAAGCAATTTTGCATGCATACGAAAATTTTATAAAAGAAAATTCTGATAACATATATAATATTGTAAAGAACACCAATCAGTTTAAAACCAAAGAAGATTTTTTAACATGGTCTTTTTCCAGATTTCCCATGTATGAATTTTTCAGCACCGTTTTAGAAAAACAAAAGACTGTTAAAATAGAAGATTTGAAAGATATAAGTGAGGATGAATTGTATGCTTTGTTTAAAACAATAGTTGATCAATCTAGAAATGTCAAATCTATATATTCTCTTGGTCATATAGACAGCACTATTTTAGATTTCCTTGCTGTTAATTTTTTTAGTGGCAATGGATATTTAATTTTCTTTTTAGAAAACTATTTGCAAAAAGAATCAAAATCGGAAGTTGAAGAAGAAAGAAAGGAAGCTGAAACTTATGTGAGCAATTTGTTAAAAAAATATTATAAAGACAAAACCAGTTCTGTCTCTGCAGAAGAACAAATTTTATTAGACAGAGAAAAAGAAAGCAGAAAAGAAATGTTTAGACAAAAAATGCGTGAAGTAAGAGATATGATTGTGTCTCCTGTTAAAAATTTAGTTTCCAGCACTTATGAAAAAATAAGAGAGGCAAGTCCAATTTTGAGATTTTTTGAATGGGGAGCTAAATCAATGATTAAATTGTCAAAAATGGCTGACGAAAGGTTCAATAAAGGCAGATTGTGGAATTTTTTGCATAAAGCAAAATCTGGTAAAATATTTCCCTCTCTTTTTAAAAAGAAAAAAGGTGAGATGTCAAAAGAAGATTTTGAAAAATTGAGAAACGAACTTTCAGAAAATATATATAGAAAAAAATACTCTCAGCTTTCTGATCAAGAGAAAGAAAAGATAGACAAAATAGCAAACCTTATAAAAAATGAGAAACAAAAAAAGGCAGAAATAGTAGAATCTATTTTAGAAGCAAAAAACATAAAGATTAACCAAGATACAACAAAAGATTATAATCTTGATGATAAAGAAACAAAGAAAACCAAAAAGACCAAGGAAAAAACAAAAAGTAAACCAAAGCCAGAGACGCAATCAAAAATAGTCTCTAAAACAAAAGAACTTATAAAAGAAGATGAAGTTAAGCAAACTCCAAAAGAATCAATAAAAAATAAATTTGCAAGAAAACTATCTAAAACAAAAGAAACGAAAAAGAAAGAAAAATTAGCCAAAGTTTTTGAAACTGAAGGAGTTTTTTGTAGAAATATTATGTCGCCAACGGCTATTCAAGAAGAAAAAACAACACCAATCCTTGCTCAAGAATTTCCAAAAGCAGAAGAACAAGAAAAAGATTATTCTTTAAAAGATACGTTATCAGAAGTTTATGACAATTTAGACAAAGAAGATAAAAAATACGAAAAAGAAGGCGAAACAGACATTCAAGATATAACAAGAAAAAGATCGGCAAAAACTAGAATAAAAGATTATATAAGAAAAACAGGAAAAAATGTAAAAGAACAATTAGGCAAAATTAAAAACAAAATCAAAGGCAGGTTTCTCAGGACAAGATTAGGCAAAAAAACTGCTTCAAAAGTTGTTAGAAAAGTTCCAAAAAGTGGATTGCAAAGAGTAAGAGGCTTATTTAAAGGTGGTAGATCTATGTTGAGACCAAATATGTTTGGTTCTAGAGTACCTGGTGGGGGCGGTATGCTTAATAGACTTGGAAGCGGTTTTGGACGATTAGGAGGCGCAGTGTCAAGAGCAGGAAGTGGTCTAGTGCGAGCAGTTGGTTCTATTGGTAGAGTTGGATCAATACTTTCAAGAGCAGGTCCAATTTTAGGGTTTTTTGCAACTCCAGCTGGCTGGATTGTTTTGGCTGTAATCATAGCTTTGACTTTATTAGCAGTTGGAACTTATATTTATTATCTATTTAAGAAAATAAAATACATGATTGATCCAGTTATTGAAATGGCGTACGGCAAAGGTGCTAAATCAGCATTTGAAGCAGAAAAATTAGCTAAACAAGAAGAAAAATTTGGAGAAAATTTAAAGAAGCGACTGGATGCAGTAAGAGATGTGCAAGTTAGTCAGGGCACCAAAGGATTTCTTAGCGAATATTCAGCATTAAGTTCTGGTGATCTAAACGAACAAAATGTTTACACTCAAAAAGAACCAACTTCTTCACAAACGCAAACTGGTGCTCAGACACAAAAAACAGGTCAAAGCCAGCAAACTCAAGGAAGCCAAACAGGAACGCAGCAAACTGCTCAACAAAAACAAGCACAGCAAACTAGTACAACAACTCAAAACGATCAACAAAAAACATCCTCGCCAGAAGCTGAACAAACCAGAAAATTAACTCAAGAAAGTTTACAAGCTATACAACAAAGAGCAGAAGCAAGATCAGGTTTAGTGACAATGTCAGAAAATGTTTCCACAAAAGGAACTATGGCATTAGATCATTCACAAAAATCAAATCCTAATTCAGAATATTAATTTGTCATAAACAGTTCCGTCCAAATAAGTTAAAAAAATTCCAAATTCCCTTTTATATAAATTAAAATAAAAATTTTTTAATAAAAACTTTTTAGAAACACATTCTAAAAGTTTATCTTTGTCATGATAATATATTTTTTTACAATCTATCACAATTTCATCATTATGTTTTTCTGCTTTTTCAAAAAACTGGTTTATTTTTTCTAGTTCAAAATTGTTTTTTTTCAATATTTTTGATGCTTCTGTCGATTTTTTTAAACACAAGTCTTTAAATAAGCTAGATTTATTTGTTAT
>JANWZV010000070.1:1468-5121 GCA_025061805.1 Candidatus Dojkabacteria bacterium | reverse complement strand
AAATTCTTTTTTTGTTATTGTTCTGAAATCTCCTACTTTAATAGGAATCAAAAAATTCTGTCTCATGTAAATACTGGGGTACGCTGAATTAATATCATATTCATATCCCTCTCCCATATAATCTTTTTTGGCCCACATTAATCCACCTAAATTAGTCTTAGAAAACCATAAATATTCCTCTGGGGAAACTGTCTCAGCTGCAACAAATTTATTTATTTCATAAAATCGATTTAGTGCAGCTTTTGATATTTCCCCTGTCTTATATAAATTATATTTTCCTTTTGATATTTCTTTTAATTTATCCGCAACTTCTACAAATTTTTCGTAATCTAATTTTAAATTATTAGTTTTTGATATAATAAAAATGTATGGCGATGATAAGGGTTTACTTCTATATTTTTTATAATCATCAATTGATAATTTAAAATATTTGTCTCCATCAAAACACTCGATAAATTTAATATTTTCATGACAAGTTTTAAAAATTATCGGATGTCTTTCTTTTAAGGAAACTCCTTTTGCTTTATTTATTTTTTTATGCTGATTGATCTTCTGTTCTTGTTTTTCTCCTTCATTAAAACTAATTATTTGTTTTTTTTCATTATTATTTTTATTGTGTTTTTTTTCATTATTAGTATAACACCCTCCAATTAGTAATTCTTCTTTTGGAATTATCAATACTTGAAAGGCCTTTAATTTATCTATTTCTCTAATTTCATAATTCCCATAATAGTCAACTAACATCTGATATAAATCCGGTAGATTTAACTCTTCTTTTTGTACATCTCTAAATGGGACTAATCTCCTCCATTTGGCAGGTTCTCCTTGATAATCGTTAACTAATATGTTAACTGAAAAATATATATCAACTTTGTCATTTTTAAAGTCGTTGTATAATTCTTCAATATAATTTTGTATAGCCTCTACCGGAATACCATTTTTATATTCATAATGTAAAACATAAACATGTTGTCCAAATTCATTTTTTAAATTACTTTTCCATATTTTAGGTTCTAATTCAATCATTTCCATTATACTATATATTTCTATATACTATATATAGAAAATATTTCTTTAAATATTTTATATAATATCTATTTAAGAGTACCCATATATTCAATATCATCATAATCGTCTGACTTATTAATTTCTTCTAAGTTTTTTATTATTTGACGAATCATTATTTTCATCATCATTTTCATCATTGTCATCATCGAGGGAGATATTTTTAATATTATTTCTAATTGTAACAATTTTTTTTTGAATATCTTTTACACATTTGTCTAATTTATCTAAATGCAATAATATTTTATTGTAATCAATTTTATCTTTTAAATCGAAAATATTTTTATGAGCGATAGCATTTAAATGTTTTCTTTTTTTTCTATGAGTATTTAAATATCCTCTTTGTACAATAGCTCCACATTCACATCTTAATGGAGTCATTAAATATTCTAAATGTTTCCTTCTAAAATCTTCATTCATATAATAATCTTTGAAGCTCTTGTATTTTTTTTTGACAGCAATTGATTCCAAATTATTATCATTATTATTTATGTTCATTTTATAATTATTTATTATAAACATTTTATTTTTTTTTTAAATTTTTTTTTAAATTTTTATATTAATTAATATTATAATGTCAAACAGGTCATTTATTGCATTTAAAAAAAGATTAGCTGATAAATATAACGTTGATTATAAAGTTATTGATCACTTAAGTATGTTTATAAATAAAGATCTAGATCATAAAATAAATACTGAAAATGAATTAATATTCAATTTATTTAAAAAACCATCAAAAGAAAAATATTCGGAAATGCCTCATTTTATAAATACATATACAAAAGACTATGAACATCAAGCTGATTTATTACAAATGCCTAATGATAATGGTTATAAATATATATTAGTTGTTACAGATATAGGAACTAGAATTAGTGATGCTGAACCATTAAAAACAAAAAATAGTAAAGAAGTAGCAAAGGCATTTAAAACTATTTATAAAAGAGGGATATTAACAATGCCAGCAAGTATAACAATGGACAGTGGAACAGAATTTAAAGGACATGTTAAACAATATTTCAAAAGAAAAAATATTAATATTAAATATGCGAAACCAGGCAGGCATAGACAACTGGCTTTAGTTGAAAGAACAAATTATTATATTTCAAAAGCATTATTTAAAAGAATGTATAGTCAAGAAATATTAACACAAAAGAAATCTGTTGAATGGGTTGATTATTTACCTATTATTATTGATATTATAAATTATGTCAGAAAAAGAGATCCAATAAAACCTCCAGATAAACCATTACCTATTTGTACTAAAAATGATTGTAATCTAATTCCAATTGGAACGAAAGTTAGACCTATATTAGATAATCCAACTGAATATTTAACAAAGAAACGACTTCATGGAAAATTTAGAGTTACAGATATGAGATGGGACCCACAAATTAGAATTGTTAAAGATATTCTTCTTCTACCAAATATGCCGCCACTTTATTTACTTAATGATAAAAAAGATGTAAATAAAGTAGATAATCAAGTTGCATATACAAAAAAACAATTACAAATTGTTCCCGAAAATGAAAGAAATCCTATAAGATCTTTAATATACAAAAAACGAAGATGAGGCTGTTAATCCGAATTATTAAATTTTATTACAAATTCTCTATTTTTTTTAAATTTAAGTTTATTATTAAATTCATTTTTTGTTAATATTTCTTTTTTTCTTATCTTTTTTGCTGCTGGAATTTCAATTTCTTCTTCATTATCTTCCTCATTACATTCATCATTATCTTCCTTATTACATTCATCATTATCTTCCTTATTACATTCATCATTATCTTCCTTATTACATTCATCATTATCTTTATCTTCTTCACTATTTTGCCGACTGATATTCTTCTGTTCTTGTTTTTCATTTTCTTCTTGATTGTCATATATAAATATAGATTGGTTTTTAATTTCATTATTTTTATAATATTTTTCGAATTTATTATTTTCACTATTATTTTCATTTTGATTACTTTCTTGAATATATTCCATATCTCCCAAATCTTCTTCTGTCATAAGATTATTTTTTAAAAATATTTCTACTAATTGTTTATGGGTATTCTCGACCCAATTTTGATTATGATGACAATGACGTTTATTAGAATTAGGAATATAATTTATACCGATCTTAATAAGTTCATTTTTAAAGGCCTGTTTATTAAGAGCTTTCATTGAATGATTCGCAGAATGATTCGCACAAAATTCTATATAATCTGTATATAAATCTTTGAATTTCATATCAATACCTAAACCATTCATGATATAAGTCTCTCTAATGAATTTATATGTAGATGGAACACTATCAACAATATTATCTATAAATTTCTTTGTGATTGGTCTATCAAATTCATCAAAATTTGGATTATTATTTACAATTTCTTTACAATGCATATAAAAAGCTTCCCCAACTATTGGATCATTTGTATATTTATATAACACTTTATAATATTCTTTACTTTCTTTTTTATTAACAATGTCAGGCATGAAAAAGCGACGATCATCTGGTGATAATTTTAATGCACTATAATTATTTGTATTTATAATGAATGATACAGTATTAGGAACTGTTAATTTATCTTTGAATTTTCTTT
>JANWZV010000070.1:0-1368 GCA_025061805.1 Candidatus Dojkabacteria bacterium | reverse complement strand
TAATGCACTATAATTATTTGTATTTATAATGAATGATACAGTATTAGGAACTGTTAATTTATCTTTGAATTTTCTTTCAATATCAATTGTGTATCCAGTTAAACAATGTTTAAGGCGATCTCCAAATAATCTCCACTCATATTGATCAGATGATGGAACTTCTTCAAATACAATTAATAATCGTCCCATTAAAGGACTATTAAATTTAAGAAATGATGAAACTTCAGAATATGTGTAAGATAATTCATTACCAATTACATAGTTTGATAGAAAATCAGTTATTATTGATTTGCCGATACCTTGTGGCGATTGAAGATAAATACAAGTTCTCATTTTATTTCCTACAACAATATTAGCAATCCAATTCTGAACATATTTAAATTGATCTTCTTTATTAGAACACCACATCTTTTTAATATGATTCCAAATAAATTGAACTTTGATTTGAATATCTTTAGGATAACTATTTAATGGCTTAAATTTCTTGTGTAAATGTAAATGAGTTCCTGCTAAGTTAATGTATCTGACACCATTTTCAACAAATACTTTTGGTTTAAGAATTTCACATTTAAAAATATATTCTGGAACTAATAAGGAATTGAACCATCTAACAAAATCGAATTTTTTATGATATTGTGCATATTCTTCATTTAATGTTTTTAATATTGTACGATTGAAATCAGTATAACTTATATATATAAATTGATTATTATATTTATCGAAATATATAATTTCATTTTTCAAACCTACAATTCTTGCATAATAAGAGCATATATATTTTTGGATATCATCAATTTTACCAATTTTAATAAGATCCATCAAATGAGCACTATTATAACATTCATTGCGGGAACCAAATAATAAGTCATCATTATGTTGGTCATCCACTTTTGATTTTAATTCATTTAAAGGTTTGTCGATATTATTAATTAAGGAGTTATTATTACTTTTCAATTCTTTAATTTCATTTTTCAATTCTTTAATTTCATTTTTCAATTCCTTATTTTCATTTTCTAATTTCTCAATTTTTTCTAATAACATTTTCAATTTCTCAATTTTTTCTAATAACATTTTCAACATTTCATTTTCGCAAAACTTTTTTTCTTCACTAATAATATAGTTTTGATTACTTTTTTGATTATCTATACTATTCATTTTTATATATATAGTATAGATATTTTTTTATATATTTTAAATTGTAGGAGATAAGCTAACTATATTGTTGTTGTTGCCACCATTTGTCTTTTTTTCTGCTTAAAAAAAACTAGTTTTTAACCCCCTACCCTCTTTATTATATTAGACTTTTTATTTAATTTATTATATTTTCTTATTTTTTAAGCGGTTTTTTAAGCAGAAAAAAAGTGATAA
>JANWZV010000006.1:16805-41487 GCA_025061805.1 Candidatus Dojkabacteria bacterium | reverse complement strand
AATTTTAAATTAATAAACTAAAAATTAATAAACTAAAAATTATTAAATTTAAAATTAACAAAATATTAATAAATACAAAGTTTTTAAATGTAAAATCTTTTAAATATTTACATAATACTGAATAAATAAAATAAATTTATAAACAAATAAAATTAACTAACATTTTATGTTCATATTAATCATAGTTTAAATTAATAAAAACAAAATTTTTAATAATAAAAAGTATTGAAATATATTTTTAAATTATTATAATAACAAAAACATTTTTGTGAGGTGAATATGAAAAAAGTTTGGAGATTATGGGCAAAAGCTTTAGGAGAAAAAGCCTCCCCAGATAATACAGAAGCAGATATAATAGCTTTTATAAGAACAATGTTAGTTTTACTAAATATTATTACAAATATTTTTATTATTTGTGGTGTTATAAGACATTGGGGAGGATAAAATATGCAAAACAAATCATCAAAAATTCTTATTATAGGTGATCCACATTTTGGAGTTAGAAGTAATAATGAAAAATATTTAGAAGTTTTTTATAATTATTTTACAAAAGATATTTTAAAAATTATTCAAGAACACAAAATTCAAGATGTTAGAATTTTAGGAGATTATTTCAATGATCGAAATACTATTAATTTAAAAACTTTAAATATTGGAATGGAAGTTTTTAAAGTATTTTTAAATAAAATACCAAATGTAAAATTTTCTTTGTTACTTGGAAATCATGACATATATTATAATACTACTTTAGAAGTTAACTCATTAGAAGTTTTATCACTTTTTCCAAATGTTCGTATTATAAAAGATGTAGAAATTGAAACTATATGCAATAAAAAAATTGTTTCAATTCCTTGGTTAATACAAAATACACAAGTTTGTAATAAATTTTTTGAAATTCTTCAAAATAATGAAAAATATGATGTCCTATTTTGTCATTTAGAATTGGGTGAGTTTTTATCAAATTACGATAATAGTCAAAAATATTTTATTAAGAAAAAAGATTTGAAAAAGTTTTCTAAGGTTTTTTCTGGACACATTCATAAAAAAATATTTGAGGATAATATTTATTATGTAGGAACTCCTTATCAATTATATTGGTCTGATCTTAATTTGGAAAAAGGTGTTCATATTTATGATATAGAAAATGATAAAATAGAATTTATTGTTAATTCTACATCACCAAAACATATAATAATTTTTCTATCAAAAATAAAAAATAATGTACAAAAATATCAAAAGGAAATTTATCAAAATATTATAAAATTTGTTATAGATGAAGATATAGAAGAAAAAGATATTATATCAATATTAAATTCTATTGAACAAATGAATCCTTTTAAAATTGATATTGAAAATATACTAAATAATAATCAAATTTATGAAAATATTGATGAAAATAATGAAATAAAAAATATCCAAGAAATAAAAAATAAAAATCCACTTGATTTTCTAATTGAATATATTCAAAAACTTGATATTAAACAAGAAAAAATTTCAAAAGAAATAATTATTGAAACAATAAAACAAGAATATTATAATAATCTAAATTCTAAATCAAAATGAGGTAAATTATGAAAGTAAATTTTAAAGAAATAAACATTAAAAATTTTCTTTCATTTGGTAATAATGAGAATATTTTAAAATACAAATCTGGAATTAATGTTGTAACAGGAATTATTGAAGGTTCAACAAAAAGAAATGGAGTTGGAAAATCAGCATTATTAATTGATGCATTAAATTTTGCTTTGTTTGGAAAACCGTCGAGAAGTGATTTTCATATAAACAAAGATGATTTAATAAATGATATTAATAAAAAAGAATGTGAAGTTTCATTGAAGTTTTCAATTGGAAACAATGAGTATATTTTAAAAAGAGGAATAAAACCAGACTTTCTTATTGTTTATGAAAATGGAAAAGCTATTCAATTTGATAGTATGAAAAATACACAAAAGTGGATTGAAGATAAATTACAAATATCACAAACAACATTTTCAAATATTATTGCTTTAAATATTAATACATCAAAATCTTTTTTATCTCTTAAACTAACAGATAAAAGAAAAGTTATTGAAGATGTATTATCATTGAACATTTATTCTGATATGGCAGATTCATTTAAAGATAAAATTTTAGATTCAAAAACTAAAATTGGATTGTTGATAAATGATTTAAATCATAAAATAAAAGAATTAAATGCTCACAAAGAAAATTTACAAGAAATTCAAAAAAAATTTTTATTATTTGAAGAAGAGAAGCAGAAAATATGTAAAAAAATAGAAGAAAAACATAAGAATCTTCAAGAAGAATTAATTCTTCTAGAAAGAAATTATATTCCAATTGATAATTTAAATGATCAATTAGAATTTTTGAATAAAAATATGACATTAACTAATGAAAAACTCACACTAATTGAAAAAGAAATTTCAAAAGTAAAAACACAACAAAAAAATGTTCTTCAAGAAATTGACTTTTTAAATAAAAATGATATTTGTCCATATTGTAAGTCTCATATAAAAACTAATTCATTTTCACTTAATTATTTGGAAAAATGTAAAGAAGAATTAAATATTTTAAATGATAGAATGGAAAAACTTCAAAGTAAAAAACTTGAAGGTGAAAAAAGAAAAGAATCTCTACAAAAAGAAATAAATAATATTAAAGAATCTATTCAAAAAAATCAATTAGTAAAAAATAAAATTTTAGTATTAAAAGAAAATATCCAGCATATACAACAAGAATTAGAAAAAGAAAAAAATAAAAAGTTTAATTTTGATATTTCTTTTATTCAAACAAAAATAGAAAAATTACAAATTGAAATAGAAAAAACTCAAGAAGAACTAAATAAACAACAAAATCTTTATGAAACATATAAATTTTGTCGAGAAATTTTACAAGAAGATACTGGAATAAAAAATTATATCTTTTCAACTATTATCCCAGCATTTAATAAATATATTAATGATTATTTGAAGATTTTTGGAGCTGATTATGTATTAAAATTTAATAATAATCTAGAGGAAACAATTTTCACATCTATAGGAACAACAAGAAGTTATGAAAATTTCTCATCTGGTGAAAAGAAAAAAATAGATTTAGCTGTATTATTAGCTTTAACAGATATTATTAAAATAAATAGCTCTTTTGATTGTAACATATTAATTCTTGATGAAGTTATTGATACTTCATTAGATAATGAAAGTGTTAATAGCCTGTTCTATTTCTTAAAAAATAAATTTTCACAAAAATTTAATGATAAGTGTATTTACATTATAACACATAAAAATGAACTGTCTCCTGATAATTATGATAGTATTGTTGAACTTAAAAAGTCACATAATTTTACTTTTATTGTGAATCAATGAAAAAATATAAATAAAGTTATATGAAAAATACAGAGCAAGAAATTAAAGAAGCTATCAAAAAAATTGAAATAGAAAAAGTAAATTCCATATCTGATGATAATATAAAGGAAATTTTTTCTTTATTAAAATCTATAGATAAAGATTTAGAAATTTTACTTGATATTTTATTGGATTCCATTTTAGAAATAACAGATTCAAAACTTAAAACTTTATATACAATTAAAGTATTAAAATTTTATGGAATTCAAAACAATGATATTTTGTCAATTCGAACTAAATACTTTTTAGAAAATAATTTATTGGTTAAAAGACCATTCCTTAAACCAAAACAAAAAGAAATGCTTCAAGTATTACTTAATCAATTAAATTTTAGGGTTTTCTAACATGAAACAGACATTTAAACATTTTTTTGTAGAAAAATTATATTATAAAAATCAGGAAGAATTAGATTTTAACGAAAAATCCTTAGTTATACCAGATAAATGGGATACTATATTATTTTTTGGTGATTATAATCCAATTACAAGAAAAGAGTATAATAGAATTATCAATTTTTTACAAAATTTTTCAATAGATTCATACAGAATTAATGTTGGATTAATTTCAAATTCTGAAGAAGATAATTTTATTAATAAAATTCAAAGAGATATTCAATTTGAACTTAATTTTGAAGAAAGAAATTTTATTACAACTAAATTTTTTGGTCTTAAAATATTTAAAATGAATATTACAAAAATTCTTTATTTATTAAAATCTTACATTGATAATAAAAATATAGAAAAAGATATCCAATTATATATGGATGATATTATTTTTGAATTTAAAAGCAATTTTTATTCAAACAATGTGCTAATTGTTATGAGACCAGAAGATTACATTAATTTGCAAGAATTCATGAAAATAACTGAAATAGTAAGTGATGAAATAAATTTAGGATTTATGTTTTGGGATAATAAAAAATTTTCCGATATAACTATAAAAAATCAAAATTACAGAATATTTGGAAATTTCTTACCAATGACTGGAAAAATGATAAAAGCTATTGTATTATTAAACTTTGAGAAACCAAATCCAGAAGATTTAAAGAATTTTTGTTATAAATACAAATTACAAGATTTATTTACTGAAATAAAAAATATTCATTTCAAATTAAATAATGACAATTATCATTTAGCTTTTGAATATTTATTTCCAGATGTCATATTACAAAATGAAGAATTTATTGAAGTTAATAATGAAGTAAGAAAGTATAATTTATTAGTTATTATGGAAATTTTAAAAGAAATGTATTTAAAGAACACAAATGTATAATATAAATAAAGATATAGGAGATATAATATGAAATGCCCATATTGTGGCTCAAAGCATTTACAAAAAACATTTAATTTTAATGAATACAATTGTATTCTTTGTGATAGCTATTTCAGAAAAACTTCTGATGGGAAACTCCACATCTTTCAAGATGGATCATGGAAAAAGTTTTGCCATTCTATAACAGAAAATGTTAAAAAATATATATCAGATGCAAATATAATTAATACTGTTCACAATCTTGATATTAATTTCTCTAAATCCGGACCAGAATATATTGATGTTTTAATTGATGAATATAAAAAATTAGCAACTATGGTATTAAATGAGGTTAAAATAGGCATTAGACCAGTTCATAATTTTGAAGTAATCTATAAACAATTAAAAACACTTGTTGAATGTGCTAAATCTTTGTATAATAGACAAGAAGAATTAAATATAAAAATTAAATTGAATGAAGAAATTGATAATTTCACAGATAATTCAGTTATAAATAGCCCACAAAAATTGGAAGATGCTAATGTTTTAGCCAATGAAGTATTAGATTATCTTCAAAATACAAAGAAAGAAATTAATGATGTAAATATTATACAATATATTTACAAGAATCATTATTCAAAGAAAGATCTTATTCCTACAGTTCTCAACATTATAAAACAAGATACTTTAGAAAATTATGGAGTAGAAGATACAACAGAAGATGATATAAAGTTAGAAAATATTTCTGAAGCTATTATATTTGAAGATGAAAATATGACAAATAAAAATGAACAAAATGAAAATACAGATGAAGATTCTTCAAATGAAGAAATGGAAAGACCAGATGTAGAAAAAGATTCTGATGATTCTTCCGATATTTCTACTGATGAAACAAGCACAGAAGAAAATACTAATTTAAAAGACATAAAAAATGATATTAATTTAATTAAAAATAAATTAAATAAAATTTTAGATAAGATTGATGCTTCTGAAGAAGAAACCCCAGAAGAAGAAACCCCAGAAGAAGAAACTTCAGAAGAAGAAACTTCAGAAGAAGTTGAAGAAAACACAGATGAAAATACAAATGAAACTGTTGGAGAAGATTTTGAGCAAAATGAACAAAATATAAAAGAAAGCCAAGAAAAAAATAAGAAAAAACTTGTTGCAAATAGAACTGGTTATAAATTAAAAATAGATAATAGAAAAGCAAATACTAAAGATCCACATCAAACAGATATGACAGCAGAAGAAGAAGATCAAGAAATTCCTTATACAGAAAGAGAAAGAACTCGAATGAAAAAAATGGGGTTAAATACTGAAAATGATATATCAAATGGTATATTGAAGAAAAAAGAAAAATTAGAATCAAAGATGTATTCAATAGGGGATAATGTCTTTGTTGAAGGACACAAAGATATTTGGAAAATTAAAGAAATAAAAGGAAATATATTCACACTAGAAAAAAATAAACTTTCAATGAAAATTAATATTAATGAAACAAAAATTCGCCATGTAGATAGGAATTTAGAATGGCAATCAGAATCAAAAGCTCTTAATAATTTAAGAAAGAAATGGTTAATACATCAAAATATGTACTTAAAAGAACAAGGTGAAAATATGAGGATAACTGGTATTGTTGGTCTTGGAGGTGGAAATCGTCTTGGTGGCGAAAAATTCAACAGCACAAATCCACTACCAGATTATAACCCTGAAGAAGGAGAATATTATCAACCAGATTATACTCCACCAGAAAAAATTTATGCATACATAAAAGATAATAATCTACAAAAAATAAATAGAGAATCTGCAAAAGCAGAGCTTTTAAGTAAATTTGTTAATCCAGAAGCGGAAATTGATAAAATTTTAGATGATGCTATTTTATCAGAAGACCCAAGACAAACAGATTCAATTGATTCTTCATATGGATATATAAAACCAAATGAAAATGAATTAGATTTGAAATATAAATTAAAAAATAACTGGAATGAAATTCAACAAATACAAAATAATAATTTAGCAACAAATTCTTTTTCAAGAAAATATTTTCCAAAACTTGAAGTTAAACCATATGAAACTCAAGAAGATACTATTTTAAATGATTTAGATAAATCATATAAAAATATACTTAAAGATATATGAAAAAGATTATTAATGAAGATTATAAAGTTTCTGACTATGTCATTTGCAATGAGATTATTAAAAGACTTTCATTACCATTTGAAGAATGGAAAGCATATAAATTAGGAATTATTGATGAAAAAGGAAATGTTTTAAGACCTTTAAAAACAACTGAAGACAGAAAAGCATTTACTCCAATAGATAATCTTTGTTTGAGAATTAAAAAACTTATTCCAGAAGGATCTTGGAGATTATTATCTTATTCTCATTTATTTAAAAATTTTAAAAACTTTGAAGATAATATATAAGACAAAATTGTATGAAAAAATATAATATTCATAAAGATGATATTTTAAATATTCCAGATTTACAATTTTCACAAGATAATATTAAAAGAAAAAAAGTTAATAGTATTAGAAAAGGAAAAAATTTTGAAAGATTTATTGCAAAAGATTTATCAAAAAGATTTAATGAAAGATTTATTCGTGTTCCATGTTCTGGTGGGTTGATGGGTGGACAAATAAATGTAATAAAAAATAAATTTTTGTCAGAAGAAGTAAAAAAGATGTTAAGTGGGGATATAATTTGTCCAAAATGGTTTCCTTTTATTTTAGAAGTAAAAAATTATTATGATAATCCAAAATTTTCTTCTATTTTTAAAAATAAAGATAATTATTATTTAAATAAATGGATTTTTCAAGCTCAACAAGAATCAGCTATTGCCAATAAACATTGGCTTATCATATTTAAAGTGACAACCATCAGAAAAGGAATATTTTGTTTATTTGATGAACATTTATTTAATTTATGCAATAAACCAAATATAAAATATATAAAATATAAAAATTACATTATTTTACCATATCAAATATTTTGGGATATTATTTTTCCTTTAATTAAAAAATAAATATAAATATTTAAGGGAGATTATCATGGATTTATTATCACTTAAAGAAGAATATAAAAAGCTAATGAAAGAAGAAAAAGGAAAAATTGGTGTTTTTTCACATGATACACATTCAAAACCAGTAAAAACAGTTGAAAGAAATCCTGGTACTGTAGATGCTCCCAAAGATTACCAATCAAAAGAAAATTCATTTAAATTAGCAAAAACAGTAGATAGAGAACCAGGACCACCAAAATCATCTCAATTTAGAAATTCTTATCATACTGGAAAAAGATCGGATAAAGCTTCTAAACTCGATACAGATACTACAATTGATAGAGAAGAGGGATCAGAAGCTGGTGCACAAGCTGTTGGAGAATATGGGACATTCAAAGAATTTAAGAATAAAATTCGTCAAAAATTAGGATTGCCATTAGATAGTAAATTAAATAAGGGTTATTAAATAACTTTTGATATTTAAAAATAAGTTCATATAATATAATTCATGAATGAAAATAATGAAAAAGTTCTTATTTTTGATATAAGTGTATTACTGTATACAAATTTATTTAATAATGATATTCAATTAGAAGTTCAATCATTTGGATTTGATGTTTTAAAATTTTATACCCTTAAAAACATTTTTTCAACACTTCAACAATTTCCAAAAGCAACAAATGTTTTTCTGTGTTTTGATTCAGGAAGCCCCTGGAGAAGAAATATTTATTCATTGTATAAATTAAATAGGAAAGAATTTAGAAAAAACTACGCAATTGAAGAGGGAGGGGTTATAGATTGGAAAAAATTTTTTAATTTTGTGGACAGTTTATATAATGATTTTAAAAATAATTTACCATTTTATTCATTAAAAATCCAACATATTGAAGCAGATGATATTATTTATTTTATAGTAAAAAATGAACTTTATAAAAATAAAGAAAAAATTATTATAACAAAAGATCATGATTATATTCAATTGTTAAAATATGAAAATGTAAAAATTTATGACATATTTTCAAAAAAGTATATTGAACCACATAATTTAAATATTCATTTCAATTCTTTACTTAAATTTTGTATTGGAGACAAAAATGACAACATTCCCCCAATAAAAAGTAGATTTGGAATTAAAAAAGCAGAAAAATTTATTATTAGTGGTGAATTGGATAAAATGTTACAAGAAGAAAATGAATATTTTAAAATATTTGGAAAATATAAATCAGATATGATGCAAAATTTTATAAGAAATAAAAAATTAATAGATTTTGATGAAATTCCACAAAATATTTTGCAACAAATAGAAAATGAATTTCATAATATTGTAAAAAATAATGATATTTGTGAAAAAAAAGATAAATTATTTTTATATTTTGTAACAAATAAATATAGGTATTTTGTAGAAGAGTTTCCTTTACTAATTACCTATTTAGAAGAAATAAAATAAATATAAATAAATTCATAGGAGATATTATGTATAATAATAGGAATCTTTATTCAAAATGGCAACAATTAAATGAAGAAATAGAGTCAGAAAATTTTTCATTATTACTAGAACAAGTTTTCACTAAAAGAAAAGTTAAATTTATTAAAAAAACAATACCATTAAATAAGAAAAAGTTTTTATTTGAAGCAGAAGAAGATGATGATTTACCATCACCTTCATTAGATGAAATAAAAGCCCTAAGAGGAAAAAAATCAAATCAACAAAACCAGCAAGCTCAACAAAATAAAGCTAATGAAGATGATGATTTACCATCACCTTCATTAGATGAAATAAAAGCTTTAAGAGGAAGGGGAAAAACACAACCAGAACAATCTACAGGTGGACAAAATCAAGCTACCCCTCAAAATCAGGAACAATCTCCACAAAATCAAAGTGCCGGAGCTTCACAAACAGCAGCTAGCGATCAAAAAACCGCTGGAGACCAAAAAGCTACTGGAGATCAAAAAACCACTGGAGACCAAAAAGCTACTGGAGATCAAAAAGCTACTGGAGATCAAAAAACCGCTGAAGACCAAAAAGCTACCGGAGATCAAAAGGTTTCTGGGGATCAAAAAACAGATCAGGGCGCTCAGCAGGGTTCTCCACAACAAGGTGCTGAACAACAAGGAACTCAACAAGAAACACAAAAAGATGATAAAAATAAAAAAGATCAAGAACAAAAAGAAGTTGCAGTTATTGAACCAGTAAATGAAACAGTATTGCAACAGTTCCAACAGAAAAATGCTGAAATAATAAAAACAGTTTACAATAAGGCTGGTAATGGAATTCCAGAAACAAGCCCAGAAAAAATTGAACAATTTGCTCAATTTAGAGTATCACCAGAAGGAAGTGCTTATGATAAAGAAATAATTAATACAATTGCTGTTTTATCACAAAAAATGCCATTAAGTAAACCTGATAAAATTGTTGAAGAAGCTTTTAATATATTAAAAGAAAAAGCAACACAAACTGGTGGTTTCCCAAAAAATGTTAATACTGTAAAAGGATACTTAGCTGAAATTTTACCAATTATTTCTAAAATGTCTTTATTCAAAAAAGTAAAAGGAAATGAAAGAAATGCATATGCTATTTATTTGGCATTTGTTTTTGCCGGTGGTTATAAGTTTATTCATGCTGGTACTACTGGTGCTGTTGGTAATGTTGGAGAAGCTTTTAATTCAACCAAAGGAGATCCAAATAAATTCTTTGAAACTGTTTCTGCATTATCAAAAGAATTACCACAAGAAGAATTTATTGAACAAGCTATTGACTATTTAAATCAGAATTATGAACTAGAAGATAATGAAGAAATGGAAAATAATTTAAAAATCTATATTTCCAATGTTTATAAATTGAGATCTTTAATGTCAAAGGTTAAGAAACAAACTAAAATAATTCAGAGATTCCTCCAAAGCGGTGGTCAATAAATTTTATTCATGAGAAAATAGATCTTTTTCTGTTATAACTTTGAAAATCCATCCCTTAGATTTACAAAAATTATAAGCTGCTTTCCATTTTTCCTGATTAAGAATATATGTTTTCATTTCATTTTCAAAAAGTTTTTGTGTTTTATATTTATGTTTTATAGGTTGAATAGTTTGTTTATATGGTTTTATTTCAATAATTTCACACCAAGTTTTTCCATCTTTTTGTAATTTAACAAAAAAATCGGGATAATAATACCAAACTATGGGTCTTTTTTCTTCTACAGTCCTAAAAGGGTTTATATATGGTATTTTTATTCCCTCAGAAAACCATTCTACAACATAAGGATTTGAATCTAAAAATTTCATAAATTCATATTCCCAAGATGATCTAGCTATTGGTAAATTTTTTCCTTTATATTTACCATTTTGTTTTGGTTTGTAAATTTTTATTTTAGGATATTTCTTAGAAATTTGTTGAATAATTTCTTTTACAATATATCCTTGTGGTTTTATTTGCTCAAAAATAATTTTAGCAGTTTCTTCTGTATCTTTAAAAATTTTAACTAACTCTAAATTTTTATTATAAATACCCCAATATTTTTTCTTCATTTATAGTTTATTTATAAAGTTGACTTTTTTAAATAAAAAAGTATAATAAGTTAAAGGAGTTGTACATGCCAACCATTAAAGGAATCTTAAATAAAGATCAACTAGATGTGTTTTTATATCCATTAAATGAACTTATAAAGGTTGGAGCACATAAAATTCTTTTAAATTTTTATGATGTAGAAAAAAAATTAGGAATATATACAAAAACTCAAAACTCAACAAATTTTATATTTATTGAATATTCTCCAATATTTTTAGAAAATTTTAATATAAGCAAATCCTTATCTTTTGGTATATATAATTTACCAGAATTTTATAATATTTTAAAACAACTTGATTGTGATGTTGTTTTAGAAATTTCAGAAGAAAAAATAATTATTAAAGAAAATAATTTTGTTATTAATTATTTTGCTTGTCAAGCAAAAGATACATTATCATCGGAAAAACAAGATTTAGATAAAGAGTTGTTAAAACAAAAATCATTAGCATATTGTTTATTTGATGAAAATATTAAAAAATTTTTACAACTTATGAATAGTATAAAGAGTGAACATTGTATAGTTTTAGGTAATAAACAAAAAGAAGAAATTTATTTTATTGCTACAAATAAAAATTTAAATATCACAAATGATTTATCATTAAAAATAAATTGTTCTTCCATCAAAAATGATTTTAAAATAATTTTTGAAAAGGATAAAATCTATTCAGTTCTTTCTGGCATAAAATATCCATGTGAAATATTTTTCAAAGAAAAAGTTATGTGTTTAACTCAAGAAAATGAAAATTTTAAAATTTATCATTTTCTTGTTTCCTTAAAACAATAAAAAGGAATTTTTATGATTTACATTCCTTGGAATGAAAAATATAGGCCAAAAAATTTTGATGATCTTATTCTTTCTCCTGATATTAAAGAAAAAATGGAAGAATATGTTCAACAAAAAAATATTCCAAATCTATTATTTGTTGGTGATCCGGGAATTGGAAAAACAACATGTGCTAAAATATTAGCAAAAGAAATTACACAAGATATTCTATTTTTAAATTCTTCAGAAAAAAGAGGAATAGATATACTTCGAAATCAAATTTCTGATTTTTGTTCAACAATATCTTTACAAAATAATATTAAAATTGTTATTTTGGATGAATTTGATAATATGACATTTGATGCTATGAGTGCTTTACGGGGAGCTATGGAAGAGTTCATAGACAATAGTCGTTTTATACTTACTGGAAATTTTGAGCATAGAATTATAGATGCTATTGTTTCTCGATGTCAAACATTTTATTTTAAAAATCCAGATAAAAAAGAAATTTTTAAATTCTGCTTAAAAATATTAAAAAATGAAGATATTTCTTATGATAAAGAATTAATTCAAAATGATTTAAAATATATTATAAATCATTATTATCCAGATATTAGATCAATAATTGGATGTTTAGAAAAAAATACAAAAAATAAAATTTTTAGTCTTAAAAATAAGGTTTTAGAAGATCAATTTATTGATGTTAAAGAATTAATGATAAAATATATTAAAGAAAGAAATTGGAGAAACATTAGAAAACAAGTATGTAAAGCCGAAAATTATGAAACTTTGCTAAGATATATATTTGATAAAGCCGAAGAAATTTCTCCAGAAAAATGTGAAATAATTATGTTATTAGCAGCTGAAGGATTAAAATATCATCCAATGGCTATTGACCCAGAAATAAATTTTATGGCAACTATTTTAAAAATTATACAAGAATTATAATAATTTAAAATGTTTAAAATATTAAAAATTTTTTATAATTTTTTGATAAATAAAGAAAATAATTTTAAAAACATCCAAGACACAATTGGTTTTTCTTTAGAAAAAATAAATAATTATGAAAATAAAAAAATATTACAAAATAATTATTTAAATGATAAAATAAGTGAAAATGAGAGAATTTTTGAAGTTCAAAAGAAAGATGATACTGAGTTAAAAGGAGAATACATGAACAAATATCTTGTTGTTCTTGATACAACAAATAGACCAGAAGTAGTAGATCGTGGTTTAGCTGGTGGATTAAAAAATTTTTATTTTGTTTTTGCAAGTGATCCAAATAAAGCAAGAGAAATTGTTCTTTCTACATTTGCTCGTCATCCACATATTGTTCAACAAATTCAATACTCATTAAAAGTAACAAATATTAATGACATTTTGAATATATTAGGACAAGAACTTCCTCTTTGGAGTTATATACCTTTTTCTAGAGCACAAAGGTATCCTGGTCAAAAAGCAACTCCTCCAGAACAAAAAATAAATCCAAATAACAGAGATGAAATTATTCCAATGATGCCGGAAGAAATACCAAGACCAATTACCGCTCCAAAACAAAATGATATTGATAAAAATTTATTAAAAGAAACACCACCTGTTAAAACACAATCAGCACAAATAAACCAAAATGAAAATATAGCAGATTTACTTACAAAATTTATGTCTCTTATACAACAAAATCCAAGTATTTTGAATTCACTTCAACAACAAAATCAACAACAAAATCAACAACAAATGAAAGTATATAAAGTAGAAAATCCACAAAGTGATCCAGAATTAATTTCAAGAATGAATGAAGTTTTGGCAAGTTCAAAACCTAGACACATTAATGCAGAAGAAGATATAAATGCTTTTCTAGATGAAGAAATAAAAGCACAAAAAGAAGTAGAAAAATTTAAAGAACTAAGCCCAGAAGAACTAGAAAAAATAAATAAGGATCTCCAAAAAGAAATATTATCAAAGGATTAAAAATGAGTGAAAAATATAATTTATTTTCAATTATTGAAAATATATTAGTTTTAAAAAATGAAGACCTTATAAAAAATGAAGAATATTTTCATAATTTTAATTATTTTTTATTATTAAAAATTTTATCAATGAATAAAGATTTATTGCCAATATGTTCATATCTAAATATTTTGTTGTCAAAAACAATTTTAACAAGAATAGAAATTCATAAATTATTTTTAAAAGTATTTCCAAAATATGATGCTGTTCCATATATGGAATATGTAAAAAATACAAAAATTCAAGAAGAAAATACTAAATATATTTCAGAATTTTTTCAATGTTCTCCCAAAGAAGCTTATATTTATTATAATACATATGGAAATGATTTTGCTTCAGAAGTAAAAAATATGTTTGGTGGCAAAAATAATTTAAAATAAAATTAAATAAATATATAATGCATGTGTTGAAAATAAAATGAAGTAAAGGAGAGAAAACATGAGTAATCAAGTTCAAACACAAGTAACACAAGTTAATAATCAAGTACAAAATAAGGTAAACAACTCAAATTATGTTGATAAAAATTCCCAAAATAAAGAAATAGGAATAAAAGTTCGTTTGTTGAAAGATTATCCACTTATTTGTGAAACCCTTGAAAGAATAGGAATTATTAATAAGAGAAAAAAGGAAATTTATCCATCATGTTATATTCGTAAATATAATAATGAATATTATTTGTGCCATTTTAAAGAATTTTTCTTACTTCAAAATAGAGAAGCACATTTGACTAAAATTGATTTATTGAGAAGATCAACAATAGCTTATTTACTTCAAAAGTGGGGTTTATTGGAAACATATGATCCAGCAGATATTCAGCAAATACTTCATAAGAGAATTGATATTCTACCACATGAAGAAAAGAAGAATTATAAGATAATTCATAAATATAAAAAGCATAGATTCATATAAACAAAATTTTTAAATATTTTATTTAAGTTATTAAAATAGTCATCAATTAAAAATTGAATACAAAATGTTTCTGAAATTATTTAAATAAACACCTCATGAAAGGTGTTTATTTAATTTTTATTTAATTTAAAACATTAATTTTAATTTAATTAATCCTGTTTTTCCAGTAAATAGATTTTGTTGAATAAATTCTTCTGGTATCTCTTCCCAATTAAAATATATTAAAAGATCATTTGTATCTTTACATGGTATATTTTTCGGAATAATAAAACAAGTTTCATTATTTTCTAAAAGAAAATTAGTTTTCTTTCTTGCTGTTTCATCTATCCAATAATTATCAAAAGACCAAATAACATTTTTAAAATTATTTTTAATTTTTTTAACAAATGTTAAACTAATATTTGCTCCACATGTTGATAACCCTTGATCTCCAAAAGCTAAACAACTTAAAGTACCTTCTGAAAAATAACATGTTTTTTCCTTATTAGCTCTCCATAAACCATAAATAGGTTTTGGAATATTTTCAATTCCTTTTGATGAATCCTTTAAAAATATATATTTTGGTTGCTCATAATTAACATTTTTTGATTTTAAAAGTAATCTTCCTTGAACATGAAGTAAAATATGATTTTCATCCCACATTGGAATTCCTATATAACCTTTTAATGGTCCTTTGTAAATGAAATAAAAATCTTTCCAATATTTTTCTTGAATTTTTCTATTTTTTAGATATTCAATAGCATATTTTCTTATAAGTTCTTTAGATGATGAAAGATTTTCTTCTTTTAAAAGAAATGCATTTTCTTCTAAATAACTTGATATTTTTATATCTGTTAAATATTTTTCAACAAATTCATTTTTTTCTTCTTTTAATTCTTTTTTTTCATTTTTATTAATGTTTTTATTATTTTTTTCTTCTTTTAAATAATTTAAATAAAATTCAGTAAGTTCATGTAAATATTCTGGAAAATAATTCTTTATAAAATATGGAAAATTTTGACTATATCCACAATTATGACAATAAATGTGATAATGACCATCTGGATATTGCTTTACATACATTCTTTTTTTATAGTCATTACATAAAGGACATTTTCCTTTATGCAAAAAGGAATGTGTTGTATGAACTTCTTCACCACCAAGAACAATTTTATAAAAAATATTTTTTATAATGTGACTTGGATAAATAATACTGTTCATACTTTTATTATAAACTAATAATTTTTTTGTCAAACTAAAATTGGTTGAACATTTTTAATAAATTCTTTAATAAATTCTTTCTCAACAAAAAAAATTCCTTTTCTACAATTAATTTTCTAAAAATTAATTTATCTTTACTATTTATAAGTTCTGTTTATTGTATTACTAACTCAGGTCTATTATATGATAATAATTGCAATTCCTTTATGCCTATAATACTCTTTTGTTATATATATTTTTTATGATTTATTTATTTTATATAAATAAAAAAAGAGGGGTTTATTCATGAAAATTTTATATTCAATTCTTTTAAAAGAAGGTGGTAAAGCAGCAGAATCTGTATTAAATAAATTACAACAATACTATCAAGGAAAAGAATTAAAAGTTATTAAAATTCCACAAAATAGCTTAAAAATTGTTTTTGATAAATATATTCAACCAATTTTAGATGAACTTATCCAAAATAATTTTATTGAACCATCATATAAAACAGATTTTTCATTAGGTTCTACACGATTAGCTGCTTATATTGCTGGAAGAAGTCCTAGACTTCTAAAGTCTGAAACTCCAGAAATTATTTCAAAAGCCATTCAAACAAAAAAAACTTTTGGAGATTTAGATGTTGATATAAAATTAAAAGAAGGTGTTTCCATTACTGACATTGGAGAATATTTAGAAGAAAAATACCCACATTTATATGCTTACAGAAAAGTTGGAAATTCAGAAATATCTTTAGCCGTTGTAATGGATGATCTTTCTGTTATTCAAATTGATCTTGTTGATGTTTCAGAAAATGAAGAATCAATTAAATTTATGCAAAGTAGCAGTATTATTGATATTTCAGAAGGTGTAAAAGGATATGCTCAAAAAATGTTACTGGCTTCTGTTTTATCCGTTAAAAAACTTTTGCCAGAACATAAAAAAATTGTTGATGTTTTTATGAAAAAACATCCAGATTTTCAAAAAGCTGTTAAACTTGGTTATTCTCCGATATTAAATCACAATCAAGAAATTGGAAGATATTCTTTATCTCCAAATTTTGAAATTTATATTGTTATTGATATGAAAAAGCCAGGAGTAAAAACTAAAAAGAAACTTAAAACAACTGATACACCAGTTTTTAAATTTTCAAATTCTGAACAACTAGCAAAATTTATTTTTCCTGATATAGATTATGAAACTCTTTATTCATTTGTAAGTCTGTTAAATTTCATAAAAACAAAATTCACAAAAATAGAATTAGAAGCTATTAAAAATTCTTTAATACAAAGAATGGACGAACAAAAAAGTTCTCTTTCTCCAGAAGATGTTGAAAAAATAATAAATATTACTAATAGAATACTAGGATAAGGAATTTATATGACAACAAACAGAGAAGGTATTTCAAGATTCTTTGGAAAAGAAGAAGTTTCTACTTCTGAATTTTTAACTATTTTAAAAAAGTTTTTACCATTTATTAAAAAAGGAAAATTTTCTTCAACTGATTCAAAAGCAATTGATATTGTTGAAAAAATGGATTCTACTTTTTTGCAAATAGGTTTAAATCATAATAAAGATTTTTTTATACAAACCTCAAATTCTCCTGAAATTACAATACAAAACTATGAACAACTATTAAAAAGCAAAGTAACTGAAGATATTAAACACTCATTCAAATCTTTGCTTGAAAATAAACAACTTCAATCAGCATTAAAATTAGTTTTTAAAAAATATGGACCATTTAAAATTGATTGTGAACTTTTTCCTGTTTTAACACATGAGGGGGATGGTTCTGGTTATATTCGATTTAATGCTACAAAATATGATCGTGAAAAAATGGGAACCCAAGGATCATTAGTATTATTTAAAGCTTGGATAAAAGATGAAAATAAAAATTGGATAAGACCAAATCATAAAGAAGCTTATGATATTATTAATAAAGTAAAAGAAGCAAGTAATGATCTTTGGAAAATTTATACAAATTCTAATTTAGTCATTCATAAAGAAATCGATTTATCAGACATAAAAGAAGCACTTCCATCATACTTAAAAACAGAAAAAGATATTGATGAAACAATAAAACAATTACAATTGAAAAAAAGAGCTTTTAATGAAAAAGTAAAACAAGATATTTTACCAATAAAACAATTGTTTCAACAAAAATTAGATGAATTAGCAAATACACAATCTTCTTTTTTTAGCAAATCTGAGGATTTTAATCCAATAGAAGGAGTTATTCTTCGAATTCTTGACGATGATGGAAAAACAATTGAAATTAAAGGAACATCTGAAATGTTTCAAAAAGTGAAAGAAGAAGCATGGAAAGTAAGAACTGAAGTTTCAAATTTAGAAAAAAATTTAAATACATTTATTTTAAAAGACTTTTTAAATATTGCTTATACTGAGAAACAAATAAATGAAATTATTTCTACTGCCTCAGAAGAATTCAAACCAACAACTTCTTCCTTAGAAAAAAAAGAGATTGAAGAAGAATTTTTAAATTATATACTACTAAAATTAACAAATAAAGCAAATGTTCAATATGATATTAATTTTTTGAAAGAAAAAGTTTTTGAAACCGAAAAAGATTTAGAAAATATTAAAATTAATTTAGAAAATGATACACAAATAGATCCAGATACAAAAAGAAAATCATTTGATAGTATTTTAGATTTATCTCCAAAAATAGAAAATATTAAAAATATACTATCAGATGATTCAATTTCTGACACAAAGAAAATTTTAAATATTTTGAGAGAAATATTAAGTAGAAAATTAGAAAAAAGAGCTGGAAAGTTTTTATTTTATTCAAAACCTGAAAGTGAAAACTTTTCAAAATATTATGAAAATTTAATCCCTGTAATTGTTTGGATAGGAAGAGCACAGCCTTGGCATTTTGGTCATCATCAAATGATAGAGCTTGCAAAATCTCATTTTAATAAAACTGGAGCTCAAAAAGTTCTTATTGTTTTAGTAAAAGGATCAAAATCTTCTACCGATATAAAAACAAATCCACTTACAGAAAAAGAACAATTTGATTTACTTTCAAGTATTTATGAAAATGATTCACAAGTAAAAATCTCTGAAAACCCAATTCCAACTGCTAACATTATGTTTATTTTACAATCAATGTTAGAAAATAATTGTTATATAGTAGGATTTTTAGCTGGTGAAGATAGAATAGAAGATTATAAAAAAATGTTTTCAAAATTCAACGCTCATTTATGGGTTAATGATCATGATTATCTTCCTATAAAAGTAAAAGAAGATGGATCTTCTGATATTTTGTTTATTCAAACACCAAGAGTTATGAGTGGAACAGAAGCTCGAGAAAAGGTTCTTCAATTATCATTTGATAATTGGTTAAATATAGTAGCTAATGGAATTCCATTATCTGCAAAATCTGTAAAACAATATAAAAAAGTATATGAAAAAATAAAAAGTCTAAATGAAAATGATGAAATTTATAAAAATATTAAAATTATTTTTTATGGTCAAAAAATTATTTTAGAAAGAGCTCCATTAAATAAACAACAAGATAAAAATAATGAAGATGAAGATGAAAAAATAGAAGATATTAAAGATGTAGAAGCTCAAGAATTATCAAACAAACCAAAAATAGAAAAATTTAATGATAATGTTTATGAATTATCGCAAGATAAAAAGTCATTAGTTGATATTAAAACAGGTAAAATTGTAAATTTGAAATTTAATAAAGATGGAATCGCTGAATTAAATGGAAAATTAGTCAATTTAAAAAGAGAAAAAGACGGTTCTTTAAAAGAAATTACAGATGATGAAATAGAAGATCTTGGCTATAATTTTAAAGAAGAAGGTGAAAGTGGAGAAGATTTTAAAGGTGGTGGTTTTGATGATGCAGATGATGAGGGAGAAGATTTTGGCGATGATGAAGGGGGAGACGAAGGAGAAGGAAAAGATAAAAAAGGAGGTAAAAAAGAAGAAAAACCAAATCCAGAAACTTTTGTGAAGGATATAAATTTATATTTACCAAAATTCACATATATTCGAGATCCGGAATTATTTAAAAAGATTGGAAAATTACTATTTAAAGGATTGTATTCTTCATTTGTGTGGATGATGAAAGCGCATAACCAAAGAGGTGGATCATTTTTTGAAGAATTTAATTCAACAATGTATGAAAAATATCAAGATTTAGTTAATTATATTAAACAAGGAAAAATATCAGCTAAAGAAGCAGAGCAAAAACTTATACAACTTAAAGGTGAATTTATTGTAAAACTTCAAAATTATGAAGAAGCAAAGAAAAAAGCTTTAGAAGAATTTAAAAAAGCTGGTGGAACTGAAGCTGAATTTTATAATATATTAAAGAAAAGAATACCAGTTCTTTTTTCTGTCAATAAAGAACAATTGAAAATTCAATTAGATAAAAATAAACAACAAGAAGATAAAAAGAAAAAAGCTAAACAAAATGGAGAAATGCTTCTCAATACATTAAAGAAATTTATTGAAGATTTAGAAAAAGATAAAAATAAAAAAGATTTTGAGAAACAAATAAAAGCAGCAAGAGAAATTTATAAAGCATATGAAAAAACACCAGAAAAACTTAATGAAAAAATATTATTTAATGAATTTGAAAAGAGAAAAATTAACCCAAATATTTTTGTTGATTATATTAAGACAGTTGTTAAAGAAAATAAATTTGATAGCAAATCAATGGAATCATTTAAACAAGTACAAAGAAACATTAAAAAGAATGAAACTGGTGAAGATGAAGAAGAGGAGGAAAATTTATGAAAAAATATTTTTTAACAGAAGAAACATTAAGAAAATTTGAAGAGCTATCTGAAGAAGAAAAAGAACAAATAGATGGATTTGCAACAGTAGAAATTACATTTTTTAAAGATGTTGCTCAAACTGTAAAAGAACTTAATAATATTATTTTATCTTCAGGAAGAGTTGAGGGTGGATATAGAGATTCGGATGGTAAATATAAAAATGTTTTTTCTAAACAGGATTACAAATTGTTTTTAGGAATGAAACCAGAACATATAGATTTATTTGTTTATTATGCAAAAGAAATTTTTAGAACTCCAGAACTTGTTGAAAACATGCCACAAAAATCTTATATTTACAGAAGTAATAAAAAAGAAGAAAGACCACAAAAACAACAACCACAACAAGTTAAACCACAAGAACAACCCCAAGAACAATCACAAGAACAACCAAAAAATCAAGAACAGAAATAACAAAATGATATATAATTAAAAAGGAAGCATAAATATATGATCATTAAAAAATTTATAAATGGAAGAGTAGTTGAAGAATCAAACAATTTTTCAAATGAAACAAATTTATCTAAAGAATTATTGAAAAAAAATAAAGAAAATTTAAATACAAATATACAAAATAATTTAACTGAAAATAAAAATTCAAATACACAAATTCATAATTCTTTTTATAAACATTCTCACACAATAAATAATACAACAAAAAGCGGCGGATGTGGCTGCGGGAGATAATAATATATGCCTAATTTTTCACAATTTTTACTTCAAAAATCAAAGTTATCTTATACCCTTCCTTATAAATCTATTGAAGAAATTATTTTTACATTATCTTTATTTTGCAAATTTATTCATGGTGGATTTTCTAAAACATTTATATCTGAAAATATTCAAAAAATTCAAAATTCAATAAAAGATAATACTTTTATTTTGTTATCAAAAGATTTAATTTCAAAAGAAATTTTTGATAAAGTTGTTTCACCAGAAAAAAATTTACTTTTTTTGCTTAAAGTAAAACCACTGGGAGATATTTATAACATTGACAATATTTTAAATAATTTTGATCAAAACATGAAAATTAGTCATATTATTTCACATATTTTTGATAAAAATTCTTATATTGTAGAAAAATTAAAAAATAAAATTATTTATTTTATAAATAAAGATTTGCAAGAAAAAGACTTATATATTGTTTCAACTTTATATATTTCTATAAAAAATAAGAAAGAAAGAAAATGTCTATTGAATATTGAATTTAAATATAAATCAGTTGATTCAGAACCATTAGATAAAATTCAAATTTTATTATCAAGAAATCATATGATTTATAAAAAAGATTCAATTTTTAATATTATTTTTGATATTTCAAAAATATTTCATTTAGATTTAGTTAGTGATATGGAAAATATTGATATTATTCCAGAAAAATATTCAAATTTATTAAATTTTATGTTTTTATTCCCAGAAAAATTTCATGATGAAAATCATATTATTCATTACATAAAAAAATATATAGAAGAAAAGGAAAAATATCATTTTAATTCAGAAAGAAGCAAAAAAGATAAAATAAAAAAAGAAAAAAATGAAATGGAAATACTTTTAAAACTTATAAATAAGTTTTTTGAAATGTTTAATAAAAAATATGAAAACCTTTTAAATTCTGAAAGTTTTCATTTTTCAAATCCAAATATTATTTTATTTAATTCTAGTTGTATTGAATTATTTAAAAAATATTTACTTGAAAGAAGTTATCATAATATTATTTTCTCTAAATCTGATGTTTATGAATATGATTTAGAGTTATTAAATAATATAAAAAGAAATAATATTTTTAATTTCTCTATTCATGAAAAAACACTATCATTTTATACAGTATTATCTGGTAGACCACAATTAAAATTTTCAGTGTCATTTATTGTAAAATTATTAATTGACTTGCTTAAATCTAAGAAATATTTCAAAATAAAAATAGACTAAATATAAATACATTTGTAAGGAGTTTTATATGACTATTTTTAATGATGATAAATTACTTAAAATTAAAAACAACTATGAAAAATATTATAATAATTTTAATGAAAGAAAAATATCAAAAGAACAAAAACTTATTTATGAAGCAAAAATATTATTTCCACATTTAACTCCTTCTTTTATACTACACAATAAAAAACTTTTACATACAGTTATAGAATCATATAAAAAATCCAAAAAACAATCTTTCTTATTAACTGAGTCTTCCCAAAAAGAAAGAAGAAAATATATTAAAGAAAGTGTCTTATTAGATATTAATTTATTTGCATTAAAAGAATCTGAAGATCATATTGATTATTTGCTAAAGTTATGCAGTTATAAAAATAAATTATTTCACCCAGTTGTAAGAAAAAATGCTCTTTTTGAGGCAGAAACAGCAACAGAAACTGGAACACAACAAAAAACAGGTAGTAATGTTACAAGATTTAATTTTGAAGATTTTATGTATGAAGAATTAGATCCAAATGATCCTGATGATCAAAACCCACATAATGTTGCATATTGGGAAAGAATTGCAAGAGAAGAGCCAAATGCTCCAGATTTGAAAGTATACTTAGCTTATAGAAAATTTTACAAAGCTGGATATAGTGTTCCATTAATTTATGGAACAATTCCGGAAGATGAACCTGGTGGTGGTCGCGGTGATAAAACATCACATTCTCCAAAAATTCAAAAAATGCTTTATGATAGATATAAATTAAAGAAATCATTGTTAAGACATTACAGTGGTGATCAAGAAACTATTAATGCACAACTTAAAGCTTTTGATGAAAAACACAATTTAGCACAAGTAATTAAAAATTTGGGTTATGACTTAGAATATGAAAGTAATACCGAAAAAAATCAACTAAATCAATTAGCCGGAACTACCTCGAGTGAAGTTAGTGCAGATGAAACTGGTGCAAAACAACCAAAAGGTGATAAAAAAGGATTAACATGGGGTGGTATTTTTAAAGGAGCTGTGGGGGCAATAGGAAGGGCTACAAAAGCAGCTGCTAAAGGAGTTTATGGTGCTGCAAAAGGAATGGCTAAAACTGTTGCTGCTGGTTTAACAAATGTTGGTTTATTTGTTTTAAGAAGAGTATTTGGCAACAACCCAGAAGCTAAAGAAGCTCTTGAGCAATTAGAAGGTTTTAAAAAACAATTAAATACAGAAGTTGTAGGTTTTTGGAAAAAAGTTGTAAAAGCAATAGCAAGTATACCAGGATCTGTTTGGACGGCTTTAAAGTTTATAGGTAAAACTGGATTAACAACTTCTATACTTTGGTATGTAGCTGAAGTTATTGCTACAATGATTCTTCCACCTATTGGTCTTATTATATTTTTGTGTATAAAAATTATTGCACTAACATATAGTACTTTTAAACAAATTAAAACAATAAAAGAAATTATTGAATCTAATAAAAAAGATAATGAAAAAGGATTTATTGGATTTTTAAAGGCATTAATTAGAACATTTGATATTAGAAAACCAGAAAATGCTTTTAAGTTAATAATGGCTGCTCTTTGTATAGTTACAATTATATTCAATGTTTTACAAATAAGAGCTGCAGCTCAAAAATTAGCAGATCAAGTAAGATTATTACTTCAAAGTTGGAATGTTCCACCACAAGTCGCACAACAAGTTGTTCAAGATGCTCAAAATGGAAAAATAGATGAAGCAGCTAAAAAAGCAACTGAAAATTCATCAGTAAAAGATGCTACTCAAAAAGCAGCACAAGATACTGCACAACAACAAGCTGCACAGCAAACTGCACAACAAGCTACAGAGAAAACAGCACAAGCTGCACAGCAAACTGCACAACAAGCTAC
>JANWZV010000006.1:0-16706 GCA_025061805.1 Candidatus Dojkabacteria bacterium | reverse complement strand
ACAGAGAAAACAGCACAAGCTGCACAGCAAACTGCACAACAAGCTACAGAGAAAACAGCACAAGCTGCACAGCAAACAGCACAGGCTGCACAAGCTGCAGGTGCCCCTCAACAACCATCATCTAGAGTTGTTAATATTAATAATCAATCTGAATTAGCTGCACATATAATGAGATCTAGAGGCGTGAGTGAACAAGTTGTAAACGCTGTTCAAGATATTGGAAGATCTGTAATAGAAGCTAGATCATCAAATGATTCAAATACAATATTATCCGCAATAAACAAACTAGAAAGAGTAAGGGAAGTTCTTAATAGTACTAAACTTGAAGCTGATTTAGAAAAAGATTGGGGATTTTTAAAAGCATTTGCATCATCATTAGGATTTCAAAGTGGTCAAATGCAAGCTATAAATCCAAATGAGAGAGTTGATTTCCTTAAACAATTAATAGATAGTGAAATAAGAAAAATGACAAGCAGAGTTAATACCATTGCCGCACAAGCTGTTACAAGATAATAAATTTTTATATAATTTATTACAAAAATATTATTAATTAAATAATTAAAAATTATGATATAATTTTCCCTGGAAGGGGAAATTATTTATGAGTTCAGTAAATATAGTTATATATTTAAAAGAAAATGTTAATAAAGAAAAAGAAAATTTAAAAAATTTTAGATTATTGAATTTAATACAATCAATTGGTGTTAGTGAAGGTCGCATTGAAGAAATTGATTCTGATGCTGTGGCAATTTATGAAACAAATAATTTTGATGCAGCAAGAATAAAAAGCATTATTTCTAAAAAACTTTTTAATGTTGAAACATTTGTTGAAATGCATCATAGAATACATAAACATATTACAAAACCAATTCATTAATATTAGGAGAAGTATATTTATGACCAAAATAAAAATAACACCAATTAATTATGATGATTTAAAAACTTATAATTTATCTTTTATTGGTTGTCCTACTCTTATAATACCTTTTTTGGATAGAAACTTTTATCCAAAATTTTTATGGGGAAAAACAAAATTAGAAATTTTAGATCAAATAAAAAATAAAAAACCTCTTATTATTTTTAACAAGTTTAATAAATTACCTTCTCAAGAAAAAATACCAAAAGAATTTTTAAAATTAAATGAAGTTTTCTTTTTAAGATATTGGCCTGATATAAAAGAATCTGATTGGAATATCATAAGAAATAATATATTAGAAACCGAAACCCATAATTTTACATTTAATTGGGATCTTTCACATTATAATGATCCATATATTTCACAACATTATCAAAAAATGGAACGTTTAAAACAATTAGCAAGTGAATATGATAAAAAAGAATTAGAAGAATTAAAAATGTTGACGAAAAATAAAAAATAATTATAATAAATTTTGGAGTTTATTTTTATGATGAAAGAAAAATATCCAAGATGTCTTGTTTTAAGTGTTAATAACCAAATTCTTTCCATAACTCCATGGATAAGAGCTATAAATTTATCTGAAAAAAGAAAAAATGATGTAATTGTTCTTTCATGGTATGATGATTATAAAATACATTCAGAATCAAAAACATTTAAAATACCAGCAGTAATTAAATTAAATTATTATGTCAAATTACAAAGAAAAAAAATGGAACAAAATTTTAATGCTCCAACACTAAAAAATATTTTAGTAAGAGACAATTTTACTTGTCAATATTGTGGTAAAAAAATTAGCTTTCGAAATGCTACAAGAGATCATGTCATTCCTTTATCTCATGGTGGAAAAAATAGTATTGATAATGTTGTATCTTCATGCCATGAATGTAATTTTCTAAAGGGAAATTTATCATTAGAAGAATTTGAAAGAAAATATCATCGACATTTAATAAATAAACCAAGACCATTGACTGATGAAGAAAAAATTAAAATTCTTATTAAATTTTTTAAAAATAAAGAAAAGAAAATTTGGTTAAAATCACTTAAAAAAGAAGGAATTGATTTATGGTAGAAAATCAAGATATTATTTTTGAAAATAAAATTCAAAGAAAATTTGAATACCCAAATTTTTATAAAAAAGTTTTTTATAAAAAGTATAGACATTTACTACATCCAAAGTTAGAGTTTTTAGATAAAATAGATTGCGAACTAGAATATTTTCCTAAAGAAAAACTTTTAGTAATTTCATATGATAAAGATGAACAAACACAAAAATATAAAAAAATAATTATTTCACACACTATTGATTTTGTTCTTGAAGTTATTAATGATTTTATAAACACATCTGAAAATAAATATAAATATGGTTGATTTCTATGATATACATTACAAATGAAGAAGAAACACTGCTTTTAGGAATCATCTCAAACACAAACTTAAAAAAAATTGTAAAAAATTTGGAAAAAGTTTATGAAGAAAAATTATATGAAGCAGAGTCCGATCAATATGATGAATATGTAGATTTATTTACTGATTTAGAAAATGTTCTTATTTTGGAAAAGGAGTATTTTAAAGAAGATTTATTAGATTTTGAACCAAAAATGAAATTATTTATATTATAATGAAATGAGTTATTTATGAAACAAAAAAATGGATTAACACTTTCATATTCTTCCATTGATATTCTTCATCAATGTCCTAGAAAGTATTTTTACAGATATATTGCAAAATTATTTATTCCAGAAGAAACAGATGCAATTCTTTTTGGAAAAATGATTCATGAAATCATAGAAAAACTTAAAGATTATACTGATGATGAAATTAGAAATGTTTTTAAAATGTACCAACAAGATAAAGAACTTCGAGAAAAATATTGGGAAAAAATTTTATCAACATATAAAGAAAAAATACCATTTGCTGCTAAAAATATAAGAAATTATTTTTTATACAAAGTAAAAAACAAAAACTGTCAAATTTTATATAAAGAACAAGAATTTAATATTGATAATTATTTTGTTATTAAAAAGAATTCAATATTACATAAGGATGATGTTCCAATACATTTACAAAGTAAAATTGATATGTTAATAGAAGATGAAAATAAAAATTTAAAAATTATTGATTTTAAAACATCAAAAGATATAAAAGATTATTCTAAGCAACTTTATTTTTATGATTTTATGTTAAAAAAATCTAATTTTTATAATAATTCCTTAAAAAATGGTGAAATTGTTTTTTTAGTTTTAAATAATTCTTTAGAAGTTAAAAATTATTATTTTAATGAAAATACATATTGTGAAACCAAAAAAATAATTCAAAATACAATTGATATTATACAAAATAAAGGAACTAATAAAGAATGTAAAGCAAATTGGGAGAAAAAACCAAGTAAACTTTGTGAATATTGTCCATATTATAAAAAATATTGTAACCCATTTGAAAAAGAAAATAATTTATAATATAATATTCTTTGAATAAAGGAGTTTAGATTTATGGTTATTCAAATACTATTAGTCCTTTTGTTATCTTTAGCAATTAATAAGATGTGGTCTGATTCAGATATTTTTAGACCACTTAGAAATTTTTTTTCAGATTATAAATATTTAAGGAAGCCATTTTTGTGTTCAAAATGTATGTCTTTTTGGTTTGGTTTTATATGCTCTCTATTAGTATTTGATCCATTTTTTGTTATTTTTAATGTACCAGTTGGATTTTCAAATGCTTGTTTTGGTTTAATTTGTCATCATATAACATGTTTTCTAGTAGATAAAAACTTATTTTAAAGAGGAGTTAAATTATGAAAATGAATATACAAGTATTTTTAGAATCATTGTTAAATAATCTTGAATTTAGACAGTATTGTATTGATAATATCTCAGAAGCTAGAGGAGATATCATTTCATTTACTGAAAATCCAAATTGTGGATGTAAAAAAAGACTTATAGAATATATTTCTCATCATTTAAATCCTTCAAAAATAGATAAAATTTTAAATGATTGGAAAGAAAAAATACCACAATTAAATTTAGAAAATGTAAAAATAGAAAATTCTCAAAATACATCACAAAATAATAATCAAACTAATGAAAATACAAATAATTCTTCCACACAAATTAATATAACTGATAAAAAAGTAAAAACAATACTTAGAGAACCACAAATAATGGTTGGACATGTTGTTGAAATACCAGCTTCTCCACAAGAATATAGAAATTTCATAGAAATGACAAAAAATGAACAATGGATTTTTAGGGGATTAAATATTTTAGAAAAAACTAAGGAAAATGGTCAAAAAGTTTGGTTAATTTTCCTTTTTTAATAAATATACAATATGATACCAGTTAATCCAGATATTTTAGATCTTTCGGAAGAAGACTTATTTGTATTTCCAGGAAATTATAGAGCTATTGTTGAAGATAATGAAGATCCAATAGATATTGGAAGAGTGAGAGTTCGAATTCTTGGTATTCATTCATTAGATCCAGAAGAAACTCCGGTAGAACATCTGCCATGGGCTGAACCAGTACTTGCAATGTATTATTCTGGTGGAAAAAATTTAGATTGCAAAGAATCTGGAGATGAAAAAAGATATTCTGGGGATGGATCTACATTTACTCCACCACCAAGATATACAGCAGAACTTAAACAATCATTTGTTGACTCAGTTCATAAAAATGAGGGAACTGGTGGAATTTTTACTGTTCCAAGAAAAGGTTCAATGGTTTGGGTTTTTTTTGAAAATGGTGATCATACAAGACCATATTATTGGGCTTGTGCAAGTAAAAAAGCAGATTGGGAATCTCAGAGAAAAAAACTTATTAAAGAAATAAAAATTAAAAGAGAAAATGTTGAATATTGGAGAAAAGAATTTGAAAAACTAGAAGATAAAAATATTCACAAAGGAAAAGACACAATCACAGCAAATGCTGTTGTAAGATCTACTAATGAAAAACCAAAATTAGAAATTTTTAATATTCAAGACATTGAAAATTTTCATATTACAAGTTATACAAGTCCAGGTGGAGTAACACACATTATAGTTAATAAAAAAGATGAAGAAAAACATTATGTTATTCATAAAGGACATATAGAATATACAGACCATCGTGGACAACGTAAAATAATGGTTGGAAATACTGGGTTTAAAAATGAAGGTGATATTGGAATTTCAAATGATTTTGAACATTTAATAGCAAATAATTATGAACTTCATGTTGGAGGAGATTTTGAAATTTTTGTGAAAAAATCAAAATCCGTACAAATTGAAGGTGATATGGAAATTAATGTCAAAAAACAAGTTGGTATTGTTACAAGAGAAGGAAATATTTCAATTATTGTTGAAAAAGGAGATTGTAACCTTGATGTAAAAGGAAACATCAATATTGCTGCTACTGATAATATTCAACTTCATGCTGGGAAAAATTTAGTGATAAGAGCTGATAATATGACAAGTTTATTAACAAAGAAATTAATAATAGCATCTGGTCAAGATTCTCCTGGAATGAGTGAACCATCATTTCAATTTAAAGATTCTCCACCGACTCCTAAACCAAGCGGTTCTGGAGCAGCAAATAATATATTAAATCCTCTTAAAAATGACTTAGATACTATCTATAGAGAAGTTGAAAATCCACCCCCAAGGCCAGAATCTGCTATTATTGATACTTTCTTAGCTAGATTTGATGATGATGTTGGAATGTTTATTCAAACAACAAAAGATTTTCATTTTAAATGTGATGGTGATTTAATTGCAAAAATAAAATATTCTTTGAATTTTGATTGTGAAAAACAGGTATCATTCAAATGTACACAATATAGTATAACATGTAAACCAGCTGGATTTCATGTTGATGCTGGATCTAAATTTAGAATAGATCAAGCTGGTTTTGGTGGTGATAGAACTTGCAATGCTCATGTTGTAAATGCTCGACATCCAGGGTGTTTTCCAGGTCCAATAGCTGGATTTTCAACGCCTTATCCCGGTACTCCAATTCCAACAAAGCCAATTAGAATTATAAACCCCATAAATCAAAAATCAGCCAAAGAAACTCAAGTTCAAGATCCAAATCCTCCAGCAGTAGAAGAAAAACAAAAAGGAGATTCACTGCCACCAGCTTCTATTCCACCACCACAATCAATTAAGTTTTTTGATTTGGAATTTTAATATTATTATTTTATATAAATAAAAGTAAATACTATGATAACAAAAGAAAAGAAAGAATTTAATTACTCAGATTTACCATTTGTTCTTAAACTAAACCAACATAATGATATTTCATTAGCAGAAAATGAAAAAGCAATCAATCAATCAATTATAAATATTCTTTATTGTTCAAAAAATAAAAGATATTTAAATCCAGAGTTTGGTTGTAACATTTTAAGTTTTTTGTTTGAAGAGTTTTCAGAAGAAACAGCTAGAAAAATTGGCAATGAAATAAAAAATAAACTTCATTTTTATGAACCTAGAATTATTATAAAAGTTATTAATATCAATTTAAATGAAAATGAAAAACTTTATGAAATTGAAATTCAGTATGTTATCAAAAAAATTCAAAAAATATCATCAATAACATTTTCTTTACAGGCACTATAATTTATGGAAACAAAAGAAAAAAGAAGTCTTAATTATACAAGTTTTGATTTCACTGATAAGCTTCAAGAACTTGAGACATTTTTAAGAGAAACTGAAACATTTAAAGATTTTAATATTGAAGGAAGTAATATTCGTATACTTATGGAAATGCTAGCAATGCTAGCATCTCAAAATGCTTTTTATATTCAAGCTGCTGCTAATGAAATATTTCAACCAACAGCAAAATTATATAAATCTTTAAATAAAATAGCACAAACATTGAGATATAACCCAAGAGGAAAAACTTCCGCAATTGTTGATGTTGTTGGTTCATTAAACCCAGAATATGTTTTTGGAAAAGTATCTCAATATATTGAAATACCATCTTATTCTATATTTCCTTCAAAAATTTCAACAAAAAACAATGAAAACTTTTATTTTACTAATACATATCCAATAGTATATGTTATAAAAGGATTTGGAATTCGAAATTTACAAGAAGAAGATATTAGATATAAAGGTTATGCACTTCCAATAACAGCGCCAGCGAGCTTTTTTAAAATTGGTAATTTGATAAAACTTGAAGCAAAATTATTTAATATTCCATTATCATTAACTAAACCATTATCTATTATAAAAAGAAATGCTCCAAATAATTATAGAGTTTTTGATTATGAAAATATACCACCAGCAGATAGATCAGATGGAGAAAGTAATGGACAACCTTTTGTTAAAACAATTTTTGCATCTCAAAATAATGTTTATTTAGAACCAGATACTAGATATGCTCTTGTTTTTAACTACAATTCTAGTACTTCACAACCAAATTTAAACATTTTGGAAGAAAATAATTCTTCTTTAGATGATAATGAAGATAATATTATTTGCATATTTTCTCTAAAATCAAACTCATCTGGCAATTTTTACACTTTAAGTGTTGATGAATTAAGAACACATAATAGATTTTTTGTTGGTGTTTTAGGGTTACAAAATCTAGAACATTGTAAAATTGAAATTGATAAAATTCCAAATACAAAAAACTCTGTAGAAAGAATAAAACTTGCTATTAATAAAGATGGGACATCACCACCTTTACAAACTCTTATCAATGGAAAAATATATACATTTAAATCTGGAACAATTTATAGTCAAAAAATTCCAGAAAACTTTTGGGATGTTGGTATTTCAGAATATAATGTTAATTTAGCAATTGGAAATGAAAATTCTCCAGAAACTAATTATGATGCTCAATTAATTGTAACACCTCAAGAACCGCTATTAAATCAAATAACTATTGCAAAAATAAATACAAAAAATGTTGATTTAAATACAAACACACCAACATTAGAAGCAAAACCAGGAAGAAAATATGGAGATCTTAAATTTGTAGAAAAGAAAACAATAAAAACAACTGAACAAAAAGCCGGAAGAGTGTTTTTCCAAAAAGGAGAAACAAGACAAAAAGTTCTTTTTGATACACCTTTTATGTTACATCCTAATGAAGATGAAGTTTCATATATTGTTAATTTAACTCCTGATGGTAATGTAAGAACTTGGTGTCCAATAAAAAGTGAAAATGGATTTGAAATTTATATAGAACCAGAAACACAATTTGAAGGATATGTTTATTGGGTTGCAACAAGATTTATAAAAGAAAACACAAAAAATATTTCTGTTGTATTTGATGAACCAATTCCACAAGGTTTTACTGAAGAAGGTTATAAATCGAATTACATGGTTCAATTAACACCAAATGATAATATACAAGTTTGGGCAGAAAATTTAACTCCAGAAGGTTTTACAATTAGAACAGAAAAAGAATTTAATGGAAGGGTAAGTTGGTCTATTTTTAACTATTTTGGAGAAAATGTTCCTGTAGAACCACAATCAAATAATCGCCAATTTGGATCTGTAATTATTAATCCAGAAGATGTAGAGACAGGAATTGATGTTTCATTAGAAACTCCAATAGTTAATGAAGAGTATTCTATTCAATTAATTCCAAATAAAAATGTTGTTGTTTATTATAATAATAAAAGAAGTAATGGATTTACAATTAAATGTGAACCAATTAAAGAACAAGTTAAAGTTGATTGGTATGTTGATGCATCAATTAATTATTCTTTCCAAAAACATGGTGAAGTTGATTTTGCTGGATCAACATCAAATGAATTACAAATTCCAGGATTCTATTTTGTAAATGTTCCAGAAACATTTGAAATTAAAAATCTTATTCAAGGATCTGTAGCATTTTCTTATATTAATGAAAATACAGTCATAGATTCTTTATCAAATGGATTGAATCTTACTATAGATCCGGTTCGTATTTTTGAATCCGATTTAAGATTTGTTGTTAATGACGAAACAATTGCTATTAATTCAATAAGAATTTTTATTAAAAATGAAAATGGAATTTGGGAAGAATGGAGGAGAGCTGGAACTGGTTTTGATGAAGATGTATCACCTGGAAATAAAGTATTTTTTGTAAAAATAAATCCAGAAAGAAAACTTCAAATAGAATTTGGAGATGGCATAATTTGGGGTGAATCAGCAAGAAACAAAGAAATATTTATTTTGGGTCTCAAATCTGTAGGTAAAGAAGGAAATATTTCAAAAGGTGTTTTAGATAAAAATGTCATTATTTCTCAGTACATTTTAGGAAACCAAGTTACAAACATTTCATTTGAAAAACAATTTGTATCTTTACTTGGATTAAAATCATCATTATATTTTAGTGGCAAAGAAGTTATCACACAAATCATTGATTCTGAAAAAACAAGATTAAAGGAAAATGATTTAATTATAATTCAAAACCAAAATGCAATTGGTGGAAATGAAATTGAAACTGTTGATGAATTAAGGCAAAATTTAACTAATAATTTTATAAGACAGGATAGAAATGTTTCTCTTTTAGATCATCAAAGATATTTGAAAGAAACATTCAATCAGTATTTACAGGAAGTTGTTGTTCTTTCATATGATGAAGCATTAAAAGAAGGAATTATACAAGAAAATTCTAAATATTGGTTTAACCACATTTTTATTATTGCTTTGAATAAAGATGGAAGTAATGTCATTCCACAAGGATTAAAGTTAGCAATCATCAATAATTTAACTGGAAAATCATTTAGCATGTTAAATGCTAAATATGAAATTTTTAGTGCATCATGGGTTCCAATTGATGTTTGTGTTAAATACAAAAAGAGTAAATTTGGAAGTTTTGAACAAGTTGAAACTCAAATAAGAAAAAATATTCATGAATATTTTGATCCAAATAATCACACATTAGGAGAAAAAATTTCACATTCCGACTTTATTTTCTTATCAAAAGTTGAATATGTTCAATCTGTAGAAGTTATGTTAAATAAAGATCCAGATAATAAATTCTTTGTAAGTGATTATGATGTTTATGTGCGTCAATCTTCAACAGACATAAATATTTCTAGAAGGAATAAACTTATGGCAATTGTTGCAAAAGATCCTTCTCTTATAAAAGTTTATCAACCATTATTTGAAACATTTACAGCAGAAGGAAATAAAGAATGGAATTACTCATTAGATATTACATTAAATAAATATGAATTTCCAAAATTAGGGGATATAATAATAAAGAGAGAAATGTAATATGAGTATTCATTTTAAATCAAATTTAGAAATTTCTAATAATTTAGTTATTTATTCTGGAGATCTTGTTTACTTTTCTAATAAATCTTCAACTGGAATTATTGAAAAAAATGAACTTCCAAATATTTATTTAGAATTTAAAGAAAAAAATATACCAAATAAAAATGAAATAGAATCATACATAAAAAATAAAATTAAAAATAATCCAGATGGTTATCCAATAACAGAAATAATAAAATATTTGTGGGAAACTGATGATGGTTATTTTTATGATACCAAAGATATTAAACATAGATTTTCTTTTAGTGGAGAAAGATATGTAAAATTATCTTCATGGTCAAATGTTTTTACTGAAACAATTAATGAAACTAATTTACCAAATATTACTGTTAATTTTTTTATTGTTCATACCAAAATTTTTAAATTTTTTGTAGAATCAAAATTCTTAAAATTATTAATTGATTATCATCCAACATGGGGAATAATTCAAAATAAAGGCGCTGAAGATTTCTTAAGAGCAGTTGCAAATTTCTTTGAAAAAATGTATATAGAAACTACTGGCTTATTTGATTTGTGGGATGCAGAAAAAATAAATCCAAAATATTTTGAATATTTAGCGTTAACATTAGGACATTCAGAAAAATATTTAAAAAAGATTGGAGTGAAATTAAATACTGAAAAGTTTGAAGAATTTGATATTTTAGATAAAATTAAAAATAATATTGCTTCTCAAGAAGAAATTAATTTCTTTAGAAGGTTTTTACTTTTTTCATCTGAATTTTTTAGAAGAAAGGGATCAAATAAAAGTATAGAAAAGTTTTTATCATTTTTCAATGTAAAATCAAAAGTTGTTGATCTTTGGACAAATGATTGGTTTGAGAAACCAATTGGAAAATTAGAAGAAAATTTCATTAATTTCCAATTTAGAAATAATAATCATGGGTTTACTTTTAATGAAGAAAATTTTCTTTTATCTTGTAACATTAAGGATGGAATAATAAAAAAGAATTTTTCTTCAATAACTCTTGATAATTATCATGAAACACAATATTTACAAATACCAGATGATGTTTATAACATTGTTAACAATACATCATCACCAAAACATCAATGGTATGAATTTCTTTTAAATTATCCTTTAGAAACTATTTTAGATATTCGTAAACTTAGTGGAGAAATTTTAATAAATTTTGATGATTATTATTTTGAACCATCAAACTATGATATAATTTTTGATTCTAATCAATACAAACTTCAAATAAGTCCTAATGTTTTAAATGATGATAAAGCTATTATTGTACAATATGATAAACCAAAATCACAAATTTTAAATCATACCATTATTTCTAATAAAATTTTTAAAGATTTTGATTGTGAATCAAGATTTATTATAAAACCACATCAATATCATTTTAAACATAAAGATTTTCCAAATCAACAAAAAGAAATACATTTTATTTTCAGAGGCCAAAAAAATGTTAAGAAAAGAAATTCATATGGTATAAACAATTACTATAAAATTTTAATAAATGGAAAAACTGGTTATGTAAGTTTAATTAAAATAATTGAAAATGAAAATGGTTCTATTTTTCACCAATATTTAAATATTTCTAATGATAAAAATAATCCAGTATATAAGAAAAAATTAGACAGATTTATAGATGAAACACAATGTGATGAGACTATGGATTACCTTCTTGATAATAAAGTTTACCAAATTAATTTTTCTGTTGTAGGAAATTTTATATCAGCATATTTACAAAAAAATAATGTTGAAGAAAAAATATTATATAACATTCATAATAATATAGGTGAAAATTATTTTGGTGAAAAAACATGTTATCCAAGAATTACTTTATTTGAAAATATTTCATTAGAACAATTAGATTCAGAAATAAAAACTTTTGATGAACAGGAAAGTAATGAACTTGTAAATATTCCATATACACCTATTAAGAAAGAAGGATTTTATGGTTTTGGTTGCAAATATTCTATTGTAGAATGGTTGAATTTTGATTTAAACATTCTGGATAAAAATAAAAAATTATATAATACAAAAGAAAAACAATTATATTTAAAACCACAAGTGGCTGATAATTTTACTAAACTTTTAAAGTGTAATGGATTTAAAAATAATAATGTTTATTATACAGAAAAAAATAAAGATTTATTTAATTTCAATATTTCAGAATATAATGTAAAAACAAATCAATTAATTAATTTATATTTTAATAATTTATTAATAAATGAAAAGTTGGGTACTAGATATACTATTACATTTGATGAAGAATGGATGAAAAATACATTTAAAAATTCACAAGATTTAATTAATAAAATTATTGTTCCATTTGGTTCTCAATATCAAGAGTTTGTTCCAGATATACCATTTATTAATACAAATATTTACAAAAATTATAAATCAACAACAGAAAAAAATCCAGGGTTATTTAAATATTCATCAAATATAATTTTAGATACTTATGATTTAAAACCAGAAGATTCTTTTTCATATTTGGAAAGAAAAAATGGGTCTTCAACTGAATTTTCTCTTTCTCAAAATCTTTCATTATATTTAAGAAATGGTGGAACATTTTCATTTCAAGGAATATTTCAAGAAGTTTGTCCACTTTCTTATGTTTTTGAAAATCAAAATGAAGACTATATTTTAAATGACAAAACAATTTATAAAAATCCTTTGTTTTCACCAATAGTTGTAAATGGAGAAAATAGTAAAAGATTTATAGGTGTAAGATTTAAAAATTGCGATGATATTGAAAGATTAATAGAATTAAATTCTATTCCATCTAACAAAAAAGTTTATCTTTATTGTTTATTTGAAATGATACTACCGGAAGAAGCTGTAAAATATGCACCATTTATTGAAGAAAATTGTAAAATACCAAATACTAATAATTATAGGTGTAAATTCTTTATTCCTCTTGGAATGCTACATAAAAATGTTAGAACATATTCTTTAAATACAAATTTTATAAAAATATATAAAAATTCTAAGATAGATGAAGTAAAAATATTAGGTTTGTTTGTTAAAATACCAAAAGACAATATTATTTTTTCAGAAGAAAAACAAACAGTAAGATTTATTAATGATAAATTTATTAATCCTTATGAAAATAAAGAAAAAGAATTATATGTTAGACATTATATAAGCGGTCAAATAAAATTAGCTTCTCCAGTTAAAGAATTGTATAAACATAAATTTGACAATACATATGTTATTGGCGATACAATAAGAAATATTCTTTTAGAAATTGAAAGAAATATAAAAAAATATGGACCTTGTGCTAAAAATTCAAGTTTTAATGAAAAAGATTATTATTGGTGGATGCCGAAAAAAATTTTTAGAAAAAGAGACTTTCAAAGATTAGAATATGATTATGAAAATGGAATTATATCTAATATACCAAAATTAAAGAAAATAGAAGATAATGAAGAAAAACCAATAAATTACAATTTTTATGGAAAATATTTAACTCCACAAACAATAAATGATTGGAAGGATTTAGTAAATCCACTTTCATTTAAAATCTTAGATGGCAATATAACACCTGAAACTTTATATTATGCAAAAATAAAAATTAATTTAGAATATTTAGGTTTTAATATAAAAGATATTCAAGAAGTTGATGAAAAAAACAATCCAATTTCTGAAAAAGAATATAAAAATCTTTCAACAATAAACAAAAATAAAAAATATTTTGATTATAAAGAAAATAATCTATATACATGTTTAACACTTTATATACCAATTTCTTGGTATGAAATTACAGAAAATAAAAATACATTAGAATGGTTTAATTACATAGAAGGAAGTTATAGTTCAAATCCTGAGACAGATCCAATCATTACAATTACACCACTGGGATTAATGACTTATTTTATTAATAATTCATCAAAAGATAATGAAATTGATAAGAATATTTATGATGAAATTATCATTGCAACAAGAAATTGGACATATAAAGAATGGAATGAATTTTTTGATGATCATGTTGATGTAGAATTCATAGCAGAAGAAATCTCGCCAAAATATTATAAAATTTTTGAAGAATATTGTATCTTACCAGATTTATTTGTTAATGAAGGATCTTATTTAAATATTACATATAATGCAACTGATGCTGAAAAAATAACATATAATCAATTTTCATCGTATAAAATTTATATAAAACATAATGAACATAAAAAATTTAAGTTACCATTACAATTTAAATATTTTGATTATTGGTTAAAACATGTATATTTTGTTTCACTACATAATGTTCATATTCCAAGAAAATATTATGATATAATTTCAGAAAATACTATATCATTCAATAAAAATTATTCAGAATTAAAATATTACAATAGCGCTGAAATTCTTTCAACATATTTTTATAATGATAAAGAATTAAGTAAAAAATATATTTCTGATAAAGTTCACTTTAATACTCCAAAAGAAATAAAATATATTCCATATGAAGGATTAATTGATGATTATGTTCTTTATTTTAATTCTCGATTGGCGAACGAAAATTTGGTATTACAATCCTTAGATGATACATATAATGTTGTTAAATATAAAAATATATTTTTATTAAAACCAAATACATTAAATACACAAAATGTTTTAGATTACAAAAAAAGTGGATCATATTCTATAGATGTTAATAGTTATATTGATAATGAAATTACTATAACACCACATACTCAATCTAATTTATTAAAATTTTATGCTATCAATAAACCAAGCAATATTTTTGATTTTGAAACAGTATTTATTTTTGATGAAAAAATAGATAAAAATACTAATTATGATGGTAAAAAGTTTGAATATATTTTACTAGGACAACAATCATTTGATCCAAAGAGAAATAAATTTATATTATCAAGCTATTTCTTTGTTGGTATTGGAACATTTAATTTTGATTTGGCTCTTGGGTATGCTTCATATAATTTCGAAACAGGAAAAATGGAAAAAACATTTTTAGCTGGTTTTGGTGATTATAATGTAAAAAACATAAAAACAGGAATATTTTATAAGTTAAAAGTTTCAGTTTCAGATGATTATATAAGAGTATTCTTTAATGAAGATACAGAACCATATATGCTTGTGATTAATTACTTTTTGAAGGATTATTTAAATGAATTTAAATTTTCTAATACTGATGGAAAATTTGAAGAATTAGTATATATTATTTCTGGATTAAAAAAGAATGATATTATTTATCCAGTTTCTTTGTCAGAAAAAGTATCAGAAGGTATATTAAAAGAAATATTTAATGAAAAATTATTTACTTCTATAAAGAAAATAGGAAATATCAATGGATTCATGTTTTTTAATAATGATACTTATGTAAAAGAAATTAATTATTGGTATAAAGAAGGAATTAAAAGAACTTTTGGAAATTGTTATGATGTTTTTGATTATACACAAGAAATTAATATTATTAAGAAAGTGTTAAATAACTCTTTAATTAATATATCTTTTATTGGAAAAACTATAAATCAAACTCTTGTAATTCAAGCTAATGATTATGTGTTCTACAAAATTAATAATGGTAATTTAGTTTTATATGATAAAAACATAAAGAAAGTATATATTAAAGATGAATTTGTAATTCTCTTATATAATACATCAGAAAAAAATGTTAAGATAGTTGATAAAAATTTTGAAAAAGAATATAATCTTTATGTTAAAGATGCATATTTTAATATTGATCATATATTTAATTATATTTCATTTACAAAAAGAAAAATTAAAAATATTTGGACTACTAAAAACTTTTTATATGTTGAATTTAGTAAAAAATGTGGTGCATGGGATAGCAATAGTTGGGGAAATCCATACTGGGATTGTTTTTTAATATAATATCATCTAAATAATAAATAAAATAGGAGTTTAATATATGTCAGAGACTATAAATCCATTAAATTTGCAAAATATTCCAAATTCTATATCAGTGAGTTGGCCAACTCCAGGTGATTATAATTATGCACCTGTAACAAGAAATGCCATTCAAGTTATTATTAATAATATTCAAAAAAATAAAAATGATATTAATACTATTGATGGAAGCATAGCAACACTTAATACAAATGTAGATTCACTTAGTAGAAGTGTAACTACACTTAATACAAATGTAGCTTCAATTAGTGGAAGTGTAACTACACTTAATACAAATGTAAATTCACTTAGTAGAAGTGTAAATGAACTTAGCGAGTCATTAAACTCTTTAAATCCTGGAAGTTGTAATATACCAATTAATACAATAAATTTAAATAGTAATTTAATAGCTTATGATTTTATGCAATATACTTTAGAAGAACAATCTGGTCCTTTAGATGGTGGTTTTGGTTGGGAAACATCATGGATTTTTGATTCATCTGTTGTCACACAACCATTATCAAATTCTTTTGGAGGATTTCAAATTGGTCCAAATATATCTGGTTTAGGAGATGTTGTTTTACGTGGTAATGGATTCAACCCAATAGTTAGAAAATTGAACACTACTTTACAAGATTTTTGGTTCTTGTGTGCATTTAATATAAGTTTAGCTGGTGATTGGCAGTGGGTTCTTGATTTTGGTTTTTTCC
>JANWZV010000069.1 GCA_025061805.1 Candidatus Dojkabacteria bacterium | reverse complement strand
AATGAAATATAAATATAATATGCAATCATCTTTGAAAAAAAAATATGGGGGCGAAGAGATTTGACAAAGTGGGGAACATATTTTTCAGGCCGAGATGCAAACTCTCGTAAAACATTGCAAATTAAAAATGCCAGAAATCAATTTAAATTAGCTGCTTAATTAAATTTAAATTTTTAAAGAATTTAGATTTAATTTTTAAATTCAAATTTAAATTCAAATTTAAATTCAGAATTTTCATTTAACATTTAGAAATTAAGTAAAGAATTAATAATTTAAAGAATTAATAATTTAAAGAATTAAAATTTAATTTAATTAAATTAATTTAATTAAATTTAAGCCTGTCAAAGAAATATGGGAACCATTTTGGACTCCGGTGCAACTCCGGACGCCTCCACCAAATTTATATATCTTATAACTTTGTTTGTAATTTTGTTCTTGACAAATAAAAATAATCATATAAAATAAACTAAAAGAAAGGGAGTAATAAATATGCCACTTTTTGAAAAAATTTCTTTAGCACCCCCTACTCCAAGAGATGAAGCAGCGGCAGAATCTTTAGAAGTTACTTTTAATGGAACTATTACACGTTTTGCTAAAACTGTAACTCCTGAGTTGAAGAAGTTTTTAAAGGGTGCTGATTTTGGATTGCCTTTTTCAATTAAGCCAGTTGCGGAAAATATTTTGAAAATTTCTAATGGTCCTCAATTTGAAAAGTATGTTTTGCTCGATGAATTTCAAAATCATTTTAACGATTTATATGAGACATTTATTGTTGATTTTGAAGAATCTCCAACAAGAAGGACTGCTAGTTCAAAAGAAGCTTTTATTCGATTTTGGAGTAATTTGTGGGAAACAAATCCAGATGTTCATCAGATAGAATCCAATCCAATTTTGAAGCAGGCTATTTTGGCGTACGAAAAATATTTGAATTCATAAATATAAGAATTTAAATATAAAGGGTTAAATCAAAATTTATTTACCAAAATTTTATATATTTGTTATTAATTTTATCAGTGATATTTAGTAAGAAATTTATTGACAAAAAAAATCTTGATTTTTTAAATTTAATACTTATAATCCCCTTAACTAAAGGGGAAACTAAAATGACAGAACAACTGCCAATAGAACAGCAGCAAGAAAAATTGCCTTTGTTTGTTCGGTATAAGTTCAAAATTGTGTATGCAACAGGATCTTTACCTATTGATCATGCACACTACCTTTATGGTTCAATAAAATCAATTGCTCCAGAATTTGAACATCTAGAAAATGTTGGAATTTTTAGAATTTGTGGAAGTAAAATTCCTAATTCCTTTCATTTTCGTATAATTCCTAATAAAAGTTCAATTTCTATTCGATGCCCAGCTGAATATGTAAATTCTGTTTTAAAACTTCGCAACAATTCTTTTAGAATTGGTAAAAATTTTGTTTATGTTCGACATCCACAAGTTTTTGTTGAAAAGCCAATACAACATGCTTATTCTCCAATGGTAGTAATACATAAGTTGGATCGATGGGCTAATCCAGATGAAATACAACATGACATTCAAAAACTTTACCCAAATAGTGAGGTTCATGTTATCCCACAAAAGAAAACTCTAAAGATTCATAATAATATAGTAATAGGGTATCCTGTTATTATTAAGAATTTGAATGAAGAAGAAAGCTTAAAGTTGCAGTTTTTTGGAGTTGGTGGTCGTAGAAAGTTTGGATGTGGAATTTTTGTTAAATATGAAGGGTTTGTATGACAAAGCTTTATACAAGAAAAGAAAATAAACTTTTAGCAAAATCATGTGAAATTAAAATTCAGAATATAGTTTTTAAATTTTGTTCGTAATTTTATTAAAAAAAACACTTGACAAACAAAATAATTATGTAAAATAAAAAAAAAAAAGAAATAATATATAATATCTTTTGAGAAAAATTTTTGAAACTACTTTCTTCTTTGGCTTATGAAGATATTTGAATTCATAAATATAAGAATTTAAATATAAAAAAAGTTTAAGTTATCATTGAAAATTTTTTAGAGGAGTTTGCAAAGCGCTCGAAAGAAATAAATTCTTATTAGAAAAGATTTTAAAGAAAATATAAAAAAAAGAAATTAAATTTTTAAAGAAAAAAAATAGAGCGCTCGAAAATAATGGTATAACTATTTAATATAAAATGTGTTCGCAAGTATGGAGTAGCAGTTTGTGATTCCTTTATTAGGGTTTGCAACAATGAAGTCTTTGTATGTTTTTGGAATTTTGAATGTAGCAGTTTGTGATTTCTTTATTAGGGTTTGCAACTTTGATGTGTTCAAGACAAAAACATATGCTTATCCAGTAGCAGTTTGTGATTCCTTTATTAGGGTTTGCAACAAATAGAAAGGAGAACCCATGAGCAACAAACCAGGATGTAGCAGTTTGTGATTCCTTTATTAGGGTTTGCAACAATGGATTGTCAAATGTATCAAGAGAGTTGCGAAAAGTAGCAGTTTGTGATTCCTTTATTAGGGTTTGCAACGATTTTATTTTCCAGGTACAAAGATAGCCAAAACTGGTAGCAGTTTGTGATTCCTTTATTAGGGTTTGTAAAACTAACAAAATCATAAAACCACAAAAGGTGTTTTTTTTAACCCTTGTAGTGGTTTGTAATTTCTTTGTAAAAAAGTTGAAGTTAAACCAACTAAAAATGGTTGAAATTCAACCAACTAATGGTTGAAATTCAACCAACCAATGGCTAAAAATATTTTTAGTTAAAATGAAGCTCAAAAATCCTCATAAAGAATCTGAGGATTTTTTAGAAATTCTTCAAATGAAACTTCTTCAATTTCAATTGGTTGAATTAAATTCTTAAATGAAAGGGGAGTAATATTATCCTCACCCTGAATACTCTCAATTTTTGGATTTACTTGAAGATCTTGAATTTGAATTTCCAAGTTTTCAATCTTATTCTCTGAGGGATTGATTGTCATATACTGTTCCTTTTTTGAAGAGTATAATGGAAAAATAGATTTTGTCAAGTGTTTTTTAAAAAGAAATTTATTAATATTATTTAGATTAAAATAGTACTTGACAAGAAAAAAAGTTGTTTATAATTTTCATTAAAAGGAATTTTAAATGCCTCAAACAAAGAAAAATCAAAAAATTTCTTCATCCTTTCAAAAGAGTGTAAGAATTCATTTATATGGAAGTAATTTAGATGAATATCTACAATGTGGTCTTGGTGGTTTGGCATTTGCTCTTTCTGAGTTACCGCCAGATTCCTTAGAAAAATATGGTTCTTTTGAAATAAAAGATCATGAGGTTATTCTTGATTGGTCTAAGTCAAATCCTTTTGATTTTTTCCATCATTTGTTTTCTTCTGTTTTTTCAATAAATCCAAAAAAAATTTTGAATATTTTGGGAACTTACAGAAGAAATGCCAATAATGAAGAAATTATTGCAGTTCATAAAGCATTATTAAACACATTTTTTATTCATCGAACTTGTTATTATTCTTCAAAGAAAAATAAAAATGTTTTGTCACAGCAAAATGATGGAAATGTAGAACATAATTTTTATAATCCAATAGAAAAGTATATATTAATGCCTGATTTTTATCCTAAAAAAGAAGATAATATTTGGTATAAGATCGCGGAATGTTTTTATGAGTCAAAAAATATTAAAAGTATTAAACTTAATTCTTGGGCTTATCCTGGAAAATATGAAGAGGGAATATTTAAGCAATCTTATACAGTAGAACAAGCAATTTGTGCTTCTTTTGCTAGTATTGGTTCTCTTGCTTTTTATTCGAAATTTCAAAAAGCTGGTATTTTAATTATTCCAGTTCCAACAAATTTAAATCTTTTTATAGAATACAGAAAAAATATTTTGCAAACTCCTTTGATTTCTAATTATTTTATTAATTCATCTTGTGACGCAATTTTGAATTTAAAATTGTATACTTATTTAGATGACCAAAAAGAAGAAAATCAAGGCCCAGAAAGACTGAAGAAAGCAGCAAAATCGATTTCATATTATTATGTTATTACATTTGAATCTACAAGTTATTTCACAAATTCCAAAATACCAACAAGTATTGATTCTATTTTTTTAGATGATATTCCACTGGAGAAATGCAAACTCTACAAAAATTTAATTGAATCTTTTTTCTCTAGTAATTCATTAGGAAAAATAGATTCTTATTTAGTAAAATTGATTGCAAATAATATTTTTTACTCAAGAAAAAATTATAGTGGAATTAGTTCTTTTATTTTAAATAATGAATCTAAAGATAATACAATTAAAAGTATTTGCATTCATGAACTTTTAGATACGATTGATAAAAATACAAAAAAAGTAAAGAATAAAAAGAATTTTGATGAAAAGTGTTATATAAAACTAATTAAACTTCTTAATAGTGATGAATTTATAGACAAGAATTCAGTTGAATATTCTATTATTTGTTTTGTACAAGAAATTATTCGAGAAATTATAAAAGATAAATTAAAGGAAAATAAAGATTCTCTAAAAAAGAATATTTGTAATTTTCTTTACAGATCTAAGGAGTTAAATGAAAATAATATCTTTTTTATTCTTAATGAATTTATAATTAATTGTCCATTTTCTTATATAGAAAATAAAAACATTTTTGAAAAGAATTTTAAGAATATGTTGGATTTTATTAATGAAAATAAAGAATTAAGTAAAGATCTAGTTTTTCTTGGAATTATAATTGGTTGTTATAAAGAGTTGAAGAAAAATGATCAAGAAAAAAATGTTTGATAATAAAAACAAATATAATAAATTTAACAAAAAATTTAATAAGGAATGAAAACATGAGTGAAAAAGATCTGATTAATGAAGAACTTATTAATGATATTGTTTATTTTGGTACAAGAAAACGGTTTGAAAAACTTTTTTCTGATTACAGTTACAGTATTGAAGTTTTAAGAAAAAAAATTCAAGAAGATTATGAATCTTATTTTAGAACTTTAAAAATTTTGAATCGGTACAAATTTTTTAAATTTCTTTCGGATTTTTTAGATTCATGTCCGGAAAATAAAATACCATTTTTGAAAGATGGAAAAAAAGAAATATTACTTAATGAAATAAAAAAGAATCCTGAATATTTTATGCTTTTGTTTACTTGGAGTATTATGAAGCTCTATTCAAAAAATATAATAAAGGCTAAAAAATTGCAATTAGATAAAAATGTTGAAACACAAGAGTAATGCAAAAAATGTCTTGACAAAATAAAAAAATAAATATACTCTCTCTCTCTCT
>JANWZV010000068.1 GCA_025061805.1 Candidatus Dojkabacteria bacterium | reverse complement strand
TCTTGTAAAAACAACTATATAACTTATTAAGCTACTTCCTAAAAAACTGAAAATTAAAGTAGATGTTGGGTATACGAATATTGGGATCATTAGTAGTGACGAATAAATTGCGATTATTACAGCAAAAATTGTCTTATGTAAAAATATTGAAGAAGCTATTTTTAGGTTCAAAATTATATTTTCACCTTCAAAAAAAATATCAGGTATTTTAGTATAGTCGTTATTTAGTAATACTAAATCTGCCACTTCTCTTGTTATTTTAGTTGCTTTTTCCAAAGAGATAGACACATTAGATTTTTTCATTGCTAGTACATCATTCATCCCATCGCCAATCATAGCTGTTCTGTAACCATTGTTTTGATATGTTTGAATTATTTTTAATTTATCTTGCGGAGTTGCTCTAGCAAATATGTCGTATTCTAAATACGCGTTTGGATCTCTTATTTCACTTTTTGACAAATCTATTGATTTGTATTCGATCAAGTTAAGTCTTTTTGATATTCTGTTAATTGCATTTTGGCTATCACCGGAAATAATTTTGATCAATATGTTTTGTTCTTTAAGTCTAGAAAAAATGTGATTTACAGAAAAGTTAATTGTTTCTTCGATGGAAAATATTATTATTGAATCAAAAAGGTTATTTAAAGATACAAGATCTTGTAAACTAGTGTTATCACTATTATTAAACATCTTGTATCCTCCTACTACAACTCTATATCCTTTTTCTTCTTGGTTTTTTATATATTCTTGTATATCGCTTATTAAATCTGTTTTTATGAATTTTTGAATAGCAAAAAATGCTCCTAAGAAGATTATATAGTTATATATTATTTTATCCTTTTTTACTGTTGTTTTAATTAAGCTAAATTTTGTTTTAGACGTAAATGGTAATTGATCAAAATGAATTATTTTGTAATTTTCACGATCGTTTTGTTTTTCTTCAAAAAATTTATTAATTATTTTTTGAGTTTCGTTTACGCCAACTAATTTATCTGTTATTGCAGAATATATATTTGCGATAGTTGATATATTTTCTATGTTAAAAGTTTTGATGTATTTTATTTCCATCTCATTAGTTGTTAAAGTTCCGGTTTTGTCGAAGAATATCACGTTAACTTTGCTAAGTTCTTGTATACTACCTGCTTTTTGTACTATTACTCCTTTAGATAGCAATTTAATAATTGATATTGTAAAACTAAATGTAAATAGTAAAATTAGGGTTTGTGGAATCACTAAGGATACAATTGTTGTAATACTTAGTAATTGAGATTTAGCGTCAATGATATTTTTAGTAGACAGATAATGTATTGCAGAGACTAAAATTGCAATAAATACTAGTGTTATGATTAACTTATCACCGTTTCTTTGTAGTTTGCTACGTTTTTTTGTATATTTAGTAGTTTCCAAAGCTATTTGTGTGACTAGATTTTTTTCTTTGAGTTTCTGTGCTTGGTATACACATTCTCCAGTTACTACATAACTACCAGCGTATACCTTGTCACCAATATCTTTTGTTATATAATTTGATTCTCCTGTTAAGTAAGATTCGTCTACTTGTAGATAATATTCTTTTAAAACAGTACCATCTGTAATGATTGGATCTCCTTCTTTTGCATATATTACTTCATTTTCTTTTACTTCTTGTATTGGTATTTCTAGTATTTTGCCATTGCGTATTACATTTACTTTACTTTCAAATTCTTTTTGTAATTTATCAATTTTATATTTTGCTCTACATTCATCTACTATTTGTATTATTGTATTAATAATTAAGAATGTAGAAAATACCAATATTTCTAGATATAACTGAAAAAAGAATAATCCAATTAATAAAGGGGTAAGGAAAACGTTTATTAAGCTAAATATGTTTTTAAAGAATATAGAAAAGTATGTGTCATTAAAGCTTTTATTGTTTTGTGTAACTAAACCTAGTTTAACATTAGATTTTGTTCCTTCTATGTTTTTTATATTAATTTTTGTTGTAGTTATTTTATTATTTATCATTATTTTAATTTAATAATATGTTTTCTATTACATTTGCTATTTCTTCTGCAGCAGAGAAGTTAACGAAGCTTTTTGCATGTTCTTGACATTTACTTAAGCTAGTACCATTAAACCCTCTATTAAGTTTATGGTGTTCTATGGCAAAACGGATTTTATCGATTAATTTACTTGCAGTAAAGTTGTCATCTTGTTGAATTATTAGACCTAAGCCTGTTGATTCTACTATTTTTGCATTAAGTAGTTGTTCATTTCCTGATGTCCATGGTATTGGAATTAATATTGCAAGCTTACCGAGTGCTAAAATTTCTGTTACTGTGTTAGCTCCTGCTCTACATAGAATAATATCTGACTTATTAAATGCTTCTCCTATTTCTTGTTGATTGATGTAATCTTTAACTGTGTATCTTATCTTTTTTAAGTAGGGTAGTTTATTTTGTATCTCTAATGCTTTTTGATAATCTTTTGTTATACTAGAACTACCAGTTTGATGAATAACGTTAGCAAAATCTAATATTATGTCTATTATGTCAAAAATTTTTTGGTTTATAATATTCGATCCTTGATTACCGCAGGTAATAAACAAAGTTGGTTTTCTAGTATCGAAATTACTAGTCAGTACATTGGATTTTGATAAAAATACCTCTTTTCTAATTGGATTCCCGGTAATAACTATTTTTGTAGAGAATCGTTTATGTATTTTTGTTTCTTTCCAACCAAGCAAAATTTTATTTGAAACAAGAAAGCCTATTTTATTAGCTAAACCAGGTACTAAAGTTTGTTCATAAGTTATTATTTTGCTACCTAGCAGTTTACCAAACAAAACTATGAATACACTGAGATATCCACCAAACGATACTATAACTTTTGGTCTAACTTTAAGAACAATTAAAAACGAATTAATTATTCCGATTGGTATCAATAATAGATATATTATTCCACTTTTGATTGTGTTTTTTGACCACTTTCTAATTAGTTTACCTGTTTTTAATGTAAAAAATTTTATACCTAAACTATTTACTATTTGAAATTCTGCAGATAAATTCTTATCTCCTAATTGGGTTTGTTTAGTACCGACCCAAAATATTTTCCTATATCCTCTTTTTCGTATTTCGTGCAGTACTGCTAAAGCTGGGGTTAAGTGACCCCCAATAAATAATATTTTTTTGTTTAAAACTTTAATAGATTTCATCTGTTGTTTATTCTTTTTTTAAAGTTTTGAATGTTTAATAATTGTTTAGTATTTAAATGATCACAGCAAAAGCTATTAAAGCTATTCAAAGCTAAACTTTAGTAAAGGTTAAACAATAAAAATCATCTTTCTAAGATAAATTATAGAATTTAAATTCAATTATGCGTTTATATGAATTTAAAAATATTTAGTTAATACTTATTAATACGTACTAGTCAATATCTTAAATACTAGTTACATCTTAAATTACGTTAAAAAATAAAATTTTTAAAACTAGTTTTTTACTTTTTGTGCATATTAATTTATTGCATTCAATTTAATACAATAAATAACTTTATATGTTATTTATTTATTAGAGCTAATAAATTTTATTTAGTTGTATTTACTGTAAAAAGTTTCTTCTCTAATTAGAATACCATTTTCATATACTTTCCTGTCAAAAGAGCCGGAAAAAACTGTATCAGAGTAAACATTAAATTTTCTCCAATTTAGTAGTTCTACTTTTCTATCTGGTGCTTTTGAACTAGTATACACTTTAATTGTATGGTATTGGTATTCATTGTCTTGCGTGATTTCAATTTTAAATAAAATTGGATACTTTAAATCATTTTGGAACCTTAGATCTACTCTGGGACTCGTAAGATATGCTGCATCTACTATATTAAGTGGATATCCCCATGCATAGCTTGGATAATTTCTAGCATGGTAATGTCTTTCTATTACTGGTAAACCGCTTTCAAGTACAGCTCTAAATAATGTAGTAGTTGCGTTGCATATTCCACTACCAATTAATCTACCGTGTTTAGTGATTCCATTTTGTGGATTTATTGCATCGATATATGAAAAAATTTGATTTGGATAGACAACGGTCTTATCAATTTCATACATTCCTTGCTCAGCAAAAAAAATTTCATTATTTGAATTATTTATTATTTTATGTAATCTAGTTTTACCTTCGCCTATTTTTTTTGTAAAATCTAAAATTTCCAAATTCATTCGAGTAACTTTAGGTGGGAGTATTTCGATTACAGGTTCAATATTTTCATTACGATTACTATGTAGCCATGTTTTTATTTTATCTAGGGTCATATCTATTCTAAAAATTTTACCTTCTTTGTATGGTTTATATAAATATATTTTATTATTTACAATTTCGTATTCTCCTTCTATTACGTTTGTATTGATTTTTTCTTCGTAGTTAACTTTTAAGTATTGTATTAATTTATTTTCGTCTATAATTGTCCATTTTGGTTTGCTATTAATGTATGCAATACCAAATATTTCATCAAAAGGTATGTTTTGATAAATTTTTTCAATAGTATTTTTTAGAGTGTCGTAATATTTAAAATATTCCTCGCAATCATATATGAATCTAGCGTCGTTTGGATCTAGTAATATATCTTGAATAAAGAATTGTATAGTTGGTTGTAATTGAGTATTGTTTAGAATATGTGAATCCAGCAGATATTTTAATTTTTCGAAATTTATTGATGCTCTTATCGTTTTTGTATGGCAGTTTTTCAATATACCATTTTCGATTTTTATATATTCTTGGTTTGTGTTATTGTAGTAGCCTTTAATTTTAAAATCAAATAAATTTAGAATTTTAGTGTAGTCGTATTGTATGATTGGTTTGATTTCTTTTCTGGATGATATATCTAAATTTGTTTTAAAAGTTCTACTTAGAATATCATTTTTGTATATGATTACATCTTGAATAATATCTTTTGTATTTATTGAATAAAATGAATTATCAATGATTAGATTTAATTTTGTTGGTATGTTATTCCAAAATATTTGGCTAAATTCGCTTTTAATGTTTTGAATATTTTTAAATGAAACGTCTTGGCCTAGAAAATATGTATTAACAGTTATTTTATTGCTAATGAATTGATGTAGTCCTAATATTCCTAGTCCAAATCCTGTTAGGAAAAGGACAAAAATTAGAGTATATACTAAAACACCGCTTTTCATTTTCGTTATGAAGCAATTTTTTCAAATTATGTATTAATTTTATTTTTTAAAATTGTATAACAACGTTAAGTATTATTATATATTGAATACATTATTTAGAATATGTTACTTTCTTATTAAGAAGTTATGTTAAATGTTTATTTTTTATTCTTTTAAGAATATATTTTTTTGTAGATTAATAAAGTTTATATTATACATGTCTATATCATATATCTATTTTATTCTAGTTTTCTAATTATTTATCATTAGTTTAATTAGGTGTAAGTTTTAGGTTTAGTGATAGATTAAAAATTTTGAGATATA
>JANWZV010000067.1 GCA_025061805.1 Candidatus Dojkabacteria bacterium | reverse complement strand
ATTTTTTTACTCTTATCTTGTTTATCATAGAAATGTTTCCAACGATAGTAAGAATTTGATCCGAGTTTTATCTTTTGAGTTATTTAGTATTTATAAACTAAAAAGATATTTATTACAATTTGTTAGTTCTTTGTTCAAAGTAGATTATAAAAATTTATTTTTATTTATTTTTATAGGACTCTGTATAGGTATTAGTAATTTTTGGAATGGGGCTATTTTTATTTGCATAGTATTATTTTGTATATTTTTCTTAACTATTAGCAAATATAAGCTAAATTATATTCTTTTGATTTTTGTAGCAATATTTATTGGTTTATTACAGTATAAATTTTTTACTCGTGGTAATATTCAAAGTATAGATGTACGTGTTGGTTATTTAGCTGCACATTATGACGATAATGTTAGTTTATTTATGGAATTTAATGAACTAGTAGATAGATATGATATTGTTGGTGTATTTCAGCGTTTATTTAAAGTATTAGGAGAAATTATTGATTTTCTATTTGTATTAAACGGGATAGGTTTAGCTGTAAGTTTTATTGTATTTTTATTTTTGCCTTTATTAGGAAAATTTTTATATATTATTTTTATTTCACCATTATTTGTTTCTTTTATTTTTCAGTTTACTCCGGACGTAGCTACTAATCACAAATTTCTTGTAATTTCGTTTATATTTATTAATTTTTACATTGCATTTTTTGTGTATAAGCTTTATTTGAACAAATATCTAGTTATTAAAGTCTTGTGTTTATTTTCAGTGATATTATTCTCGTTTACTGGTGTAATTGATATTATTTCTTTCATTAATCGAAATAATGAAAAATTTAGTGTTGAGTTAGATTTTAGTAATGATTTTTATAGATGGTTGGTTGAAGAAACACCGAAAGACTCAATATTTCTAACTGATTATATTCATATACATCTATTACCAGCAGCAGGTAGAAAATTATTTATGGGTTGGCCGTATTATGCATGGTCTGCTGGTTATGATACATATACTAGAGCTAATGATATGAAGTTAATATATTCTTCAAATGATTTAAATATAATAAATTTTCTATTACGGAAGTATAAAATTAACTATATCTTGATTGATATGCACAATAGAACAACGAATGAATATGTATTAAATGAAAAGATATTTGATAACAATTTCACAATTGTTTACAAAGATACCGCTAGTAATGTAAAGGTTTATAAAGTTATATAACAATAGTAGCTTTGATAAAAAACTTAATTGTGGTATGTGTATTTCAAATATATTTTTTAAGGTAACGGCGGGATTCGAACCCGCGAATCGCGGTTTTGCAGACCGCTGCCTTACCACTTGGCCACGTCACCTTGTTATATTTATTTTTATTTGTATTATGTCGATTATTAAATTATACTATTATACTAATGTGTAATGATAATATTATATTTATCAACGTATAATCAAAATTAAACTTTTTTAAGCCAGATACAAATACAAACATAAAAGAAAATTTGATAATTTGTGTTATTGTATTCTTTTTTTATTTTTTACTTTTATTTTTCATCTAAGAAAAAACCAGTATTTGTAATATATAAAATATATTTTTGAGGCATATTATTTACAAATTTCCCAGCAGAAGTTAGTTGCATTGAATCTATTAATAGATTATATATTTTACTTTTAAAGTTTTCTGATTGTAAATCGTTTTGTATTTCTTTCCAATCTTCATATCCGTTATTAAGTGCAAACACGGAAAACTTATCTATAGTTTTTTGTTTTTCTTTTTCCAGATCAGTATATTTTCCGCCAATTTCTCCAATTTTATATATTGTTTGAAAGTTAAGCAATATCAATCCATCATGAAATTTTATTATTGGTCCTCCTATCCAAAACTGGTCACCATATATTTTGAAAGATTTTTCGTATTCTATTTGATTACTTTCTTCATTTCTATTACCTAAAATCCAGGTTTCTAAAGCATTTTGTTTTTTGTATTGCTTATATGTTAATTCGAAATATTGATTGTAGTTTTCATCTATTTTTATTTCAGATACTTCTATTTCTCCTATTAATGTGCGTTGAGTAAAAACTCTATATGTATATAACCAAGCACTAAACAATCCAATTGAAACAACTATGAAACATGATAATAACAACAATACTAACAATAGCACTTGAAACAAGAGTTTGATCAATCCTTTCATAACTAAATTATATCATTATGAACTAATTTTATTTATAATTTTAGTTGTGTTAGCTTAGATTTAATTTGGATAAGTAAAATTAAATTATAAATAATTTTCATGTTTTCTTTTGTAAAGTAAGCTAGTAAGGTTTATACATGTATTTATATACGTATATTGTGTATTATTGTGATGCATTGTAAATTACTTTAAAGCTTATCTATTTCCTATATGTTTTGCTATAATCAATGGGGTATTGGTATCTTGCCCGTGAGGATTACCAGATATCAATTCTTGAATGTTTTTTTTGTTCATTATCTTTAAAATATTGTCTGAAAACCCGATTAAATGATCATCGAAATCGTTACTATCTGTGATTACGAAATTTATGTTAAATTTTTCGGTTAAATCATTACATATGCGAATTGCTTCTTTTTGATTTGGTACAATAAAACCGTATTCTTTTAATCCTTCCGGATATATTTCTGGGATAAAACCATCTATTTTGCTGATATTATTGCCTGCGATAATATAGAAGTATCCAGGTTTTTTAAAAACAAACTTAAGTATGCCTCCAATTATTACGGCAAGTATAAATCTTGGCAATCCTGCTAAGTTTATTGCAAGTTGTACTTTATGCGGTACTTTAAAGCCTGGATCTATTGGATGATCATATTTTTTAATAAATTTTGTTACGAATTTAGCGAGCCAAGTTACTTTTATTTCATTCATTTTGAATCTATATTTTGGTGTACAGATAGAAACAATTTTTGATGCAATTATCACTATATCTTTAGTTGAAAGACTTTTGACTGGTATGTAGTCTTTTATTATTTGTTCTAAATTGTCATTTGGTAATATTGTTCTGGTTTTTATTTTTTGTATTATATACTTTGTATTATTGCTTAATAACTTTATATTGTTTTTATCCATAAGCAGTTATTTACTATCTATAGAAATATCTTTATACATTTTTAAGTTACATTATTTTATTGTAAATTTTGAATATTTATAAAATCAAATCTATACATTACGATATTCAATGTGTTTTATAAGCTTTGACTATGTGTAAAAGAATAAAGTTTATTATAATATGTAAATTAACTGTTTATTAAACACTAATTATTAAACTCTGTTTTATCAAAATTGAAATTTAAATATTTAATAAAAATTTCTAAGATTGTTTTTTTTATTTTGTTTGAGTCATGTCTAATTAAGCTTCTTTTTAATACATCTCCTTTTTGTGTATTTGTTTGTTCTGATGCTAATAAGTCAGTCCTAATTACTCTATTATCATTCCCTAAATCGTCTCGTACTTCTTCATCATTTTGTAGCCTATATTTATCCAACAAGTTTTGGGGTATTTTAGAATTATTAATTAACACAAAATCTACTTTTTTTCCTAAATATTTTTCAATTTCATGTACATGATCTTTTGCTGTGTAGTTATATGTTTGAGCATACTTTGTCATTAAGTTTACTATGTATATTATTTTTGCCTTAGATAAAGATATACTTTCTGGAATATCTTTTATTATTAAATTTGCTATCAAGCTGGTATACAAATCTCCTGGCCCTATTATTATGACATCTGCATTTTTGATTTTTGTTTTCACTTTGTTATACGTTTCTACAACCGTATCTGTAAATACTTTAGTAATTTTAAGTCTACCATCGTGGGGGTAGGATGGTTCATCTATGTTATGTTCTCCAACTATTATTTTACCATTTTCATATTCTGCACATAGATTACATTTTTGAAGAGTTACTGGGTAAACATATCCTTTGATTTTAAGTAATTGTCTAGTTATTTCTATTGCTTGTAATTCTGATCCAAGAATATCTGTTAAAACAGTCAGAAACAAATTACCAAAGTTATGGCCTTTTAATCCATCTTCGCCGCGATCAAATCGATAATTAAATAATTTTCGTAAAATTTCCTGATTTTTTTTATTTTGGGATAATGCAATTAAACATTGTCGTATATCGCCAACTGGCAATAAACCAAATTCGTCTCTTAATCTGCCTGTAGATCCACCCGAATCGGTAGATGGTACTATTGCTGTGATACTTGTATTTTTTATACTTTTCAAAGCTGATAGTACAACAAAATTACCCGTTCCTCCACCAATAACTACGATGTTTAGTTTGTTTTTGGTATTTGAATTCATTACACATTACGTGATATATGCTACTTTTGTATTTACTTTTTATAGTTTTATATTCTTTAATAGTGTATAAGTACTTTATTTTGATTTAAAATTTTTCTAACTTTACTTTTATCTCTTTAGTCTCACCTTTTTGCCATAGTTTTATTGTAATTACATCACCTAATCTGAAAGATTGAATAACGTTTATTAAAGGATTTTGTTCATTTATTTTTATTCCGTTTACTTCTAAAATAATGTCGTTTTCTTGTATTCCAGCTTTATCTGCAGGCGAACCTGGAATAACTGCTAATTGTGTTCTAGTATTACCTTTAACGATAATAGCTCCGTAGTCGAATGGTAATCCTTCTTGTTTTGCTAATTCTTTTGTAATTAACTGATATCTTACACCTAACCTAGGTCTTTCTATTGAACCATCTTTTTTTAGTCTATCTATTAAATCTTTTACTAAGTCAATAGGTATTGCAAATCCTATGTTTTCTGCACCTGATGCTACTGCAACATTGACACCGATTACATTGCCTTGCAAATCTAGTAGCGGGCCTCCTGAATTTCCTTTGTTTATGGATGCATCAGTTTGTATTACATTATTTAGTATTTCTGATGTTCCAAACCCGTCACTTGCAACTATATTACGTTTTAAACCAGATATAATACCAAAACTAACTGTATTAGAAAATTCACCTAAAGCATTACCTATTGCAATAACTGCTTGACCTACTTGTAATTTTTCTGACGAGCCTAATGGTAATGGATCGATGTTTTTATCTAAGTTTATTTTCAAGAATGCTATATCTAGCAAGGTATCACGAGCTAAGACTGTCGCTTCATATTTTGTTCCATCGTTTAGTATTACTGTATATGATGCCTTTTCATCCTGTACAACGTGCCGATTAGTTACTATCATGCCATCTTTTGAAATAATAAAACCAGTTCCAGCACCAACTTGTCTTTCTTCTGTCCCAATCTGCTTTCTACCAAAGCCAAACCAGAAACTGTCAAAAAAGTTATCCATAAACACTGGCACATCTTTCGTTATGACTACACTTACTACTGCTTCTTTTGCTTTGTTTGCTACCTTAATTATTGGCGAATCTTCAACAAAGATCGAACCATTTACTACACCTATACTGTTATTAATTATTTGATCATTGTTATTTGTTGATTTCTGTGAAGATATGATGTAAATACCCACAACTATTCCCAGTAATCCAGAAATTAAAGATACGATAGTAGCAAAAATCAATACTATTAATAGATGTCGTTTTCTCATATTTTTTATAGGATATTAAAAAATAATATGTCGGTTGTTATAAAACATATTTGCTTACAATTCTTTATTTGGGTTTTG
>JANWZV010000066.1 GCA_025061805.1 Candidatus Dojkabacteria bacterium | reverse complement strand
GTTTTCCCAAATACCAAATCCCTCAGATGGACTCTCATTGGGGAATATGCAGAAGTAGTATATTTGGAAGAACAAAATATATCTGTACAATATTCTGAAAGATATGTTTGATAAGGTAAAAGATGTTTTGGACAGATTATATTCTTTGACATTAGATGATTTTACTTTATATGAATCACAAAAAGCATTTTTGAGTAGAATACTGAGCGAAAGAACTGCAAAAGGTAGAAAAACAAAACAATATTCCCCTTTGTATTTCAATTTTAGACGCAAAGTATTTGGATACTCAAACAGGAATCATAATTATTATCTCACTGGTCTGCTTTTGAGTACGCTAAAACTTATGAAACAAGGTAAAATTGTGGTAATGGAATCACAAGCGCAGTATTTAGAAAGCTTATCAAAGGGGCAAGTTGGTAGAAAATATTATCCTATTGTTAGAGAGGCATTTGATATAAGTGATTTGTCCTCACATATTGCTGAGGAATTGCGCAAACATATTAAAACAAACATAAAAGTATGACAAAAGTTGGGTATGAAGATATATTTGATCCCAATCTGTTTTCGCAACTTGCCGAGAATATAGAGAATATAAAAAAATCGTTAGATGATTTAGAAAGAACATTTATTGACAAAGCAAAAAATATAGTTGAGGCTACGAAAAACGAGACTAAGTCTTTGGAAGATTATGTAAAATCTGTGAATGAGGCAATATCTTATGTAAAGAAAGCAAAGCAAGTATCTGATGAGAGAGCAAAGATTGCTGTAAAGCTAGTAGAGATACAAAATAAACTTAGATTAGCTGATCAAAACTATGCAAAGCAAATAGAGGAAGTCACAGAAGGGATGGATGATTTAGTGCAAAAATACGAGGTTTATAAAAGAGCATTATCAGAAGTAATTGCAGAAAAGAGAAACGAAGCTAAAAGTTTAATAAACCTAGTGGAGGCAGAGGAAGCTTTACAAAAAGCATTAGAAAACAATTTTGAGAGTTATGCTGATTTGGTGGATGTTTTAGAGACTTTGCGAGGGGCATATAAAGATGTTGTGTCTAGTGGGGTAAATCCTTTTGCGATTTCTGTATCTGATTTGGAAAAGATTGTAGTTAGTTTAGATAGAAAAGTTAAGCTTATTGACGAAACAGTTGGTCAGTTTCAGCGTAATGTAGGCGCATATAAAGAGAAGATTGTGGAAAGCTTTGTGGCTATTGGTGGGACTGTGAGTGAAAAGTTAGGTGCATCAAAAAATGTTGTTGAAGCATTCACTATTGCACTACAAGCAGGTATTCAATCAGCAATTCTATCAGCTGAAAAAGGTGCAAATATATTTGAAAAACTTTCTATATCTATAAAATCGTTTGCGAGGACAACTCTAATAATTTTGGCATTGGAGGCAGCATTAAAGGGTCTCAAGATAATAGGTGATAACTTGGTTCGTACATTTGGTGGGTTTGAAGAGCAAATGCGAAGACTGGAAGATTTTACAAACAGACAAATTCGCAATCAAAAAGAGTTGTATGCTATTACTTCGCAGATAGAAGATCTGCGAGCAAGCAGAACTGTGGCTAATTTAATAACTGAGAATGCGTTGTTAGACGAACAATATAGAAAAAAACAAGAAGGGATAGAATTGCAAAGAGAGCAAATACTTTTAGAAATAAGCAGTTTGAGGGGGCAGTTAGGATTTTTGACAAGTTTAGAAGAAGAAGAAAATATTAGAAAGCAGATTTTAGACTTACAAAAGCAGTTGAGTGACCTAGACTTGCAAAGTGCGGATGTATATAAAGAAAAGGCAAATAGACAGAAAGAAATAAAAGAAGAACTTGAAAGAATTTCCAAGGCAGCTTTAGATTTTTATTATGCAAACCTAAAAGTTTCAGATAGTATCGATGAAATTGCAAATCAATATAAGATTGAAATAAGAAACCTCAAAGAATCATATAAAGATTTAGCTTCACAAGTGCAAGGTGACAAGTTTTTAGCAGGTATAGTATTTTCTGCATATGCGAATGCGTTAGAGAATATAAGTAAAAAATACACTGAATCTCTTAGAGAGGTAGCAATACAAAACGAGCAATTTGTTGTTTCAATTTTATCTTCATCTAATAGAGTTTTTGCTGATTTCATTGGGAACTTTTTTGAAATGGGTATGAAATATTCTGATGTCTTGAAAAAGATACAAGAAACAAACAAAGCACTTGTGCTAGCACAAAAGGCAGGCAATGAGCAACTTGTTGTACAGCTTAAGAATGCACTTGACTTACTAAATCTTGCAGAAGAAGAGCTGAGAGATACCCAGGGCAAGATTTCAGAGGGAGTAAAAACATACTTAGATAAACTAAAAGATTATTATGCTACATTTTTATCAGAGGAAGAGACGATAGTTAGGAGAGTTATACAGGAAAGAGAGAGAACTGTTTCAGAGGTTTCTAAAACAATAACTGATTTAGATAAAACTATTAGATTTTTAGAAGATTCAAGAATTTTTTCCAACTTATTAGATGATTTGAAAAGTTTGAGGAGTGAGTTTGAGAAGTTTGCTGCTGAGGTGGAGGATTTATATGAAAAAAGGATCATAGAGGCTCAAATTGCGGCTCAGAACAAGATATTACAAAAGGAAAGGGATTTATCTCTAAAAACAGCTGAGTTAGTATTTGAGAGGGTAAAAACTTTTGAGTTAGAGTCTCAGTTTGAGGAAAAAGTTAGAACAGACAATGCTAAAAAGCGTGAAGAGATAGAGCTTGCGTCAAGGAGAAGACTACTTGAGATAGAGCTTGATTATGTCAATCAGCAGATTGCAATACTGCGGGAGGCTGGATTGAGAGAGGACGAAGTAAGAATAGAGATATTAAAGCAAAAAGCAATTTCGCTTAGAGAAGAACTTGTAAATATAAACAAAAAAGTTGTAGAAGATTCTGCTAAAAGCTTATTAGAGAGCACAAGAAAGTCGCTGGATGCGGTTTTTGCTTTGTACGATGCTTTATTAAAGCGTACAGAAGAAAGAAGATTGCGGTCTTTGGAACTGCAACAAAATTTTATAAATAACAGAGCACAACTACTTATTGCACTAGCAGAACGAGGTGCAGTAAATACAGAGCAATCGCTTGCTGTTTTAGAAAAACAACAATTAGACATAGAGAGACAAAGGCAGATTATTCAGCAAAAAGCTCAAAAAAGAGAAGCATTTATTGCTGCACTAAAAACATATATTTCTTCGTTAGAAACTACAAGGAATCCAGTCACAGCACTGTTTGAAACTCTAAAAAATATCTCTGTTATACAAGCTTTTGTAAGAAGTTTGCCCACATTCTATGAAGGTACAGAATATGTTTCCACAAAAACGCATCCTAAAATCATAAATACATCCAAAGATGCATTTATTGCTAGGGTTCATGAAGGGGAGCGCATAGTCCCTGCGCATATTAATAAAAAGTTAGGCAATATAAAAAACGAAGAATTGCCCAATTATATAAACAATTTTGGTGGTGAAGTAAAGTTTGATTATGATTCGCTTATTGATGCAATTGCAGTTGCGATTGAGAGCAAAAATAAGAGGAAAATAATAAAGAGAATGATATAGTATAATTGTAAGTATGATAATAACAGGCATTGCGCTGCCTAAGAATGCTGTGTATAATAACAATGTTATTTTTGATTCGCAAACAAAGGTTATGTATGCCAGTACTGTACCTTTACTCAAAGATCATGTTTTGGAAAATGTTATTGGAAAAGTTTTAGATTTTTATGTTGATGCAGAGGGGAATTTGAGGTATGTGGCAAAGGTAGAGAATGAAGAATCTATAGAATGCGATCAGAATAAGTGCGAGATTGGCGCATCAATTGGAGCCAAATGGCAGCAAATAGGCGACTCTAACACTTTATTTATTTATGAGTTGTCTTTAACAGAATCGCCGCATTTTATAGAAACTTTGAATGCAAAATATGTTGAATTGCAAAAAAATAAAAATGTTAGTATAATTAATAACATGAATATATCAGCACAATCAGAACAAGAAATTCTTGCGTTAGTAGAAAGGGTTTCTCAAATAGAATCAGAAATTGCGTCTATGAAACAGATTGTGACTAGTTTAGAGGAGCGGATTGCTGGGATAGAGCAGAGTTTAGAGATGATAAAGACAATGAGTACAGAGTTGCAGCAGAGTATCTCTGCATCTAAGAATATTAATGATGATATTATGAAACTTGCAGATAAGTATCTAAGCGACTTTGTGAATGTGAGTCTAAAACCTATTGTGTCTGAGCTGACAAAAATAAACAAGATATAAGATATGAAAGGGATTGAAGTATTAGAGCAAACAAGGATAGCAGTCAATGATGTTTATGCTCTTATAAGAGCAGCTAAAGAAGCAAAAAAATCTGAAAAAAAGGAAGTGGATCTTTCAGCTAGAGCAAGAATTAAGACTAAGATAAATAGTCTTATAGAATTTAAAGCACCTTCTGTGAAATTGTCGTTCAAAGACATTAGTCACTCTGCCAGGAGTATAGATGTGAAGGCGATGTCTGCCACGGCTGGTGGTGTGACTGGTGCTGCGAATATGTTATGTGTGGAAAAGAGAGTGCCTGTTTATATACAAGATGTGTTGCCTATGGCAACAATGGATAGAGCAGCAAGGATTTTTAATCTAAATACAGTTGTAAACAGAAGTACATTGTTTAGTTATGCGCCCATCACAGAGAATGCTGCCAAGCCAGAGACCACTACGACGTTAGGTGTGTCTTCTATTGGTCGTGTGAAGCTGGCTTGGTATGAGCGAAACAGCATAGAGGCAGAGCGCTATCACGATGCTGGGGAATACATTGGAGATTATTTTGCAGTAAAGATAGCAGAGAGCATTCACTATTATATATTGCAGCAGCTTGCTACTGGTGCGCCTGCTATTCCTGCTGGTTTATTCCCTGGTGCTGGTTCTTTGCCTAACGCAGTTCTTTTTGATGGTATATATGCATTAGCTCAAATGTGCAATTTTTATTTCAATACTGATTGCGGGTCTGAGTTTCATTTGTGGGTTCCGCCTGCTGACTATATTGCCTATTCTATAGCTAAAAAGAACACACTTGATCCTATCTTGGGAGAAGATTCTTATTCTCGTCATTTAGTTGAGGATAGGATTGCGGGGATAAAAGTGTATCCGCATGCAGTTTTTGGTGGATTGCCTGCTGGACACTCCTTGCTTGGAGCTAACAATATACTGCTATATGACACTTCGTCTATTTTTGTAGCAGTAGATGACGAAGTCCTACTTTTCAGACAGGAACAAATAGAAGAGAACAGAATTAGATATGTTGTAGAGATGTTTGTTGCTGTGGGGCGTGTGCCTCAGCCTAATGCTTTGTTCTTAGGTCTTAGTGCGCCTTTCGTGTTCGTGACTAACAGAACTTCAATTCTAAACAACATATAATATGTGGGGGGGTAGTGATTATATTAAAGCTGTTCTTGATGGTGCTGTAGTGTATTTTGCTGGTGATGTTTATACTTTTGAGCAATTTATGCAATACTTTGGCAAATTTGAAGATATAAAGATTTATAAACTTGTACAAGATGGAACTTATGATCTTATTTATGATTCTAAGAAAAAAGAAGAAGAAGGCACTACAAAAAGTACAAAAAAGGAAAAATGAAAGTCAATTTAAATCCTATTAAAGAATATGTAAGTAGATACAGAGAGAGCAGGAATAATATATTTGTAGATATTCCATTTCCATCTGTTTATAAACTAAAAACAGAC
>JANWZV010000065.1 GCA_025061805.1 Candidatus Dojkabacteria bacterium | reverse complement strand
TGCCCAAATATTAAAGTTCAGTCTTCACAGTTGACTAATATTGGTGGAATTTCTACATATTGATTAATTTGGATCTTATCACAACATAATTTTTTGCAAGGATCGCAGCAACTCATTTTTTTATAATAAGCAAATAAATTTTATGGCTCCTCAGTAGTTCATGCTCATCACGATTCATTAAATGGAATAATCCAATCACAACCATTTTCATCTCTTATTGGCTTTCATCAAAACTTAACTCGATAAAATTTGTTACAATTAAATACAAGAATATACGAACTATCTGGATCTAGATTGGCCTTAACTATTGGATATTCATTAATATATTCCATTTTATATAGATATTAAATTATAAACAGAACGGCACATCAAAAACCGGATTGTTATTATCAACAAAAACACTAAAGATTTGCGATTCGCACGATGGTGATGATACTAATATAGAATAATTTCAAGGGGTATTTAAGTTTATAAGATCTCAAGCATTTATATTAAAAGTTTGTCACACAATAGAAGGATCGGCTCAACTTAATATATAAACAGAATATGGGAATTCACATGGATTCTCGCACGTAGTAGAAAATGTTATTCAAAATTTATTATTTAACCCCGAACCATCATTTCCATTTCCACCAACAACTTCATATATTCAACATTCTCATTTAACTATTTCAACCATTGGTTTGTTTATATAAGTAAAAATTTTTTGTTTTATATAAATTTTTTTACAAAAATCAAATTACCATATATCAGAAGAAAATCATCATTGATGTACAAGTTTCTCTTTTAATCAATACAAATTTAAATCTTGCATATGAGCATACATCATAAGATCTATATGATCTACCATTCCAACAAGATTTAAATATTTGTATATTTTTGAAATACCGCTTTTGTTTACCATATATCAATGAGTTCCCCAAACAGCATTTGATTTTAAAAAGTATTCGTTTACTTCTTCTCATCAATTATTAAAAAACGGATTCCATCAAATTAATAACATATCCCGATCTTTTGGTATTTTTTTATAGAATTTATTTAATTTTTTTATAAATCATTTTTCTAATGTTATATCATCTTCAAATACCATAATACATTCATAATTATTATAGTACGCATCACGAATTATTAAATAATGAGACAAAAAACATCAAACCATTCATGCCATTCTCGATTTTTTATATGGAGTTCTACAATTTGCTATCATATTTTCTTCAATAATATTATTATGCTGATCTCTTGTTATATACCATCAATGGTGTCGTCCTGTATAAAAAAGATTTAATTTTTTCCCAGGTATTCAATAAAATAATGTATAATTTATTCATTCTCTTTTTAGTTGCTTATCTGCATATTCTAATCTATCTTTTCTATCTTCTAAATTTATTAAGAATATTTTGTCTATATTAAAACAAAACTTCATTAATAATTATTTTTTTATTTTAAATAAATTTTTTATAAAAGGAATTGCTTTATTATATCGCTTCGTTCAGGCTCAAAGTCAAAATCATATTCATGCCTCTAATGGCTTTCATTCGGCAATTGAGATAATAGGTCAGGCAAAAGTTGATACATTGCCTAAAAGATTTGATGCAGTAGAAACTCACGGTATTTTTTGTTTAGATATAATATTAAATGCAGATCAGGCAAGAGATATAAGAAGTCATAGATTTGAACTAGAGTCTTTTTTGTCAGTTCATAAAACATCTTCTTCTGATAATATGTTAGTCTGACTAATCTGCGGCTGTTTTTTCAATCAATAACCGCTTCACAAATTTTTTCATAAATTACTTCACGTGCTTTTTCATAATAAATTTTGCTGCCCAGACAATTGTCATAAACTTAACAAAATACTCTGTTTGTTTTGTAAAGCCTGTTGCTGTTGTCAAGCAAAAGCTTGAATTTGCTCTAATCTAGATTTTTCAGCCCTTGCTCTAATATCTTCTATTATTTTTTCTTTCATAGCTTGGGTATCACCCCTTTTTGTAGCAGATCATACAGCAAATCACGCAGCCCTTAATTCATCTAGTGCAGAAGCTTTTAACGCAGCATCTCTTTGTTGTTTTATTGAATCTAGATACTCATCCGATATATTCAATGCCTGTTGAAAATAGTTCAAATTTGGTGATTGCATAACTGGCAATTGCTTATTATTTATTATACTCTTTTTACCGGCAGTAACTTTATTCGCCGAAAGTGCTTGATTTTGTTTGGCCTTTACCACACCTCATGTATTTGTTTTTGTTGTGCTTGAAATATAATTTTGTAAATTATTTATTTGTTCCTGTGTTGTAGCAGGAATGTTTTGCAAAGATCAAGATTGAACATCTAAAGTTTCTTGCTGTTTTTGTTTTTTATTTTTTAAATTTTTATAAAATTCATATGCTCAATATGCCAATCATGATAGAGTTAATAGTTTAGACAAAAATGGGAAAACCATATTTTTTATTATTAATAAATTTGTTTACCTTTATCTATCAATTCGCAAAATTGCTGTTTTTCTGCATCATCCAACATTTCATAAAGATTAAGCAATTTTTGTACTTTAGGTGAAATTTTTTGACCATCTTCTTCAATCTCAACAATTTTTATTTTGCCCTCCAGCATTTCTGGTGGCAATTGTTTTAACAATTCAACAATTTTACCGATAATGTCCATTTTTTTATTTATAAAATAAAGACTTTATTCTAGCAATTTCTGGCGAAACTATTGCCGTTTTTGCCAAATCTTGCAAATTCTGTTTTGTTTTATCTAGTTCATTCTGTATCATTTGTAGGCGATTTTGTGTTTCTATTAAATTAGCTCTATCTTTATTTCGTTCGGCCCACCATCTTCTAAAAATATCTTTTGCTTTTGTTAAAGTTTGCGTTTTTCTATTTAAGTCATCAATTAAATCCTGTTGTTTTTTAATTTCAGATGCCGGATCTAAAACGCTTTCTGGTTTTAAGGTTATTCACATTTTTTCTAATTGTCTACCATATTTAGCCCTTATTTGTGGTGACGTATTAAGTCAAGCATTGGCTTGTTGTTGTATTGTAAAAATACTTCAATCTCAAAATACCAAATTTCATTCTTTATCTATAAATAAATTATACTTTTTGCCGGATTCATCAAAAACGTTAACAGCTGGCAATCATTCAACAGGAGTTCATTTTTTTCATTTTCAAACAGCATAAAAAGATTTAAAATTTTTGGGCTTAACAAATTCAGTGTTAGATGTAGTCCCCATATCCAAATTATTAACTACTGATGGTTTTTGTCTTGGGGTATAAGTATTGGTAGATTTGATAAATTCAGCAAATTTTTTTCTTTGTTCTTCTGGTAATTGCTGTATTCTTTCAAGAAAAATTTTTTTCTGCTCATCTGGTAACATTTTAAATTTTTCTACCAAATTGGACATTTTGAAAAATTAATATGTAAATAACATTTAAAATGCTTGCTCTACAACTGGATTTGATTCTATTGTTTGCATATCAGATCAGCCTGTTTGACTCATACTTTGTGTTTCATCCAAAAATTGCTTATTTAACATTCCCAAAAGTTCAATACTAGCATCTTGTGGAAGCATAGACCAAAGCTCTAAAATCTGAACAACAATTTCTTCAACATTTGGTTGATTTGTTTGTGTGTTTTTTTCTGCCATTTTTATAAATAAATGTAAAATATTAAACAATATATAATAAAATTAATTAACATTTCAAGTGCCACTATCTTTTGTTAATGGCAATCAAGAAGGTCAAGACTTTTCATAATCTGTATATGTTACAACATTTTCAAATCTGATTCAGCTTGTATTTAAAACATTATATCATAACTTACATCACAAAAATTCAACAGCATCATCATTAAATGTTCGTATTTCAATATCGATTACAGATCATTCTATGTTCATTGGAAACTGAATTGGCGAATATTTTGCAATTTTTATTTCAGAAACCCAATCGGTATTATCAGACTGTGCTGTAATAAATTGATTAAACTCTTCGCTACATTCTTTTCGCAAATCTTTATATTGATTTTGTGTATATCATAATCAATTTCATCAAAACAATTCTCGTCATATTGGATATTCTTTAAACTCTGCATTTATATTTCAACTATTTTTTAACTGCATTATATTTCGCACATAATCTGTTCTATACAAATCATCCCAAACTTTTGTTAAATACCAACCACCAAATGATGTATTAAATTTTATGAATGTATTTCATTTTGTGATGCTAGAGTTATATCATAAAAACATATCTCGGAAATGAAACATTTTATTATATCATAAACTATCTTTACCAAATCTGTACCATATCAGTGTTTTATAGTTTATCATTTCTCACGTTTTACCACTAGTATCTTTATATCATTTACGAGCAAAAACTCATCATCAATACCAAGTATTATTATTGTAATGAGAAACCCTAACCTCTGGACGCAAAAGCTTATACCAAAATTTATAGTGAGAATTCCATACTAAAACTTTTGTACATCGTCATGGGTTATGCGGTCTTGAATCATTAGGTGTTGGATCGTTAGTAATTGTATTAATAAATATATAAATATTATCATTTGTTACATTAATATAAGATTTCTCATATCATTTTTTTATTATATCTAAATCTGACTGGTACCAACAAGGAAACCTTTCTACTTTTGGCTGAAACTTACCAGCTCAATAAATATTAAATCATAAAACAAAAATTGAATGATCGCTGGCTAGCATATACAATAATCAACGATTTGTATCTCGCGAATATTTGTTAATATATCATATTCATTCTTCAACAATTGTTTCAGATGAATATGTAACTATTCAAGAACCAACAACTGGCTCCAACCGTGCTATTTTGTCAGGTCATGTAATTAATAAAACTCAACCCAAAGATATTAAATCGGTATAAAACGCCCCAAATGTGTAAGCATTTCTACTGTCAAAGTAAAATTTATCATATCACTGAATGCCTCAATAAAGCCTTCATCATCTCTGTTTATCTAAAAAATATATATTATTTTGATGAAGCACCATAGAAGAAATTGTGTAATTCGGTGTAACCTCATTAAATGTTCATCATTCATATGTAAAAATTGATTGTGATGGATATATTCAGTGGTTATGCAAAAACCTAATTCATCATGCAGTGGCAAATGTTAAAATATCTCCAAATTGTGGGAAAACTATTCGAGAGTGTTCGCTACTATCTTCTGAAACTAATGGTGTTTGATTTTGGTTTGCCGTAACTTGTCAAGAATTAAAATCTAACAACAACTCTCATCCTCATGAATTAATATTAAAAAATCAAGCAAATGGAGTTTCAATTAGTAAAGCATTTGTAATAATCGGGGCGTTGTTTGTATTTAATCAAACCGCTGATATTCATCTAACCTGTGAAGCAAAATCTCACTTCCAAATTAGCAAATATTCTCCAGGAGAAGCGCTTGGATTATTAAACAAATCGTAAAAATATGTAAATGTTTTTGTTCCAACCAATTCATTTCTAATTTGTCAATTTTGTCAGGCGTCAACTGGCATTCATTTAGCATATTCTGTAATTACAAATTTTCTATGAACACATTCATTAAAAGAAAATCGCGGTTGGAATTGTCATGTTTCTCAATATGCTATATTATTTGAAATATTAACAAAATTTCAAACTTCTACATCCAAATCTTGGTTGTCTGCACAAACATCATAATCTTGTGCAAAAATTTGTTTAAAAACCCACATTCTTGTATAATTTTTATTTACAACAAACAAAAATCTTGTTCAATCTAAAAATACACAATC
>JANWZV010000064.1 GCA_025061805.1 Candidatus Dojkabacteria bacterium | reverse complement strand
TACGTATCAGAGCATCTATGTATCACAGCGATATCTACTTATCACAGCAATATCTACAAATCACAGCGGTATCTACGAATCACAGCGTCTACATAACACAGCGACTACGTATCACAGCATCTACGTATCACAACCTCTACGAACACAGCGACTACGTATCACAGCGTCTACTTATCACAGCGACTACGTATCATATCATCTCGGATCCCCTCAACTACGTATAACCACAACTACATACCACAACAATATCTACACAGCACTACCTCCACTACTCATCACCCTCAATAGAGGGAAATTTAGTTTCTCATCGTTACACATAGGATAGTGTTGAAACCTACCCATTCAGTGATAATTATCTCGTCAACTGCACACACATTTTTCACATTTATCAGTAAATTCGTGAAGAAAATGAGGACACACAAATTCTTGACAATTGACGAGATATTATCGTGCAAAAATTAAAATGGGTTCATTTTTAAAATTTCAAAAAATGTTAGATTTTTCACATTTATATCAGTAACTTTGAGAAGAAAATGCGGACAAAAAAATTGTCTTTATTTCAGCGGTAATGTATTGGTCAAAATTTTTTAAACAAACTTGATTTAAAGAAAAAATTTTGGTTTTAAAAAATAGAAAAAGTTGAAAAAAATTTTTTCTTTTTTATTTAAAAAAATAAACCCAAACAGTGAAATTGAAAATGCAAAGTCTTCCAAACAAAATTCTTTGTGAAATTAAACAACATCTTAGTTTTCAAGATTTTAAAAATCTTGGAGCAACATGGAAAAAATTTAAAGAGTTTTTCAATGATGAATATGCTAGAATTCTTAAATGTAAAGAAAAAGAGTTGTTAACAGAAATTGAAAATATTGTAATAGAAGGATATGATTTATGTTCAAAGAGAGTTAATATGTTTTATAATACTGTTGATGATGATGATAATAGTGATTTTATTGATGATCCAACATATTTTGAAAATCATAATCTAATTAAAGAATGTATTAAAAAATTAGAAAAAGAACTAATTACAAAGGTTAAGTCATATGTAAAAATAGAGAAAAAATTAAATGTTGATAATGAAATGATAATTAATAAAATAGTAGAATCGGTTAAAGATTTTATTTTTGATTTTGATAGAAAAAATGTTATGAGTAAATTCTATGAACCATGGTTAATTATAACACATTGTGGTAAAGGAAAAGATTTAGCTAGATTGGCTATAAAGTAAACCGCGCGGTTTTTAGGAGAAGTTAGTTATCATAAGACATAGTGCTGAAGATAAAAGATTACAGTATTTATAAATAATAACTAATATATATATATGTCTTGTAAAAAGGCATAAATATGCTTTTTATAATAACAAATATAAGTTAATGACCACTGCTGGTTACGCGTCTTTTTTAGTTTTTCTCGATCTTCTCGCTCTTCTCGCAATTTTTCAACTTTCGCGTCAAATTTTGTTAAAAATGACGCACATAAATTTTCTCGATATTTTTGCTCTTCTACAATTTTTCACAATTTTTTAATTTTTCGCGCTCTAGTTTTTCTTGCAATTTTTTTGATTTTTATTGTCTGCGTCGATTATTTTTGTTTTTTATGATTTTTTAGATTGACGCAAAAATGATTTTAAATGTTGAAAATAATATAAATAAAAAACAACAAGCAACAACAAACACCATACAATCAAAAATGCAAAACCTTCCAAACGAAATAATTTCCAAAATTGCAAAACAACTTGAATATTAAAAGATCTTATTAATTTTTCTAATACTTGCAAAAATTTTAAAAATATTTCGAAAGATAAAATTATTTTGAAAGAAGTTATTGTTCGTGAAGAAAAAAGTTATTATCAGAGAAATTAAAAATATTGTAGAAAAATCGGATAAAACTTCATTAAAAGTTATTAAAAAATTATTAATAAAAAATCCAAATTGTGAAATAAAAAATATACAAGATATAAAAATTTTAGAGAAGAAAAATAATTAAAAAAGTTAAATTATATATAAATTTGGGATTAAAAATAAAATTTTCAACAAAAAAAAATTAATCGAAAATCTAGTTAATACAGAGTTAAAGAATTTATTTTTGATTTTCATTATGGTAATTTATCTTTTATATTTGATGTTAGTCGTGCAAAAAAATATGGAGGAATTGAAGATTTGGCTAGATTAGTGATAAGAAAAGCTTATGAATTTTCAAAATATGGAAAATTTGTTTTAATGGGTGTTTTTGATTGGAGTTATTATTACAAAATGGCATGGCGTGATTATGATGTATATGTTATTTATAATAAATATACCCAATTAATTAAAAAATAAAAATTAAAAACTAATGTATATGTTTTTTTGATTAAGACATATACATTGAAAAAATTTTGACGCAAAAATAATTTTTAAATTTTATTTTTATAATTAAAAAATGAGTAACCTAAACGAATTAATAAACAAAAGAAAAGAATTATTTGAAATTCACAATCAAATATTAAGAAACGAATCCATTCCATTAGGAATTCGATTAACTTATTTAAATGAAATTATGAAACAAATAAATAATTTATCCACTGAAATTCTACTTGAAAAAAAATTAAATAAAACACCAAAAGAAAAACCCCCAACAAAAGAAATAAAAGAAAAACCCCAAACAAAAATTTCTAATGAAGAGAAAAAAAATCGAAAAAGAAAGAGAATTAAAGAAAAAAGAAGAACAACCGAAAGAAATTCCTAAAACTATTGAAAAAATAATAATTTTAAAAAGAGATGATTCAATATTAACAAAACTTGGTGAATATGTTTGGATTGTTAAAATAAATTTAAAACATTTTGATGATTATCTCATTGAAAAAATTAAAAAGAATATGACTGAAGAAGAATTGGAAGAATTAGGGGATGAAGAACCAAAACCTGGTTATTTTGAACTTTTGGAAATAGATAAAAGAGAAAAAATTTTGAACATTTTACGTGATCACATTAAATTTAGTCAAATAAAATTTCCAATACAAATTCAAATATGCTTTAAACACGAAGTATTAAGAATAATTACTGATCCAAATACTAAAAAAGAAATCTAACAAAAAGTTATTATTAGTATGAGAACAGATGATATATCAAATATAATTTATACTGCAAATAATATTAATGAAGTTGGAAAAGTTTTTGATCTTGAACTTGATACACTTTTAGAAAAAATTGAAAATTTTCCGGGAATGTATGTTAGTTCACCTGGAGATCTTCTCACATTTGTAATAAGATTTTGGGAATATCGTCCACCATTTTTAATTGCAAAAGGATTTATTAAAACTCCCAAATGGCTTGAAAATAGAAAAATAATTATAAATATACAAAACACAGATAATCAATGTTTTATTAAATGTTTATACAGAGCATTAAATTACGATGAAAAAAATCGAAATAATAATCGTGATGTTAATGAAGAAGAATTAAAAGAATTCAAAAAAACAATAAATTGTTTGGCAATTGAAGATGGAGTTATTAACATCGAAAAATTTGAGGATGATAACCCTGATTTATCAATTGACATTTACAAAATTCCACTGACTGAAGAAAAAGCAAAAAAAGTCAAATTAATTTATTGATCAAAAAGTGAAAATGCAAAACATAGAATAAATCTTGGTCTTTTGAAAGACAAAGAAAATTCGCACTATGTGATAATTAGAAAATTGGCGCTTCTTCTTTATCCTAAATACAAATCATCAAATAAAGAAGAAATTTGTATTTGGTGTAGAGGAAAATATAGAGTGGTTGGAGGTCATCTCGAAAGACATTTAATGAATTGTAAAGAAAGATTATCGAAAAAAGAATTGGATTGTGATTGGTTAAATAAAATAAAACTTCCAAAAATTATTGATGGACCAATAAAATTTAAAAAGAATTATTTGAGAAAAGAAAAATTTGTTGTGTATGCAGATTTTGAATCAACTACAATTTTATCACCCTGTAGAAAAAGAAAACAAATTCCAAATTTTTATTGTTTATTTTGTCCTGATTTGTTAAAATACACAACTGACGACAATGGAATAAGATTACTTGCTCATCAGTGTAAAGATACACTTATGAAAAATTTTTGCAAAGATTTAAAAGAAATTTTTTCCATTGCAGATGAATTATTGCACAAATACCCCCAAGTTCCAAAATTATCAAAAGAAGAATTAGAAATTTTTGAATCAACAAAAAAATGTCCGTTGTGTGAGGAGAAATTCACTCAAGAAAATCCAAAGTGTATTCATCATGATCACGCATCTGGAAAATTTATTTCTGCTTTATGTAAATCATGCAATATTGCAATTGCTGAACCAAATTTAAAAATTCGGGTAGTTTTTCATAATTTTAAAGGATACGATTCACACTTTATTATTCGACTTGCAGTAAAAACATTCAATATCTCTGAAAAAGATCAATAGTTAATGGCTAGTGTTGGACTTGCGCATTTTAATATTTTCTCGATTTTCTTCGAGCATTTCACAATTTTTTCACATTTGCGTCAAAAAATTGAAAAAATGACGCACATAGTTTTCTCGATAATTTTGCTGTTCACAATTTTCACAATTTTTTGATTTTTGTGCGCGAGTTTTTCGTGCAAAATTTTTGATTTTTATGTTTGCGTCAAAAATTTTGTTTTTTATGATTTTTTTGATTGACGCAAAAATTTTATTATTTTGTATATTTGGGCGCAATTTTAAACAAAAAATTTTCGGTTATTTCATCTCCATATTTTTCTCTCAAATATTCAATAAGTAGTGGATTATAAAACCAATCGACGAAAAATTTTTTGTCAATGGGATTAAGTTCATAAGGTTTATACCATTTATTTTCTATTTCTCCTGTTACAATGCTTTTTAATTGATATTTTCCTTGCAGATTTCCATCAACTTTGTTAATCATAAAAGGTTCAGGATCAATGTCAAAAATTCCAACTCTTACTGCATCTACCTTGTTGGTTTTCTTTGAACAATTGTTCCAGGTTTTAAAATATCATAATGAATAATTTTTTTACGTTCTTGATGATTTATGTCTATTCCATGAAAAACTTCAAATGGTATTGCTTTAATTCCATTATGCCATCTTCGATTATAGAACCAACTGCATGAATCTAAAACTTGTTGAACATCATTTTGAAGATTTCCGCTCATTGGCCATCCGTGTTTTTCAATATATTTCAAAATTAATTTTTTTATTGTTCTATTTGATCTTTCAACAATTTGGTTTTTTGGATTTTCATAAGGTTTATAAAAATATATTTTTATTCCTCTATTTTCACAAATTCTCTAAATTTATAAGTATTAAATTCATCATCTGCTTGAACTTGAAATGGTTTTCCCATTTTTGCCAAAATTTTTTTAAATGCTTGTTTAACAAAAACCATTGCTTCTGATTCACCAACATATTCCAATTCTAAATATCTCGAATACATATCAATACAATTCAAAACCCACGGACCTTTTGAAGCTTCAACATCTTTTTTTTCAAATCCCATATATTTCATAATTCTACTTAATGAAAATAAATCCACCTGATAAATATTCCAAGGGCCAGATGTCAAATAACTGTTAAATTTTCTCGGTTTTCGAAATTCTTTTAAAAATAACATTAATGAAAAATTTTTTCTTTTTTATTAAAAAATTTAAAAAACATTTGTTCGCGAAAATATAAGAAAAATGGCAAATTTTTTAAAACTTTTTGATAAAAATGGTGATGGAGTTGTTGATACTGATCAATGGGGATTATTAAAAGTTAATTTTCCAACTTCAACAGGACCAGGGCAACCAGTATTAATTAGTACAGGCACAGTTCAAGATGAACCAGGTAGTCCACCAAACACAGGAGTAACTGGAACTTATGCATGGTATAGATTATTTAATTTTACTAAAGGATCTCCTCATATTCATGGTTTAGAAATTAAAGTTCTTTTATTAGTTGTGAGAGGATTTACATCAACAACAAATACTCCAAGTATTCATTTAGGAATTCCAACACCTTTTGCAGGATCTTTTGGAACTGCAAC
>JANWZV010000063.1 GCA_025061805.1 Candidatus Dojkabacteria bacterium | reverse complement strand
TTTTGGTATTTACATGTTATCGATTAATTATCGTAAAAATGATAGATCTAATCTAGATATTAGCGTAAACGAAATTGTAACCAATCAAAATAATTTTCTTAAGGTTATCTATACAAGGGAAGAGGATGACTTGTATAACTTTCGATTTATTCCATATATTGATGGTATTCCATTGAATTATGTAGAATTAGAAATTGTAGAATGGGAAGTTTTATATAATGGTTTCTCTAAAAAAATATTGCAAACTAAAGTTAATGCTTTAAATAATCCAGGAGTTCGGATTAAATTAAGAAATGGGAAAACTGTTATTAGGGTAGTTGGATCGTATAAAAATATTGATAAATATATTAATTTGGAAGGAAAAGTAGAATTATTTGTTAACAATTAATTTTATACATATGGATATACAGCTACTAGAACAAAATAGGATTAATATTTTAAATAAATTATTAAATTCTAGAAAAATACTAGTAATTGCATCCAAGCCAATTGATAAAGATTCTATTTGTACGGCATTATCTATTGATTGGTTTGTTAGGAAAATTGGTAATAATTTGATAGATACTGATATTGTTGTTTTTTCAAATATGCCGTTTGAAGTCTCTTTTGTCCCGAATGTAGATAAAGTAAAACAATTTTACATACGTGAAATAGACTTCAATAAATATGATTGTATTATTTTGGTAGATGGAAATTCTTGGAAACAATTTTTTACGATTCATCCGGAAAGATATTTATCAAATATAGAAAAAAGCAAATTAATTAACATAGATCATCATTTTGAAGGCGAGATAGAAAAATATATATATGATAGTTTTGTTAGAGTTGAAGATGTATGTACAGCAAAAGTTTTTTATGATTATTTTATTTCTAAAAGTAATTTACAATTAGATATTGAAGTTGCAGAATATTTGTTTTCTGCAGTAATTGGAGATACTGGTAATTTTAGGCATGGAATCAAACAAGATACTTTTAAATTTGCTCAAATGCTTGTAGATGTTGGTATAAATGTGTCTAAATTAACATATAGTCCCATTCAAAGGATATCTATTGATATCATGTTTTGGATGTATAAAAATACTATTTTTGTAGACGAAATTAAATGTATGATATTTAAATTAGATAATAAATTGCGTCAAGAGGCTACGATTGTTTTTGGAAAATCTTGGGAATTTGATAATTATGATTTTTGGTATAAACTTTATTTTGGAGGCAATATACTAAATTATCCATATTTTTTGAAATTTAGTGAAGACGAAATTAGCAAAAAACGTGTCAGAATTAGTTGGAGAAGATCAAATTGGAATGCAGATGTTAATATTATGGAGGTTCTTAAAAGTTGTGGTTTTGTAGTAGGCGGGCACATAAATGCAGGAGGAGGTTATGTAGAAAACATATCTATTGACGAAGCAATAGAAAGCTTTATTACAAAGATGAAAGTACAAGAACAATCAAGACTTAAACAGTAACTAATGCAACATATAGCTAATATTGTGTTACTGCGTATAATTTATATTTGTTTTGCCGAACGTAGCTAACATATACGTACATATTTTATATGTTTTTTATTTTGCAGGTTTTGATTATTATTATTCCGATAGTTCTCCAATCCTATATTTCATTAATTCGTTTAAAGCTAAATTCCCCTTCTTATGTACATTAGCAAATATATTAGTGATGTCTTTCCCGCAATTCTCTTGAATTTCCTTACTACCTCCTGGATGTCTTTTTTGAAAGTCTTTTGGTATTAAATAAACACTATTCCCATACATTACATAGCAATTGTCTGAATTTGTTTTTTGCATTACAAATGACCTAGTAAACTTATTTTCTTCTGATTTTGTTTCATTTGTTTCATTCATATCATTTGTTATCTCATTTAAACATTGGCTAGGTATATTCTTGCTACTATTTTTCCATTCGTAGTATTGTTGTTTTTCATTTTCTGTTAATTCTACAAGTGCCTGACTGCACATTTCCGAATTAGGACTTCCTTTACATCCATCTCTCCAATACAATGTTCCATCTTCCATATTTTCTATCACTCTATTCCAACATATTATTGTGTTGCCGTCATCGTTTTGATTGATCTGTTTGTTGCTGTCGTAGTTATTAGTATTTTGATTTCTATTTAGTACAGGCAGCATTATGGACACACCTATACCAATGACAACTAATATTACTGCTAAAACTAAAAACGTAATAAGCTTATTCTTATTCATATTATTTGAATCTAAGATATAAAATAAATATCTAGAATATTTTATCATATAAATATTTTATCATATATCTGTTAAACCTAAATACTAAACTAATTAGTCAGAAATAACGACATAGCTTCGTAAAACTTACTATCGCCTTTATCTTTGCGTATGCATTCTGCCGCTTTTGCAAGTAAATCTGATTCAGCTCCAAATATAGTAAAATGTTTTTTAAAATATCTTACTTTATTTGTAGATATGTAATTTTGATCTAATAAAGGAAATGTTTGTTGAAAATGTTTTTTACAGAAACTACAATTCATATCTAAGTATTCTACGATTCCTATACTTGCAGATGAGCTACCTTTTGCTCCTGCGTTACTAATTTTGGTTTTTACGATAATGCTATCATTTGTCTTGATCTGTAATTGACTTTTAATACTATTTTCTATTTCTTTTACTTTATCGTTATTTCCTTCCAAGTATGCGTCTATTACAGATTTAAAGGTATCGTATGGGAATGCTCCCGGTATTAATATACCTTCTACAAAATCTCCATTTATTTTACCTACTACAAATCCAGGAGTACCTTGAACGCCAATTTCGCTACCGTCTAATCTATGAGTAATGATTAAATTCGATATTTCTTGATTATTTTGAATACATGTATTAACTGTATTTTTATCTAAGCCTAAAGTAGAAACGACTTTATCTACTTTTTGTTGTGCCATAGAAATGTTGTTATCTGTAATTGTATTATCATTTGTAGGTTTTACGTTATTTGTACTAGCGGCACTATCTTGTTGTTGAATTTTTGTGTCTTGACTCAAAATTCTACTGACATTGTTAACATTGTTAGACCCTATTATTATGCTTGCACCTAGGATGATTGAAGCCAGTATAATCGATAGAGGCAAGTAATGTTTTTCTTGAATCTTAAGTTTCGACAAATCTAACACTATCTCGTTGTTTTTACTCATATAATTTCTTATAACAGATAATAATAAAAATATTACTTAATATACTTATTTTAAGATACACAACTATTTAAGACAATATCTCTAACTAAAATTGCAAACAAATGTAACCAACCTGAGCTTCATATATACTTATACTTATTAATTATACATATCTAATCAAACACAAACTTATTTTAATATTTTTATTCGTATTTTTTTTATTTTACCATCCCAACTTTTCCGTACACTTTTTCTATGAATTTTTGTACTTTTTGATTTTTTTGTATACCAATTATACTCGCTATTCCAAATAAAATGAAAGCAATCATCATGATACTAATTCCTATCTTTTTTATTCTTCTAGGTGAATTTATATAACTTATTTGTAAAATACGATATTTTGCTTTGTTTTGTACGGCTCTTTTAAGGAAATCAATGTCTTCGCCAAACACCATTTTTTCGTCAAATCCGCCAATTTTGTTAAATATATTTTTTTTGCACATTATAAAATCTCCACATCCTATAGGATTGTTTGTAAACTGTCTCAAAAATCTTATTATATTATCTGCCATGTTACTAAAAAAATACGAAACTACAATACTAGGTTTGATCTTTACAAAGGCGCAAGCTACATCTATATTGTTGTTTGTAAACAATTCTAAAGCTTTTTCTAAAAAGATACTACTAAATTTTACATCAGCATCCAAAAACACTAGTATATCACTTTTAGCTTCTTTTGCTCCTGCATTTCTTCCAATTGCTGGCGTACCACCATTTACTATTTTTGCTCCAAATTCTTTTGCTATTTGTAATGTTTTATCAGTTGACTGTGCATCTGCAATTATTACTTCAAAGTTGTCTCTTTTAAGTGTTTGTTCCTTAATACAGAAAAGTAGTTCGGGTAAAGCTTTTTCTTCATTCAATGTTGGTATTATTATGGACATTTTCATACAAATATATAGGTTTTTAATATATTTTGTTTATGTCTAAACTACTATTATACTTTGACAATTATTCTATGTAAATAACAAAACTTTTAATGTAGTCTATTTCAGGGTGATTTAAGTTTATAGGGTGATCTATTGCTAGTCTGTGTTTTTGAATTATTCTTGTATTTCTTTTTGCTTGTCTAGCAGCTTTTTGTAGTATATTTAAGAAAGTTTCTGTATTAACATGATATGAACACGATGAAGTACATAGTATAGATTTTTTAGGCATTTTCAATAAAAACATCCTATTTAGTTCTGAATAAGCATTTATAGCTTTTTGAATATCTTTTTTTTGTTTAGCAAATGCAGGTGGGTCTAAAATTACTAAGTCATAATCAAGTTTTTTAGTATTTTGTATGTATTCAAATACATCACTACTAATAAATTCATGATTTTGTATATCTATATTGTTAATGATAAAATTTTGTTTACAATTCTGTATAGCTTTTTCTGATATATCTATTGTACACGTTTTGGTTGCGTTACCTTTGATTGCATATATAGAAAAACCTCCTGTGTATCCGAAACAGTTTAATACTTTTTTGTCTTTCGATAGTTTCTGAACAAATTCTCTCATTTCTCTTTGATCTATGAAAAACCCTGTTTTTTGTGAATCCTTTATGTTAACTAAGAATTTTATTCCATTTTCTAGTACTACGAGTTGTTCGTCTAATTTCCCATAAAGTATACCTTCAGTTTTATCAAGACCTTCTTTTTCTCTTGCTTGCATTAAAGATTTTTCATATATTGATTGAATTTTAATACTATACCTATCTTTGAATATTTTTAATAATTTATCTACTATGTAGTTTTTTAATTTATCTATTCCAATTGTACTAATTTGTAGAACGAGATGAGAGTTATAGTAATCTACTATTAGACCTGGTATAAAGTCACCTTCACCATTAATAAGTCTGAAACAATTTGTTAGTTTTAAATCAAATACTTCAAAACGCATATTTATAGATTTTAAAATGTTGTTATACAATGTTCCCATAGGATCTTTATCCCCGAAACTTATTATTCTTCCTATTATTTGTGATTTCTTGTTAAAGTATCCGTATCCAAGAACTTGGTTTTTATAATCTAATATTTTTAATATTTCTCCATTTTCAAAATCTGGGTTGCCATCTATGCTACCGCTGAATATCCAATGATGTTTCATATTAATTGGTATTTCTTTCCCTTTCTTCAGCTTTATTGTTTTATATTTTTTATTCATTTACACATTAATTACAAGTTAAATTGTGTTTTTCTAACATAGCTTTTTTTATTGTATAGTTTAATAGTATTGTTTTTTGTTATAGTTTATGCATTAAGCGACTTAAAATTAAAGTAGGAGTTGTATAAATACTAGTTTTTTATAAAATTTAATCTTTCTCTTGCTAGTTTCTCAACACCTTGATTAGATTGATAAAACTTTATTTCCTTCATTAAATATTTGTTTTCTTTTAATAAATTAGAGTAATGTTTTTCTAATGCATGTTTACTTTTATACAGATTAAAATTTACTAGTGAGAGTTTAAATATATTTAATCCAAAAATTACTGTGAATATTAGTAAAATAGAGTTTATAGTTGTTAATTTTTTTTTGCTTATTATTACTTTAAATTCATTCATTTTAAAAAACTAGAAAATATTTTAATATAAAATTAATTTAATTAAAATTATAAAATAAGTGTTTATTATCACAAATATTAAATTAGGTATAAATCTTTATTAAACTTTGTAAAAAAAATAAAATATAAATAATAATTCAAATTCTATAATTTACAATTAATTATCTAGTTTGTGTTTTTAATTAAATGAATAAAAAAATTGTTTTTTTAGTACCTTCTATATTTTTTATTTTAACTTTTAATAGCTATAGTCAAAATTTATTTAATGAAAATAAAAATCAATTGCCTGTTATAGATGAAACATTAAAAGTAAAAATAACAGATATAGCAGTTGTAGGTAGTGATAGAAAAGAAATTGTAATGTTAGCGATGTTTATAAAAATAGGAGATACAGTTACACCTAATCAAATAAAAGAAGATTTACAAAGAATTTTTGGTCTTGGTTACTTTGCTGATGTAAAAGGAACAAAATAACCTTATAAAAATGGTTTTAGGTTAATAATAAATGTTGTAGAAAACCCTAATTTAAAATCAGTAAAAGTAGAAGGAGCTACCATATTTAAAAACGAAAAACTTGAAAGTGAATTTAATACTCAAATAGGAAAAATAATAAATTTTAATGATGTTAAAGAGACAATAGAAACAATAAAAAATTA
>JANWZV010000062.1 GCA_025061805.1 Candidatus Dojkabacteria bacterium | reverse complement strand
GATTGCAAGGCAGAACTCTAAAATTTACTTTTCAACCCAAAGCAAACCAATTCACAGGGGTCCACTACGAACTTGTGCGCCATGCCCGCTACCGCGACCCGTGGTATGAATACGTAGACAGATGGCGCAATGGGTTGGTTGCTAATTAGTGCAGTTAATGCGACACATTTGAACGCAGTTTATGCAATTAAAGTTAAAAAAATTTAACCTCAGGAGTGTAAACGGTTTAACAGCGAACAGTTTATCGAAATAAGTATAAACCGTTAATTTGCTCAACAGGCTAATAAACTTACCTGATTGGGAGCTTTTTTGGCGTACTAATCTTTGCTTGAAAAAAACTATTTCAATAATCTAAATAATCCATCTAATCATAGTTAATTTTTTTAGTTTAGTCTTGTTCTAAAATAGCTAACCCAAAGCCTTCTTTTCCAAATGAATTTCCATTATACAACATATATCTTTTACCATTATGATCAAAAACGAAGGGATAACACAACATTTCAGAATCCCAGTCTTCTAGATTTTTACTTACATCAATACCAACCAGTTCATCTTTTCTTATCCAGTTAACGCCATCTAAACTATGAGAATAACCTATTCTATATTTAGTTCCATCACCTTTCCTGAAGGAATACCACATATGAAAACCGTTGGAATCGATAACTACGCACGGTCTAGAAAAAGCTTGAGCCTTGCCTATTTCGTAAGGGATAGCAATTCCATGTTTTTTCCATGTTGTTCCATCATAAGATGTGACATATTTAATAACATGTATCATTTCACCATTTTCAGCATTCCAAGTAATTGTAGATCCATACCACATTTTAAATTCATTATTATGGAATAGTACAAAAGGATAGGATAAACTAATGGGATCTTCATTATCCAATTTTAAGAAGGGATTGGTTGGATTTAGTATTAACTTTTCTTTATTAATCAACATTAAACGACCAATGTCTCCTCTCCAATGTTGATTCTCTCTTATTTGCCAACCCATAAATAATATGAAACATTTGCCATCAAGATCTTGATACATATTTCCGATGCTTACTCCGTGCGAATAAAAGGAGTTTTCATTCCCATAAGTAAAAACAGGTTCTTTCGGATAGTTAACAATTTTTAATGTATCCAAGTTTAAATCCACATAACCAACCGATGATCTATTATTTTTATCTCTTCCACTGTAAAAAACTCGAAAAATTTTTTCATCTAATTGGATTGGTAGCGGATTAGCAGCATGAGTTTTTAAAAACTCATTATCGTTGTTTACTTTAAAGATATGACCTAGTTTTTTCCACAGCATTAAAAGGTTGTTTTATAATTTAATTTCAAAACTCTTTTTGTCTAGTTTTATTGATTTAGCTGGCACATAGACCGAGTCGGGTTCAGTGTTTTTAGTAATAGTAGCTCCAGCTCCCACTAAAGTTCCTTTCGCTATTTTAACCCAATGTGCAATTGTAGAGTTCACCCCTAGAAAACAATTGGGTTCTATCTCACAATGACCAGATATTACAACATGAGAACTAATAAAATTGTGTGAGTGAATAATAGAATGATGACCAATATGATTACCACTCCAAATTGTAACATTGTCTTCAATCTTTACAAATGGTTGAATAGTATTGTCTTCGAAGATAAAACAATTTTCCCCACATTTATACTGAGAAAGATAAGTACTTTTGGAGCTAATATAACTAACCAAATGATACCCTTTTGATTTAGCTTCAAAAAATTTTTTTTGCCTTAAACGATTCATGTCTCTATAAGAAATTGCAATGAACATTTGATATTCCGATGGTGGAAAAAATTGTTCTATTTGTTCAAAAGGAATAACAGGTAACCCTTCAAAAAGAGATTCTTTAATGTATTCTTTATCTAATGTAAAAGCAATAACTTCATGTGGTGAGTCGATATCAAAATAATATTTTGCTATTTGGGCGATATCACCTGAACCAAATATGATAATTTTTGCCATAAAAATTACTTTTTATTAATATAGTGAATTCATACAATCCATAATCATGAAGCAAAGCAACATTTTTTGAAAGGTTTTTTTTGCAAAAATCAAAATATTTGCAAGGGTCCCCATAATATAAATAATCCTTGATAAACTCTTTATCAGAATAAGATGTCAATAAATTAAAAGAAAAAGCTTTTATGGATAATCGGTCAAAGTTAAGTAATGTTTGGTAAATATAGTCCTCCCATGTAGATAAGGGAACATCTAATTTGACATTAAATAATCCTGATGCTACAAGATAATCGCATGGTTGCAAGTTATTGTCATCATTTATGAATTGAATATTTGTTTGATTATAAGATGCCTTGGCAACATTGAGCATTTCTTCAGATATATCATACCCAATGTAATTGAAATTTGAATATAGGGGTAATAAAAATTCGACCAAAGCTCCGTAACCACAGCCATAATCTAGTATGGAAAATGTTTCTTCTTTATAATCTGGTAAGATTTTACATAGTTGCTTGAACCTTAGAAACTGCGATTCTTTACTGTTCCAATCAACTCCCCAACTGCTCTTCCCATATCTTTTTATTTTATCTGTGTAATAGTCGGAAACCTTTTTCTTAATGTCCATGTTTACTCATTTTCTTATATCTATATTCAAAAACAGATTTAGGGGTCATAAACGTATACCCCAATAATTCTTGTAAAATAGGATCATCGTTGTATTTTCCATTTAAAAATACTGGCAAATCAATTTGTTGTTTTAATATTGGTAGGGTAAAAACATGATTTAAGCCGTAACGCACAATGTTGGACACATTAGGAGTAGCACGATGATACAGCCAACTATCAAAAATTACTATATCGCCGGGATTAGCTTCTATATGAATAGCGTTTTGTTCCACAAAATTAATACTTGGAAATTTTTCATATTTATGTGAGTAGGGTAAAATTTGAGTAGCACCTGTTTGCTTATTAAAGGGAGAGAGACAATAAAAAACATTAATGGAAAGAGGTTTACTGGTAGTATATTCCTGATAGGGAATATCTCTATGCCAAGATGTTTGATGGTGTTTTGTATAAGGACGATTGATTATACCATTTTGTAAGTGTAAAATAAATTTGTTTTGAAATAATTTTTGAAGAACGGAAAGAATAAAATTATTTGTTAATAACGAAACAAATTTCTCATCATAATATAACGGACAACGAACAACATCTAATTCTTGAATTTTTTGAAGATTTTCTTTACCAATTTCCTCTACTTGGATAGAATATATCTCTTCAAGTTTATTATTAATTTTTAAGCACTCTTCAAGTGATATGATATTTCTAATAATAGAATATCCCTTAAAACGCACTTCTTCTATTATTTTTTCCACCTCATCATTTAATAACACAATTTCACTTATACCATATTGCTGTACCATAAAGTTTTATTTTAAAGTAAATTCAATATAAAGCACTAACGATTTACTGATATTGAGAAAAATTTTTGTAATAAATGAAAAGGATACAAGAAAAATGGATTTAATATAAGAGCAAATATACGCGGAAATTTTGTCTTTAACAAAACATCTCTTTTTCCACTATAGATAGTTTTCTCTTTCTGTGATAGTGTTAATTTATCTTTTTCCTGTCTTTTAATCAAAATATTCGAGAGAGAAAGAAGCCAATTTGAAATGGGATAATTTAACCCTGCTATATGATTGATTTTCAAGTTATGTTCACTAGATAGATTAATAATGTCATTCATCTCATACCTTTTAACATGCCCTGCTATATCATCTTCAATACCCCAAAACTTCATATTTGCAGGCACCTGAAAAATTAATGTGCCTTTATTGTATAATAGATTCATGGATTTCTTAATAAAATTCGCTAATTCTTCATTATCCAAATGCTCAATAACCATGTAAGATACAATAACATCATATTTATCATAAGGCAAATTTACCTTCAAAAAATCATCATTAATTATTGTGTATCTTTTTGAAGAGATATACTTTTGGTTAAATGCATAATTAAACTTACATGCCTCTTCATTTAAATCGATTCCAACACCTTCCCATCCTTCTTCGAGAAATATTCTTGATACATATCCATTTCCACATCCAATATCTAAAAATCGTCTACAAATTGTTGGTATTTTTTTTATTCGTTCTTTAAGATAAAAATGCTGTAGTATGCTTCCAGGAGGAATGTTAAACCAAGCCATACTCTAATTATTCTGATTTGTTAATAATATCTTTTACTATAAACTTAGGTCTATTTTTAACTTGTTCGAACATTTTACCTAAATATAAACCTATTATTCCCAGTGAAAATAAAATGACACCAAGCATAAATAGAAGTAAAACAAAAATACTTGTCCACCCAGAAGCAAAACCATGAATAAAATAGTTAACCAAAATATACAAAATACTTATAATCGAAATTACTGAAATAATTAATCCAATATAAATATTAAATCTTAGTAACTTATCAGATTGAAACACAATAGCTACTAATGCATGCTCATACAATCGCTTAAAATCGTACGCACTTTTCCCCGAATGTCTTTCTTTATGTTCTGTTTCTATGTAAGATTGTCGGAATCCCAACCATCTTAATACCATTAGATAATGGAATTGATAGTCGCCATATTTTTTGAATGCTTCTGCTACTTTTTTACTAATTAAACTATATGAACCCACCCTATGGCTGGTTAATAACTTTTTATCGTCTATTAAATAATTATATATGAACGAGAATAATTTCGTAGCAATATTTTTCCACCAAGAATACCTTCTTTTCTTTCTAATAGTAAAAACAATGTCGTTTCCTTTTTGATATTCTCTTATTAAATCATTAATGTATTTGGGGTCTTCTTGCAAGTCACAATCCATAACTATAATTGCATCGCCCGTTGCGTGCATTATTCCACAATAAATAGCAGGATGCTGCCCGAAATTTCTACTTAAGCTAATACCAATAATATTTTTGTTTTCATAACATAGTTTCTGAATAACATCCCAACTATTATCGGGTGAAGCATCATTTACATAGATAATTTCATAATCATGAACAATATTACGAAGCACTTCTAGTAATTTTTGCGTTAGAATACTCAACGTCTCTTCAGAAAGATAAACTGGTATTACTACACTCAATTTCATCTATTTGTGTACTTCAAATATCGTGTACTCTCTTTTCCTGTATTCAATAATAAGTCAATGATACTAACACCATGCTCAAATGGTGGATGCAATTGCTCATACTCAGTATAGCCATTGTAATCCAACCAATGTACTTTTAGGTTATTTTGTTCGAACAAAGATACGTCTATGTAATTTTGGGCTCTAGGTCCAGAATAATAATCGGTGGCACCTGCTAATTGACATATTTGAATAATACGCATATTTGTGTCATTGCCGTTGTAGGGATATTCCCAGCAAAATCTTATAGGCGTACAAATGTTCAGATACTGAGCTATTTTTTGCAAAAATAAAAAATTTATTTCCGAAAGATACTCCATTTTTTCAGCTTGTAAATAAATACTTTCTAAGAAAGGAAAAACCTCTTTGAAATACCTAGCTTTAGCGTAATTAAACTGTATAGTTTTTAAATGATCTTTTACCCACCTATTATTACTTACTTTCGCATCCTTTATTCTTTGAAAAAATTTTCCTTTTACTTCAATAGGTATAGTCAGCCATTTTAATCCTTGCGGGGTTTTAATGAGATTTCGATTTCTCCAGTCTCTACGGGTATATTGCACATCATCATATAAAATAAATTCATCTACTAGAGCCATGCTATCAAAGTATCCTTTCCACGGAATATAGTTTGACTGAGTGATAATAACACTTTTCATTCAAAGTTAATTTTCACATTTGGAAATCAAATGAAAATCTTCGAAATTCTTTCCGATCTGTACTTTTCTGCAATCAAGTGTTAAACTCATACAAGTCACTTTTTGGAGCAAATGTAAAGAAATTTAGAAAAAATACAAAATTTTACTTCTTCTTGTTCTTGGAAACCGATTGTTAACACACTCAAAGCTACATATAATTTTCTAATTTTCCATGACCTAAACACTATTTTGTTGCTTAACACGACAGCTTCTATGGCAGTGCTTGATAAAGTAATTAATTACTGATATCACCCACAAAGATAATGTTCTGACTTATCTCCTGCAAATTCCCATGCCATTTGTGCTCTCACAGAGCCCTTTAGGCTAGTGACTTTGGTCGCCTTGTGTGTCCAAGTATTTCAGATCATGTAAAAGCATTCGCTTTAAACACTCTATCTTTGCTTAGCAAAAAACGCAAAGTATCCGCTTTTCCACTATTATTATAGAGTAAACTCCATGACCACACATTTCGAAAAGCAAATGACTTTTTCAAAAGCCAGCTTTAAGGGCTTGGCGTATGAGTTCCTCTAGTGAAATATTGCTTCCAAACTTGCGCAATACAGCAGCGATGCTTTTTTCAGCTGCTGGTTTGGCAACTCCCATTACCATGAGAGCGGCAA
>JANWZV010000061.1 GCA_025061805.1 Candidatus Dojkabacteria bacterium | reverse complement strand
GGTATATCTATTAGTATAATAGTAGGAAGTATAATCTACTTATACAATATCTTAGTAACTAAACGTAAAGAAATATAAATTAGAAACTAGAATATAACCCTAAGCTAAATTTATTGTATTTTACCACTAGTTTTTTCTCTACCGAAATATGAAAATAAAAAACCAATAAGTGCACCTAATAAAACACATATTAGAACTAAAAAAATATCACTTTTTTGATATTCCCAAGGTAATACAATTGTATAAGTTTGACAAGAAACATTAGAAATACCTCCATAAAATGGATATACAGTACGCAAAGAGCCTATAATAATACCAAGTAATACTACGTTAATTTGTAGTGGATACCTATTATTTAAGTACTTTACTATTTTAACAAAGCATAAAAAACCAAATAATATTCCAAAAATAATCATAAATAATGGAATTAAATATTCAATTTTAATATTTAAATTTATAATATTTTTTAGTACAGTAATAATATAGTCATATACACCTAATACTAACAAAATATATGAACCACTAACGCCAGGCAACATCATTACACAGATAGCAATAAAACCAGCTAAAAACAAAAAAAAAGCAAAAGATATAGATATATTGCTATTAATATCATAAACGTTTTGAAAACACCGAGTTTGTAGTGTATTTAGTAAGCTAAAAACAAAAAAAGCAATAAAAAATAATACAAATAAATTCAGTAAACTTAAATTTCTCAATTTTTTTAAAAAAACTAGAATTGATACAAGAATTAAACCAAATAAAAAAGCAAAAAAATATTGTCTGTAGTTTTGTAATATATAAAAAATTAACTGAGAAGATAATAATAATCCAACTATCATTCCAAAAAACAATGTAAATCCAAAACCCCAGTCAATATTATCTTTATGTTTTGTTAAAACTGTTCTAAAAAATTTTAATCTAATTAAAGTAGAAAAATTTCTAGTAATCAATAAATTCTTAATTTCAATAAATAAATCTTTTACTAAAATAGTTATAGCATCTAAAAAGTTAATAAATTTAAAATATACACCAAGTATTAATGCTATTGTTGAACCACTTACACCAGGTATTATTTCAGCTACTCCCATACATAAACCTTTTAAAAATGTTCGCAAAACCATATCTAGTAAAATTAAAATATACCTTTCATAAAATATATTTTCTTAAATACACTGTTTAAGATATTTCAAAACCATATTACAATTATTAAATCATTGTTAACTTGTTGATATATTTAAGTATTTTAATTTATCTCCAATCAATTGCAGAAATATTATTGCGTATTAAAAAATCATTAGCTTTCGAAAAATGTTTACAACCAAAAAAACCTTTATTGGCAGAGAAAGGAGAAGGGTGAGCAGCAGTTAAAACTAAGTGTTTTGTGGTATCAATTAAAGCTAACTTTTTAATAGCAAAGTTTCCCCATAACATGAACACTAAATTTGAACAATTTGTTGAAATTTTTTTAATAACTGCATCAGTAAATATTTCCCAACCTATATTTTTATGCGATCCTGGTTTACCTATTAGTACAGTTAGTACAGTGTTAAGCAATAAAACTCCCTGTACTGCCCATCTAGTTAGATCAGGATTAGAAATTGTTTGTATATTTAAGTCTGCTTCTATTTCACTAAAAATATTACGTAATGATGGAGGTATTGGATTCGTTGGGAATGACGAAAAAGCTAACCCATCAGCAACATTAGGGGTGTGATAAGGATCCTGACCAATAATAATTACTTTCAAATTATATAATGGTACTAAATTAAAGGCGCGAAATATATTTTTTGGTGCAGGTGCAACTTTATTAATAGAAGAAATATATGCATTTCTGACTATGTTAGTTAAATTTACAAAATATTCCTTATTAAATTCATCTTGTAGGAGTATTTTCCATGATTCTTCTATACGTACATTATTCATACATTTTTTGGCATAATACGTATTCAGATTGATTTAGTTGATGAGTTAAAATAATTTTTAGTTTAAATTTATCAAGCAATTCTAGTACTTTTTCTTTTTGATTTACTTTTTTATACAGATATATAATTTCCGTTTTCTTGCTTAAGTTTGAACTTAAATTATTTACATTTACTTTATTTAAATTATTAACATTTTTTTCAAATTCTACTAACTGCCACTCTTCTGAATTAGAATCACCTGGTTTAAACGAAAAAGACAACAAAGCATTTTTATTAGATACATCTACAAGCTTATTTAAGAATTTAATCTCGGAATTTAGTGGAACAACTTTCCAGAAGTGCTCGAATAATATTAAATCAAATTTTATATTTCTAAAATCTTTTTTAAAAAAATCTACATTTAATAGCGTAATACTGTTGCATATAGTTCTATATCTTTTGATCTCATCTCTGAATTTTCTTGCTACATTCCTAGATATTTCTAAAACAAGAAACCTAAATTTATTCTGATCGCAAAATTTATGGTAAAAACTCATTGGTTGTGCACCAATTAGTAAAATATTTTTTTTAATACTATTCGTACAAATCTCATCATTTGTAAAGATAGAATTTAATTTTTCAAAGACTATTTCAAAAAATGATTGAGTAACATTAAATTCCACATTAAGATTATTAATAAGTTTTTGACAAAATATATCTTTAGCTCTTTTAGTCTGTTTGAGAACAAAATTTAATGAAAAATTGTACGAATTTACTTTCTTTTTAAAAGTCTCATTTATTTGCTTTAATTTCCAAAGAAACAATTTACTCTTATTAGCTGATTTAGAATCTACAGCGAAACGATACGCTTCTTCAATAATAGTTCTATCAATTCGTTTTACTAGTCTAAGATACATTAAAAGATTACTTAAATCATTTAAATCTGATGCTATTCTATATGCAAACGCTTGAAATTCTTGTCTATTTGATTTTTTTTTGTTGTTATCATTATTAGAATTATTAGAATTTAAAATTGAATTATTCAACAATATTTGTTTTGATGATACAAATCCCATAAAGAAGCTAAATTAATTTAATAAAATCTTTTGTTAATTTATCAAGCCGATAAGAGCTTGAAAATAAAATAACCATTTTGGCATTGTTACGTTTATGTTGTACAATAACATCTACTAAATATTCAAAAATCTTTTCATAAGTATCAATATGAACAGCATTAATATTTAAATATTTTAAGAGCATTGTAAGATTGTGTGCATCAATTAAATTCTGATTTGGCAAAGGTTGCGATAAAGTTGGTATTATCACTTCGTGTGCCAAATTAAATTTGTCTTTATACATCTGTATTAATTCCTCATGCGTACCTGTCCTACTACCTGAGTTTGGTTCAAAAACAACATATATTTTATACCCAAGGAAATTTTCATGTATAACTTCTAAACTATTCTGAGCTCTGGTAGGAGTTATACCAAAGTCATCAATTATACAAATATTATCATCTTTAAATAAAACTTCCAATCGTTTTTTTGCCCCACGGAAGCTAGATAATACATCAATAAAGATATCTCTAAATATATTTTTACTAAATACATTTATATTAGATAATTGTTCCAAAACGGCAAATAACGCTAAGTAGTTAAGTAAATTAAATTTGCCAATTAACTTAATTTTATCTTTTGGCATTTGAATTACGGTATTGGAAATTTTTGAAATAAACTGCACAATATTAGATTCTATTGAAATAACATAGTCTATATTGTGATTTGTACTTGTGCTATCATCAAAATCAAAGGTTATTAGTTTAGTTGTTGCTACATCTCGTAGTTGCGGTAATATTTCAGAGTGTTTACACACAATAAATCCATCCTTATCTACTATTTTGATTAGCTCAATAAAGGAATTTATATAATCATCCCGTGTTACATATAAATCTTGATGTTCCCAGCCTATGTTAGTTATTACTAAATATTTCGGATTAAAAAACATAAATTTTGGAGCTTCTGATAACTGCGGATTATAGAACTCATCACCTTCAACGACGCTCCAATTACTGTTAGTATTTGCTAGAGATTCTACAAAATCATTAACTTCGGCTCCTATCATATAACTTGGATTTAAATCAAGTTTCTGTAGTGCGAGAGTAAGTAGAGCAGTTGTTGTTGTTTTCCCTGCTGTTCCTACCACAACAATAGATTCTTTTTTGACTAAGTATTTTTGTAATATTTTTGAAAAAGGTAAAACTGGAATATTCTTGGCTTTTGCAAACAAATATTCTTTATTCTTAGATGTGGCAGATTCTACAATTAAACATAAATCCGGATGTTTAGGAATTAAACTAACGTTATACTCTTTACAAATTAATTCAGAAAACGAAGATTCATGTATCCAATAATCTTTAGTCAAATGTTTATATGAATAACCTTCTGAATAAAATAAATTGTTGTTAATTAGTACGTCCATCGCAGGAGAAAAAAATTGGGTATCAGAACCAGTAACAAACCAACCCATTTTCTTAAACATATTTGCCACATTAGCCGTAGTTCTACCACATATACCGATAGCATGGAACCACTTAATAAGTTTAGACATATTCGTTAGTATAATCACATAATAAAAAAGAAGAATATATTGCGATCAAAATAACGTATTATTCCAAAAGTGCAATAAATATTAATGCATAAACTTATTAAATTAATTTACTATTTGCTAATTTTTTTAACTATTCAAGTACTATTTAATTTGTACGTCTAATTACTATTTTGTCTGTTACCAAATTTGATCTAATTGAATGGATAATTGATTCAACTATAATCCTACCAATATCATAAGGCGACATGTAATTTGTAAGATCTTTGTGTACTCCAGCTGTCGAAAAAAGATTAGTAGCAATCCCACCAGGACAAACACAAATACATCTAATATTCGAATCTTTCAAATCTAAGGATAAAGCTTCGCTAAAACCTGTTACCGCGTATTTAGTAGCAACATAAACTGCATTACGTGGTTTTGGTTCTACACCAGCAGTAGATGATATATTCACTACAATGCTATTGTTTTTTGTTTTTTTTAATTTAGGCAAAGCATACTTAGTTACTAAAATTAATCCTTTAATATTTGTATCAATAACTTTACTAACGTCATAATCTGTATTTTCTTCAATTATTCCCTCTAACCATACACCTGCATTGTTTACCAAAACATCTAAACTATCTATTGTATTAAAACAACTTACAATGCTTTCTACATCCAAAACGTCTAGCCTGGCAGTAACAAAATTTTCGTATCCTTTAGAAATCAAATCCTTTGAAACTTCCTGTAACTTTATAAAATTCCGACCAGTTACATACACAAATGCACCATATTCTAAAAATATTTCTACTAAAGCACGGCCAAGTCCACTAGTGCTACCTGTTATTAGTACTTGTTTTTTCGATAAACTTAAACTACTATTGCTATTCATATCAAACCTAAGAAAAATAAACAAAACTTAACTTTGACAATAAAAATAAAATAGGCAATATATAACTTACATTTATGTAATGTAAACTTTGTATATAAACTAACTGATAAATTAGTTATTTGGAAGATTTACAATATTCATATTATTTGAAACATCTTGTAAAACGTTAGTTAGGTCATTTAATACGTTACCTATAGACATTTGTGCTACGTATCCTATTCCACCAAAGAATAAACAACTAACAAATGAACACATACAACATACAATAAAAATAACAAGCAAATATACAAGAAAACTAGATGATTTGTTATTACTTTGTGCAAAGCTATTGCTATGTTGAGAATTATTATTCATAAAAGTAAGTTAAAATATAAAAATATAAAAAATAACTTAAACAATGTACCTAATTATACTACTATTAGTTTTAAACTAAAAATAATTATTTATATTTCCATTTACAAAGCTTCCCAAACTCGTTCTGCTCATTTTTATTTATGTTTAAAAAACCACACAGTTTTAATATCTTGGTTACTAAATGCCAGTTTTAATTTACTAAAATATAGTGTCTAATTCATTTTAATACTATGTAAAAATATATCCATACTAATTTACAAAAAAAATGATTCCAATTAACAAGCATTAAATTAATTATTTAATGCTTTGTTTGAGACACAAAAGTTTTCTCTAATGTATAACAAACCATAAAACATCAGTTTATTTTAAAAAAATTTTTAATATACCTTGAATTTTTCATATTTAGTGTTAAAATTTTTTTTCGATACTATATGTAGTGTCTAAAAATTATGTTGTGTCCGTTTTGTAAATATTCTATAACTAAAGTTATAGAAACTAGAGAATCGAATGAAAACACTACTAGAAGAAGAAGAGAATGTGAAAAATGTCACAAGAGATTCACTACATATGAAAGGATAGAACAAATAAGCTTAAATGTGTTAAAAAGAGACGGTAGAATAGAAGAATTTGATCCCGAAAAGATCAAATTAGGAATAATGAAAGCGGTTAAAAAAAGACCAATATCAGAAAGTCAAATTAATGAAATTGTATCAGATATTATTCATGAATTAATGAATAAGGAAAGCACTTTGATAAAAAGTATAGAAATAGGAGAAATGGTTCTAAAAAGACTATCAAAAATTGACAAATTAGGCGCGTTATTATTTGCAGCAGTTTACAAAGAATTTGCAACACTAGAAGATGTCGAAAAAGAATTAAAACGACTATCAAAAAAATAATTTTAAGTA
>JANWZV010000060.1 GCA_025061805.1 Candidatus Dojkabacteria bacterium | reverse complement strand
ACTAAGTGGTAACATAGTTTGCATACCTATTAACAAAAAATATAACCAAGATGCAAAAAATCTATGTGCCTACATACTTAAACAAAATATAGTTGCTACCGTAGATACTACAGCAAAAAGCTTAAATAAAAAAATATACACACATCTTAAAAAAGGTAAAGAAGTATTATTATTCGTAGGACAAAGAGAAATAGAAAGCAACTCTGTTAATATGCGAATAAAAGATAAAATAATAGGATTAATATCTATAAACGATATTATCGAAAACTTAAAATTGTATGCAAAAAATTTGTAATACAATCAATATTCTTTTTTTACCATTAAGCTTAAAATTTTAAATAACAACTAAAACAAAAATACCATACATAAAAGATTCAAATTTTTTCAACATATGCTATAATTATGTTCACAACATCATTTTGTATATAAAGTACTATGTTGTTTTGTATCTACATTTTTACTTTACATGTTATAAATTGCATACTATATTAAAGTAATTAGACACAGGAAAAACAATAAAAATAGTAGTAAACTAGTCCTAAACTACAAAATAAATGAACAAATAGACTTCGACAAGTTTTTGTTAGTATCAGAAAACGAAAATAAAGATGTAACTAAAGAAGAAGCTCTGAAACTAGCAAATAATTTAGGACTGGACCTGGTATTAGTATCAGATAATCCTAATAAACCAGTAGTAAAATTAGTAAACTGGCAAAAATTTAGATACGAAAAAATAAAAAAATTAAAAAAATCTTTGCTAGGCTCTAAAAGCTCAGAAGAAAAAGAATGGTGGTTTCATGCAAATATAGGACAGAGAGATATGGAAATAAAAATTAATAAAATAAAAGAGTTTTTACAAAAAGAAAAAGGCGTAGCTAAAATTGTAGTAAAACCAATAGAAAAAAAAGGAAAAAGAAAAACAACCGTTCAAGAAATGAAAGAACTAGTAAATAAAATTCTAGATTTATCTAAAGACTTTGCTGCTTTAATAGGAGAAGTACAACAAGAAAACAAATTTGTGTATGCAAGACTAAAATTAAAACATTAAAAATTAAAATAAATCACAAAACAGTATAAATGTAATCGATACTAAAACAAAATTAACAAAATTGGAATTAAACTTGAATTTTAGTTAAAATAAGTTAGTTAATTTTGCGATATGGCAAAAAAAACGCATAAATCAACACTTAAAAGATTGAAAGTTACAGCAACAGGTAAGCTCGTTAGACAAAAGTTAAGCGGAAGAAATAATTCACATCTAAAAAATATGAGAAAATCAACACGAACAGTCTTAAAAGATAGATTAGTTATCAATTCGTCAGGATATGTAAGAAGAATCAGAAGATTAATAAGTAGCTAGTTTCTTAATTAAAAAATATATATATGCTTTAATATTCCAATGTAGCTTATCAACAAAACATACTTTTTATTTTATATAATCTAAAACACTATGAGAATAAAGAGAGGTACCAACAAACGTAGAAGACATAAAAAAATACTTAAACTAGCTAAAGGTTATAGAATGACATACTCTAGATTATACAGAAGAGCAAAAGAAGCAGTTTTACACGCTGGACAATATAGTTTTGCACATAGACGCCGTAGAAGATCTCAAATGAGAACAGAATTCATCAAAATAATATCATCATCGCTGGTACCATTCGGTATTAGCTACAATAAATTTATCAATCATCTTAAAACAAACAATATATCAATAAATCGTAAATCATTAGCCGAAATGTGTATTAATTCGCCTGAAGATTTTAAAACGTTAGTTAATCAAGTAGTACCATCTTCTACCAAATAACATCCTACTTAACTAAACTAGTACAAAAAACATATATACAAACTAAAATACTAATAATGTATTTGTGTTAATTAAAATTAGTCTTTTCTATTGGTGAGCAAAGAGTTTATTAAATTTTAATCTAAAATACGTAACTAATTGAATACAAGTATTATGTCAATCAAATAACTACATTTTTTTTTTCATACAATTACATATTACTGTTATTTTGTATCAACATATTCCAAAATATACCTATACAGACTACGGTGCCGGAGTAGGAGTAGGAGTTGGTGTTGGTGTAGGAGTTGGTGTTGGTGTCGGTGTCGGAGTAGGAGTTGGAACAAATTGAGTAATACTAAATACACCAGAATTTTGTGATTTTGTTGCTCCAGTATTACCAACAGTAGCTTCAACAAAAAAGTAATAACTATCATTCATATTAGGAATACTATCACCCCAATTAAACGTAAAGCCTCCAATTACTGGAGTCATTAAACCAACAAACAATGGCGTACCATTATTTTTTACCTCAAATAACTTAACCGACGTATAATTAATAGAATGAGTTAAAACATTTAAATTAATAGAATAAGAAATTCCATTACCAACATCGGTACCCCAAGTTAAAGTACTTGGAATTGTAGCAAACTGTAAATATTGACTGACCCCATTATTAACTTGCACATTACGTGTTTCTTGTTTTGTTAACATATTAGAATCTAAAGCTATAAAATCAACTTTATAAGTTGCATTGTCAAACGGTATAGGTATATCACAAGTAATATCAAAGTTTGGATATTCACTCACAGGTAATACACAACTAGTCATTGGAGTATCATCAAACTCAAAAGAAACACTAGTAACAGTACCTGAACTAGTAGATACACCTCCAGCAAGCCTTACCTTGTTCGGAACAATATAACTTGCAGACAAATTATAGAACATAGGACCATTTACACCAGCAAATCTATCTACATCACAAAAATCATTGTCATCTGGACCACCATTTTTTACATTCGTTTTCTGTAAAACATAGTCATCTATAAATTTCTGAAACTGACTGTCGTTCACAGGACTTAACCACTTTATAAAAGTTTCTTCCTTAGAAAGACCCATATTAATATCTATTTGTCTAGCAATTTTGTTAGTCTGGTCAGTACATACTTTTACGTTTTTTTTGATATGATCAAACTTTGGTTCCCTGCCTCTTATCATCCAACCAGTTTCAACACCAAAACATTCTTTATTATTATTACAAGTTCCACCACCTTGATATACAAAAGCAGGTATAGGAAAACGTGTACGAGCTGCAAAATACGAAGATCCACCAATTTCTCTCATATAGTTTACTAAAGGAACTTGAATTACAGTATTCGGCCAAGCTTGCCACGGATTTAAAGGATCATTATTATTATTCCCAGCCCAAGAAACAGTAACAAAATCAGGAGAATATAAAACAAGCCATAAATCTTTATTATTAGTACCTCCATCATCAGTGGTTCCAGTCTTACCTGACATCTCACGACCATCAAAAGATGTACCATCATAATTTTCTAAAACCTTATTAATTAAATATACTGCTTGTTGATCAGCTACCCTTTTACGCTCTACATTACGCTCATATATTGTTTCTCCAGTCGATGAAACTATCTTAATAATTGGATTAATCTTTACTAAGTCACCACTATTAGCAAACACTCCATACCCTTGAGCATGTTCAAGAGGAGTTACATCTATACTACCTAAAATAGATGACCAGCCAACTCTTTCACGCGTAAAAGTAGTATACCCAAACTCTTGCATGACTTCAAAATATCTATCAAAACCAATTATTCCTAACACATATAAAGCTGGTAAATTTTTAGATTGTCTTAACATTAACCTTGCACTATGACCTACCCCAGCAGCAACACCATTCCAATTCTTAGGATTATAATTACCAAGCGTCATTGGAACATCAGGCAAAAAACTACCCGTAAATAGTTTACCTTGTCTAAATGCTTCATAATAACCAAAAGGTTTTACAGTAGAACCCGGCTGTTGTAACGAAGTAATTATATTTACTTCTGGATCAAACTTACAACCACCATTTGGAGAACAACCTTCCCTTTCCGCATTAAAAGACTTAGATCCAGCCATTGATATAACTTCACCAGTAGATGGTATAGTAGTAACAATCGCTCCATTAAATACACCCAAATCCCTTCTATGATTGCCTATTACATTTGCATATTTCTCAGCAATCAATTGTATGTTATAGTCTAAAGTCGTATATATCTTAAATCCACCACTTTGTAACTCTGCAATCTCAAACGGTCGCTGATTCTTATAGTAGTTATCAGTAATTAGCTTAGATATTACATAGTTTACAAAATGACCTGCTTTTTTATCGTTTGCAACTGGAGGTACTAAACTAGACTCCCAATCAAACTTTTTTGCTTCATTAATAAGTTCAATAGTTATCAAATCTGGTAAAGATGAATCACCCTTTTGCTTCCTATATAATTCGTTAAACAAATCTTTATTTTCTTCTAACTGGTTGAAAACATATTCCATCCTACTGCGTAGTCTTGCTCTCGCTGCATTAACATCATCAATAGGTCTAGTAGGAGATAAATAAGATGGACTTTGAACAATAGAAGCAAGTATAACAGCTTGGGCTAAATTAACATCTTTTATACTTTTATTAAAATAAAATTTTGCTCCTGTACCTACACCTATAACATTCGATCCTTGAGGTACGTTGCTTAAATATATACTCAAAATCTCATCTTTAGTAAACTTTTGCTCATATTGAATTGCAGTAAGTATTTCCCTAATCTTTCTTTCTATTGTACGATCTTTGTCTTTTGTAAGCATTCTAACAGTTTGCTGAGTTATAGTACTCGCACCACCAGGATCAGGATCTCCAGTAATAATATTTTTTATTGAACGTAATATACCAACGAAATCAAATCCAAAATGTTCATAAAATCTCTTATCTTCTGCAGCTAAAAAAGCAAACTTCACTATATCAGGTATCTCCTCAAACTTAACTGGATCACTATTAACTTTCTCAGAAAACCTATATAACAAAGTGCCTGATTTTGGATTGCTTAACGCTATTCGATCATATATTTCCGAAGAAAAAATATTCTCTGGTCTTATATCTTCAATATCTGGAATTGATTTGCTAATCTCTTGAAACCAAGTTAATATAACTAGTACTAGCAATACTGATATGAATAACGAAGAAAATACAAAAAAAGCAGTTACCTTTACAAAGACTTTCAATAACTTTTTCGGCTTTATTTTAATTTTAGAAAAACTAGTAGCAAAAGACTTCATGTATCTATATTTTTTGTTTTTGCTATTCATACATAAACGTTGAAAACAACAAGTTTATTATACAACATATAACATGTAAGTATATATATAAGTGAGTCAAAATACACTATTAACCACTAAAAATATTAGCCACCAAAACACACATCTACTACATTAGTTTGGGTTAAGAAATAAAATAATATATAAACTAAACAATACCAAAATAAACAAAAATAAGTAAAACAAAATAATCAAATAAGTAAAATAAATAACCAAAAATAAATAATCAAAATTGTAAATTGGGTAAATTTAAAGGTATATGTTCGGTTATACAATTATACATAAAAGTATAAAAATACATATACAACAATACACAGAAACAACTAAATGTAATTCTACTATCTATTGCTATAACTATGGTAAAATTCTCTTGATACTTAATTTAAAAGGAGGGGTGACAGAGTGGTCTATTGTGCCCGTCTTGAAAACGGGTGTCTCGTTTAAGAGACCGTGAGTTCGAATCTCACCCCCTCCGTGTAGTTTCTCTTAAATGAAACAAATTTGATTAATTTTTTTTGTTTGTTAAGTTCGTAAACACATAAACAAAACACAACAATAGAATAAATAAAAAAATTATAGATTAACAGTTACATGCAATGAATATACGGATAAAGCTTCAATATAAAAATATGCCATCTTTTTTTTTTAAAGCAGTATTAATTTTGTTAAGCCTAGCATTATTTTTGTCACCTTTAGTAGCTGTACTATTTTCTTTCTTCTCATAAAAAATAGTTAAATATCTTTCAAATAAATCTTTGATAAACTATCCAGAATATATGCAAAGAATTAAAGATGTAAATACAAATAGTACACACATAATACCTAAAACAAATAGTATCACTAAATCTTTAATTGGTGAATTTATACAACTAACCCAAAAAGATAAGGAATATTTGAGTAAACTTGATTTAATAACTATAGAAGATATACTGACTTACCTACCATACAAATACAATGACTTCAAAAATGTAACCAAAATATCTACTATTTTAGATATGTTTACAAAAACATCAGACAACGAATACATACTAGAAAAAAAATTCCTAATATTCGGGAATGTAACAAACCTAGAAACAATTAAACTAAAGAATAATAAGTCAATACAAAAAGGTACATTTAAAGATGATAGTGGTAAAATAAACCTAATATGGTTTAATCAAGATTATATTGTTAATGCATTATCTTCTAATAAACAAGAAAACATATATTTGTTTGGGAAAATTTACAAAAAAAGTTCAAAAAATCTTTACTTTGCACCAGAAAAAATATTAACAAGTAAATCAAAATTAATCGGACATATAATCCCAGAATACTTTAGTATTAACGGCAACTATAAAAATACATTTCGGACACTTGTCCAAAAAATAATTAATAAAATACAAACATCAAATTTATGCAATGATATTGAACATAAAATATTAAATATAATTCAAAAAATTCACTTCCCAGAAAATGAAAATGATATAGCAAAAAATAAAAAAATTTTGGCTATATATGAACTAATAAATCTAAGATTAAAAATACTTGAATCTCAAAAACAACAACAAATACTTATACAAACAAATAAAATAATCCAAATAAAAATACCAAAAAATATTATTCAAAACTTTTGTAATCATATAGGAATAAATTTAACAACAGATCAATTAAAATGTATACAACAACTAAATTCAAATATAACAAATAACCAAGCAATTAGAACAATAATATATGGGGATGTAGGAACAGGTAAAACAATTATATCAATGTATCTAGGCTATATCACATCAATAATAAACGACTACACAACTGTTATACTAGCTCCTACAACAATACTTGCAGAACAATTATTTAGAAATTTTATCAATAAATTAAAACATCAAGAA